>PGZT01000068.1 GCA_002841455.1 Firmicutes bacterium HGW-Firmicutes-21 | reverse complement strand
GCTTGCAGCTACCGAAGCCGTTGCGGGAAAAAGAGCCTTGTTCAGAGCGATGTCGATTGCCGATGTACCGGAGCTGGGTGAATATGAGTGTAATTTCGGTATTCTGCCAATCCCGAAGTACGATGATACACAGACCGATTATTATTCGTTGATATCAACTATATATGCAACCTGTGCGGCAATTCCTGTTACCAATCTCGAATACGAGCAAGCGGCAATTATTCTTGATGCACTTTGTCAAGCGTCAACAGGTACGGTTAAGGACAGCTATTATCAAATAATGCTCAAGCAGAGAAAAATTCAGGATGATGAATCCGAGGAGATGCTTGACCTTATATTCGATAACAGGGTTTATGATTTGGGTAATATTTTCGGATGGGGAGGAGAGAGCGGTTATGACGCATCAAGCATTAACGGCTTCATGAACGCAATCGCTTTCAGCGGTACCAACACCTTTTCATCAACCTATGATTCAATAAAGAGTAAAATTCAATCGGATTTGGATGACACAATAAATCAGTTTAACTGATTGGAATCAAGGTATTATTAACAGTTAAGCGGAACAAACCATATAAATTAGGTAAATCCGGAGTGGTGTGAATCACTTCGGATTTCTGTATATGTTGACATATAATAGTAAATATGTTACTTTAAATAACAACCATTATAAATTATAAAAGGAGGAAGGTATGGGAAAGCATAAAATTTGTTTTGTGTTATTATCTGTTTTTATAGCAGCGGTGATGGTCGGATGTACAACCGTCGATGGGGAAAAAAACACAAGCTCCGCAACCGAAATGACTACAACCTCCACGACGGCTGAAGAAGATTTATTAAATGACAGAATAAAACCCGTCATCCGAATTAATGCGACAGAACTAAATGTTCGTATCAACCAAGGCGAGGCATATGATTTATTAAAAGGAATTACCGGTCTGGATAATTTAGAAGGAATATTACCGAGCGAATTCAAATGAATATCAATGATTATGACCCGAATGTTCCGGGTGAATATATTATTGTCTATTCCTTAGTCGATACAGCCGGTAATGAGGCAGATACAGTTATGCGTACAATTAATGTTAGGGATACCGGTATATATACTGCACCGCCAGTTTTTTTAGATGCAATCGAAGGCGAAATACTCAATCCGGAAACACCGGCTCTGTTTGGCGGAGCATGGTATCATAAGGTCGTATCGTCAAGAGATATATGGTGGGGAATTGAGGGAACGATTACATTACCCGAGGTAACGATAAAACGCTATGAGGGCAATTATAATTCCGAGCTTGATGTTGACCCGGCAGGTAAAAACCTTGATAATCCTTCGGTCTATATGGGTGGTTCTGCGATTAATGAATCGGATGTCGGATTATCCTTCTCAAGAGCATTAATTAATGTGGAGGGACAAACATTAAGTAACGGGTGCATAGCCTTTAGACCGTTCTGGCGTTACATTACCAATGAACATCAGGACGCAGGCGGCTACGATGTGCATAACGGTGAATATGCCGTATCTGTTACAAATAACAACTGTATCGCCAACTATCATTGGAGGTATACGGAATATTACTATCTGCCCGGAGATAAATTACGGATAATAATTTATATACCGGAACCGAATAAGATGCAGCTGCAGATTGAAGTGATTGAAAAATCCACACTACCCGATTCGGTGGAAATACGCGAGCGTTACGGCTGGAAGAACCCCGCGAATTTTAAAAGTCCTATCTTCCATTCACCCGGGCATGGAACGGGTATTAATTCGGAATATAAAAGGGTCAATGCGATTGATCAGGTTAAGAATGAGGGCGGAACAGCTATTTCCTCGCAAACCGAAATAAATAATGCGATATGGCACGAAACATACCTGTATCGTAAAATCAATGGCGAAATGTATCGTGTGCCGATGGGGGATAATCGTCGCGGAGTATTAAGTGCTCCCGAACAAGCACGGTTCACTACTTCGTATGGAGGTGTCGATCGGGATATGGGCGGCGAGGTTATCACCATTCACCCCGGTTATACAAATTAATACGATTTGTATTAAATCAAATATATATCCCGGCTTTTATAAAACCGTAATAAAATGTTGTATTCATCTATCGGTTATTTTCCTTTGTATACACTTCACAAGCTCCACGATCGGTATAACGGAGACTGCAAGTGCAAGAGAAATGCCGTATTCGGTCAGGGAGATACGCTCAAAGCCGAACAGCTTCTGAAGGAACGGCACATAGATAACCATTGCGGTAAGAACAAAGGACAACGCCATTCCGCCGTAGAGGAGCTTGTTGTGGCTCTTGAGATTAAAGACGGATCCCCTTTGGGAACGAAGGTTGAAGGAATGGAATATTTCCGCCATAGACATGGTTAGGAACGCCATTGTTATACCGTCGCCGCTGGTTACAAACTCCCACATGCCCGATTCGTAATAATGACCGATAAGATATGCCGCAAGAGTCAGAACGGCAACCATAACGCCCTGATATAAAATATCGAACCCTGTTCCGTTCGCAAAAATACCCTCGTTCTTCTCTCTCGGCGGACGGGACATAATGTCAGGCTCTCCCTTTTCCAGACCCAACGCAAGAGCGGGGAAGCTGTCTGTGATGAGGTTTATCCAGAGTATATGAACCGGTCTTAACACGGTAAAACCGATAACGGTTGCTGTAAAAACGCTTAATACCTCGCTTAAATTAGAGGACAGAAGGAATTGAATAGACTTTTTGATATTGTCATATATCCGTCTGCCCTCCTCGACTGCGGCTACGATAGTCGCAAAATTGTCGTCACCCAAAATCATATCGGCAACATTTTTGGTAACATCGGTTCCCGTAATACCCATACCGATACCGATATCCGCGCTTTTTATCGAGGGCGCATCGTTTACTCCGTCGCCCGTCATTGCCGTAACCATATTTTTTGATTTCCAGGCATTGACTATACGCACCTTGTGCTCCGGCTGTACCCTTGCGTAAACCGAGTAATTCTGTACCGTATTAAACAGTTCCTCATCGCTGATTTTATCGAGCTGTGTTCCTGTGATAGCCTGCGACCTGTCGGTTATGATTTCAAGCGATTTGCCTATTGCGACTGCGGTATCGATATGGTCGCCGGTTATCATAACAGGACGGATTCCTGCGGCACGGCATTTGGTTACCGCATCAAGGACCTCACTGCGAACAGGGTCAATCATACCCGCAAGCCCGATATATACAAGCCCGTTCTCTAAAGCATCCGCGTCAAATGAAGCAGGCAGGGAATTATAAAGCTTATATGCAGCGGCAAGCACTCGCAGCGCTCTGTCCGCCATAGACTTGTTTTCGGCGATAATCTCGGCACGGAGCGAGTCGTTAAGCTCGGTAGCTATTCCGTCGATAAAAGCGTAAGAGCATTTTTTTAATATCTCATCGGGTGCGCCCTTGGTGTACTGTATATAATCGGCACCGCTCTTGTGTACGGTGGACATCATTTTTCGCACCGAGTCAAATGGAGCTTCTCCGACTCTGGGGAAATCGCTCTGTAATGCATTTTTATCAAGCGAATTGTTATACGCAAAGGTTACAAGAGCCGCTTCGGTAGGCTCACCGGTAACAATTCCGTCCTTGTCTATACTCGCATCATTGCAAAGCGCCATTGCCGCGGCAAGCAGCTCCTTGCTGTGGGTGTGATGCTCAACCACAGTCATTTTGTTCTGTGTCAGCGTGCCGGTTTTGTCCGAGCAGATTATTTGTGTGCAGCCGAGTGTCTCAACGGCCGTAAGCCGTCTGATTACGGCTTTTTTTCTTGCCATTTTGGAAACACCTATAGAAAGCACGATGGTTACAACCGCACTCAGCCCCTCGGGAATAGCCGCAACGGCGAGTGATACGGAAACCATAAAGGTATCAAGCAAAACCGCTCTCTCAAAGCTGCCTGCTCTTATAACACCGAAGGCGAAGATAAAAGCACATATTCCCAGCACTAAAAAGGTAAGAATCTTACTCAGCTGAGCGAGTTTAAGCTGAAGCGGTGTCTTTTCCTCCTTGGCATCGGTCAATGCCTGTGCTATTCTGCCCATCTCGGTGCTCATACCCGTACCCGAAACTACCGCAACACCTCTGCCGTAAACTATCGAGCTGCCCATATATACCATGTTTTTACGGTCTCCGAGTGTAATTTCTTCCTCACCTGAGGATAAAATGCCGGCTGTTTTACTGACAGGCAGTGATTCGCCCGTTAGAGCGGCCTCCTCTGCCTTTAATGAGGCAACCTCAATCAATCTTGCGTCGGCGGGTACGGAG
>PGZT01000014.1 GCA_002841455.1 Firmicutes bacterium HGW-Firmicutes-21 | reverse complement strand
TTGTCGGTACGATATCCTTGATTGTGATAGTTACATTTACTACCTGACCAGGGGTGTAATTTGCGGGTGCGGTTACATCGAACACATAACCGGGGTCATCCACAAGGTCGCCCATTATGTTTGTCCAGTCGTCACCGGGAGGTGGGGGAGTAACGCCGGAATCGATAAACAAGTCTGCCGATGCGCTCTCGGTCAATGTTCCGGCAGTTAAATTAACTCCGGTAAGAGTAATTATGTCGCCGACTGCAAACTTCTCCAGCTCTTTTCTGTTTGCAAGGGTTTTCAAGTGAACCTCGCTATTGGCTACTCTGTCGTCGATATGAGCTGCGATAATGAATCCGCCATTCGGTATTGTAAGGCTGCCTTCCGAAAGGTGCTTGCCTGTAGCTGTAATTACAAACTGTCCCGAAACAGTGCCCGGCTCAGCTATAATATATGCTACCCATGCGAAATTTCCGGCAGTTGTAGATATAACGCTACTCTCTGCTCCGCTGAAATCAGCTGTGAAAATGGAAGTGAATCCATAACCAATCTTCTCGTTGAAGTTGGAAATATAAACACTGATAGGATCAACCGGCGGCTCAACCGGCGGCTCATCTGTTTCTCTGGGATCGGTTAAAGAAACAGTAGCTTTGCCGTTTGTTGCGGTTTTTGCCGTTAAGTCAATACCGCTTAAGGTAAAGTAATTTCCAGCTTTGATCTTAAGGGCTGCCAGCTTAGAAAAAACATTGGGGTATTGCGCCGCATTGTCGGGGTTGCTGGTTGCCGAATGAATAACGATAACTATATCATTCGCTCCCATTATAACTGTGGAAAGATCGGTGGCTCCGGCAGGTGTCGGGGCAATAACATCTGATTTTGCTTTATAAAGGTTATCCTCAACCTTTTCGCAAAGGATTAAAATCGCCCAACCGGCCGTTGATGCTGCGAGAGCTTCCTGAGAGGTAATAATAAGTCCTCCCTCTGCTACGACTTTGGTGTCAACGGCGGATATACTGAATACAAATCCGTCTACACTCTCTTCATCGGCAGTAACAAAAACAGCACTCAATGTACTGATAAGTACTATTGATAAAAGAACTGCTATAAACTTTTTCATTTTTTGTTTCCTTTCTTGGTTTTATACAACAGTATGTTCTGTTCATATGCCTATATTGTATCATATTTATTTCAAGCAGTCAATATATATTTTTTGAAAACAATAGCAATATATTTGGATTTATTTACATATAACAATAACGAGCGAAATCGACTCCCACCCGTTATTGTTATATGTTAACGCCTTATTACTTAAAATCTATTAATTTGCGTGGATATTAAAAGATCCGAGGAAGTGCCGTTTGATTTTGTAATAGTCCTTGGTTGTCGGAAGCGGGGTGTTTTCAAGACATGCAGCCTTCAACTGGGTTGCCGTAAGCGTATAGGTCTTCAAAAACGCTCTCTTTGCAAACAGGTAGTCCTGAGAATTAATCTTACCGTCGCCGTTAATATCACCGAGAACAATTATTGTAAGTGTTTGAGTTCCTGCGGTAACCGTTGCGCCTGTTCCTGTTCCGCTGACCGTAACATCGCCTTTGAACTGTGCCTTTATCTGTGCTATCGTCATATTATCAACAACACCGAGAAGGAATCCGTCCTCAATTGTGAATGTCGAACCGCTGATAAGCTCAAGTGGATTTACTATAGCCGGTTCAACAATTCCGATTTCGGTAAGTCCGATAAACTCCCAAACCACCTTAGGGTCTCCCGTGAATGGGCTGGGTCCGAAATCAAATTCGATGCCTATGTATTGTGCCTCGACATCGGTGATGTTGAATATAGCCTCAATAACACCCGAGGTTCCGCTTGCAGCTCCGCCTGTAAAGGTGAACTCTCCGAGGCTGGTGAAGGAAATACCGTCTACGGAATAGCTGAGTCTAACCTTGTTATCCTTGGGAACGCCTATCATAGAAATATACTCATGATAGAAGTTCATTACGACCTTATCGATTGTCTTTTTCTCTGCAAGCTTAAGAACTAAATCTACCGTCGGGTTAAGTGAACCGTTGGTACAAACCTTGTTTTGGAACAGAACCACGCCTGCGTTACTAAATGTTGTTGCTCCGGAGGCTTTGTTTCCGTCTGTAAGCAGTGCAAGAGTGCCCTTAAGCAATCCTATTTGATCCGCATTAGAGAAATTATTTATACCTACTGAATAGCTGCGTACTGATTTTGATACGCCAAACTCAGTAAGAGCCATCCACTCCCATACGACCTTAGGGTCGCCAACGAACGGGCTGTCGCCATATGCGAATACTACCTTTATGTACTTTGCCGTAACTGCGGTGCCGAGTGCAATCTCTTTATCCATTACACCCTTTGTTCCGCTGACAACCTCGCCTGTTATGGTAAAATCACCGAGAGAGGTGAAGCCATCCGGAGAAGTTGCATAGCTTACGGTTATCTTATTATCCTTAGGCAGACCTATCATCGAAACATATTCGGTATAGAAGCTGAGGTTGACTGTATCAATCTCCTTAGCTGCCGGAAGTGTAAGTATAAGCTCTACTGTGGGATAGACTCCCGCTTGTGTGCATAATAAATTCTGGAACAACACTACGGAAGGATCTGAAAATGTCATCAAGCCGGTATTCTTGTTTCCGTCGGAAAGAACAGCAAGCGCTTTATTCGCTACAACTTTAGATGAATCCGAAACAAGTGTTACACCGACACTATAATCAAGCTTTGTAATTGTAAAGCCTGCTGTATTCAAGTTAGCAACCTGTGCAGCTGCAACCAAATTACTCATTTTTACATTATGAAGGGTTATTGTATCGCCGATTTTGATCGCTTTAAATATATCAGCCATAGCTTGTGTATGGTTTGTAATATTTACATAGCTGCTGAACAGTATAACAAAGCCACCTTCGGGAATTACAAAGTCCTTTTTGATTCCTTCAGGTATATCTCTGGTAAGCGACTGATTAATAGCTGTAACCTTACCGTTAGCACCGACAGCTACCAAATAGAACATGTTATAATCTCTGATGGTACCGCCGCATAGCTCGGTAACTTCGCCTAAAGTGGTCTTTTCACCTATTCTGGTTATTAATGTGGTTGTTTCTCCTACATACCCCGCAAAGTTGTCAATTACCAACGCACCTACCGGAAGCGGAGGAATATTCTCTGTTACGGTAAAATCGTTTGCGACGCCGGGCACTTCAATTTGAGTAAGGTCCTTATTTCCGCCCTCAACATAGTCGTTGGGTACGGTAAAGACTATATCGTCTGAAACTCCGGTCTTAACGGTAAAGGGAATTGTAAATACGAGAGCACCGTTAGCTGTTGCCGCTTTCGCTCCGGTAATCTTATCGGTTCCGAAGGTAAGCTCGTAAAAACCTGCGGTCTCGTCAATAATACCGATGGTCTCCCATGCCGATTCGGGGCTTTTTGTAATAAATGTTTTGCTGTCTACATCCCCTGAGGTAAAGCCTGTTTTGATTGTGGGCTCAACCTTTGCTTTGTCATAATAGAGTCTGAACGAGACATATGACATTCCTCCCGTAAGAGCCGTGAGGTCAATGTCATTAACGGTAACAACTACATTGATACTGTCGCCGCTGTTTGCGTACTTTGCTGTTCCGGTTACCGCAAGCTTAAAAGCAGGGCTGGTAGCAGCAACGCCGGTTAACGCAACGGATGAAACCATTATTACAACCAGCAGAAGCGATAAAAACTTTTTCATAAGTAAAATCCTTTCATTTATGTGTATTTTTACTAAACCCATGTTATGAGTAACCCCATTTTATCAAAAAAATATCAAAAGGTCAATAGTTAATAGCAAAAATTAAATGATTTTTGTTGTTTTTTTAACCGCTATATAGTATAATAATTGTAGTCTGTAACAAAGAAAATTATTGTTTTGTTATAATTGGCAGGAATTACACTTTTATTGGAAAGAGTTGCTAAATGACATCGTTTACATTTTTTGAGAATTCCTCTCTTGCTCCCCATTGCAGTATGAAGGCGGGCGGAAACGCAAAATATATATGCATTCCGTCAAGCATCGGCGAACTAAGCGCTGTAATTGCCTACATGCGGGATAAAAACGAAAAGCTGATTGTTCTCGGCAATGCCTCCAATATACTGTTCTCGGACGAGGGTTTTGACGGAGCCGTAATATTCACTTCCAAAATAAACGATATTAATACCGACGGGTGCATTGTAACCGCCGCCTGCGGAGCCGCCCTGTCCTCGGTGGCTGTGTTCGCCGCAAAGCACTCGCTGAGCGGACTTGAGTTTGCATACGGAATACCCGGAACCGTCGGGGGCGGTGTTTTTATGAACGCAGGTGCTTATTGCGGCGAGTTGTGCGATTGCTTTAAAGAGGCTGTTTGTCTCACACCCGATCTTCGGGAGATTGTACTGACCAAGGAGGATATGAGCTTTTCCTACCGAAAAAGTGTGCTGTCCGATAACGGATATATCCTACTGAAGGCTGCATTTGAGTTAAAAAAAGGGAATTATGATGAAATAAAAACAAAAATGGATACCTGTATATGTCTCCGTAAGGAAAAACAACCGCTTGAATACCCCAGCTGCGGAAGCACCTTTAAGCGTCCTGTCGGAAACTACGCCGGTGCCTTGATAGAGCAATGCGGATTAAAGGGCTCTTCTATAGGAGGAGCGGCGGTTTCCGAGAAGCACGCCGGATTCATTATAAATAAGGATAACGCCACGGCAAATGATATAATTAAACTGATAGATTATGTATCCGAGCTTGTTTATGAAAAAACCGGAGTAAGGCTTGAACCCGAAGTAAGAATAATAAGGGAGAAGTGATAGAGGTTGTCTTTTACTTCCGAAATAAAAGAATATCTAAATAGCATACAGGAAAAGCACCCCTGCTGTATAAGTGCGTACCGGTGCGGACTTGAAAGCAGGGAGCTTATTTCGTCCTGCGAGAGAGATTCCGCTTGTTTTTTGCGTGGTGTGTTTGTTCGCTGCGGTTTTGTTTCCCCTCCGGGCGGCAGCAACGGGTTGACCTTGACCTTTTCGGACGACTATATTTTTTATGTAAATGCGGTGCTTGACAGCGTTGGTATCGAAGCAAAAATAGGCAGGCGAAGAAATAAGCTTATCCTATATTATAAGGAGAGCGAAAGGATAGAGGATTTCCTCGCTCTTATCGGCGCATCCAAGTTTGCTTTGAAATTAATGGAGCAGAAAATAATCAAGGAGCTTCGCGGAAACGCAAACCGTATATGCAACGCAGAGACGGCAAACCTTGACCGTGCGGCAAAAGCGGCGGCGGAGCAATGCGGAGCGATTAACCTTTTGATTGCCAACAGGGAATACTCGACTCTGTCTACCGAGCTGAGGGAATGTGCCGACCTCAGGTTGGTAAACCCAGATATGAGCCTGGACGAGCTCAGATTATTATGCGATCCGCCAATCAGCAAATCCGGTCTTAATCACAGATTCAAGCGATTAATTATGCTTGCCGACCAAATAAAGCAAAGGAAGTGACAGAGTGGGCTTTGTTCATCTGCATCTGCATACAGAATACAGCCTGCTTGACGGCGAATGCCGTATTTCCGCTATCCCCGAAGCGGTTAAAAAAGCGGGGCAGAATGCGGTCGCCATTACCGACCACGGTGTTTTATACGGTATTGTAGATTTTTATAAGGCTTGCAAAGCTACGGGAGTAAAGCCCATTATCGGCTGCGAGGTGTATGTGGCTCCGAGGTCAATGAGCGACAAGGTACACCCTATTGACGGCGATTATTCGCATTTAGTATTGTTGGTAAAGGATAAAAAGGGTTACGAGAACCTTATGAGCATAGTGTCAAAATCCTTTACCCAAGGTTTTTATAAAAAGCCTCGAACAGATAAGGATACATTGGAAAAATACAGTGAGGGGCTTATAGCTCTTTCGGGATGTATATCCGGTCTTATCCCCAAGTGCATTATAAACGGTGATAAATCACTTGCGAGGGAGAACGCAATATTTTTCAGGCGTATATTCGGCAGGGACAATTTCTATCTCGAGCTTCAGCGGCATGGTATCGATAAGCAGGCTGTCGTAAACGAAACGCTCGTTACCCTCTCCGGAGAGCTTGATATTCCTTTGGCGGCTACAAACGATGTGCATTATGTCAACCAGTCCGACAGCATGCTGCAGCGCCTGCTGATGGCGATACAAATGGGTAAAACGATTGACGAAGACAATTCCGGCACGGAGGACGGCTTCGGTATGGAGGGAAACCGCTTTTATCTAACGAGCAGTCAGGAAATGTCGGCTCTGTTTGCGGACCTTCCCGAAGCTATAACAAACACCGAGAGAATAGCCGAGCGATGTAACTTTGATTTTGATTTCGAGACAATGCACCTGCCCGCTTTTTCCGCTCCCAAGCCCTATACGCCTTACGATTATTTGGTTAAGCTATGTAACGATGGCTATACCTCAAAAAAGGAGGAAGGGTTTATTCCCGACAACTGCGAATATTCCAAAAGGCTGGAATATGAATTATCGGTTATACAAACCATGGGGTTTGTGGATTATTATCTTATTGTCCGGGACTTTGTCGCCTTTGCAAAAAAACGGCGTATACCCGTCGGACCGGGCAGAGGAAGCGGTGTAGGCAGCCTCTGTGCGTATTTTTTGGGAATAACCGATGTTGACCCGATAAAATTCGGGCTGCTTTTTGAGCGGTTTCTCAACCCCGAACGGGTGAGTATGCCCGATTTTGATATAGATTTCTGCGATGAACGAAGGAACGAGGTCATTGATTATGTGTCGGATAAATACGGCAGGGCTCATGTCGCTCAGATTGTAACCTTCGGTACATTGGCGTGCCGTCAAGCGGTACGGGACACCGGCAGAGCGCTGGGGATGCCTTATTCCGCCGTTGACGAAATTGCCAAGCTTTTACCGAGGTATACGGGCGTCTCGATAGATTCCGCCATACGGGAGAGCAAGGAGCTTAAAAGCATATATGCATCCGACCCGCAGGCAAAAAGACTTATAGCTTTTGCCCGTGGGCTGGAGGGCAGACCGAGGAACACCTCTACACACGCAACAGGTGTTGTTATAACCGACAAGCCGCTTACCTCCTATGTGCCGCTTGCTCTGAATGACAGTATAACCGTTACGCAGTTCTCAATGAACACGGTAGCCGAGCTCGGACTGCTCAAAATAGATTTTTTGGGGCTGCGTTACCTTACCATAATAGACAACACCGAAAAAGCGATAAAGGGAAAAAATCCATCCTTTAACCCCGAAAAGATACCCTTTGACGACGCAGAAACCTATGAGGTACTCTCGTCGGGTAATTCTCTCGGATTGTTTCAGCTTGAGAGCGAGGGTATGCGTAACCTTTTAATCAGGATGAAGCCGTTTGAGTTCGAGGATATTGTTTCCGCCATTTCGCTATATCGTCCTGGCCCGATGCAGTCAATAGAGCGCTTTTTGCAGAACCGCAGGAACCCCGATAAAACCGAATATATAACTCCCGAGTTGAAAGAGATACTATCCTCGACACACGGCTGCATATTATATCAGGAACAGGTAATGCAGATTTGCCGAATACTTGCAGGCTATTCCTATGGCAGAGCAGATATTGTCCGCAGGGCAATGGCAAAGAAAAAAGAGGATGCTATGGCAAAGGAACGGCTCGGCTTCCTAAAAGGAGCGACCGAACGGGGCGTTGCCGAGGATAAAGCAACCGTTATATTCGATATGATGAACGAGTTTGCCAAATATGCCTTCAACAAAAGCCATGCGGTCGCATATGCGGTTATTGCGTATAAAACAGCGTATTTAAAATGCCATTATCCGAAAGAATATATGTGTTCTCTGTTGAATTCGGTAAACGGTGAGAACAGCAAAATAAAGGAGTATATTGACGACTGTGCAAGGATGGGAATCGCCATATTACCCCCGGATATAAACAACAGCGGAGAGATGTTTACCGTAAGCGGCGATAATCTGCGCTTTGGGCTGGTCGCCGTTAAGAATGTCGGCTGGCTGTTTGCTCAAAAACTGATTCTGGAGCGTAATAAATCCGCTTTTTTAAGTATAGAGGATTTCCTCACCCGCACGCACAGCTTCGGTAATACCCGTATGATTGAGTCGTTGATACTTTGCGGTGCGCTTGATTGCTTCGGCATTTATCGCAGCAGACTTATCTCGGAATTGGATAATGCTCTTGACATTTTGTCAAAGCAACGCAATAATAATATAGAAGGTCAGGTAGGGCTGTTTGACGGCTCCGTAAACGATAATACAATGTTAAGGCTTGACTTTCGGCAAATAAACGAGTATCCTCTGCTTGAGAGATTATCTCAGGAGAAGGCTCTTACGGGGCTTTATTTCTCCGGACATCCGCTTGATAAATATCAAAGGCTAATAAAAACCACGGGGGCATATACCTCAAGACAGCTATTGCAAGGGCTTACCGAGGGTAAAATAAGAGAAAAGCAGCTTGTCAGCTTTGTCGCCCTGGTTACCAAAAAGCGCACAAAGGTGACCAAGAGTAATAATATAATGGCGTTTGTTACCGCCGAGGACCTTGACGGCGAGGCTGAGATTATACTTTTTCCCACCGTTTACGAGGAGTATGGAGGTAGAATCAACGAGGGCGGTATTTATATCTTCGAATGTGAGGCGACTCTCAAGGAGAGCATTAAGGATGATACGGTCGACGAGGTTAAGCTGTTGTTGAAGAGCGTCAGACCCGCCGACGGTTGGGAGCAGGACAGCGATACGGCACTGTATCTAAAAATCACCGAGAAAAACGCAACCCGTCTTGACGATGCTCTTGCTATAATAAAAGAGTCTGCCGGAAAAAGCAGAGTGTGCATATATTTTGAGCGTGAAAAGAAGCTGCGTGCGGCAAAGGATATAGGCTGTACCATCGACGACAGACTTATTTCGCAGCTGAAGCTTATTTTAGGTGAGGCATATGTAGCGACCAAATCGGTTTAATACATTAAATATAATAACGGGCTGTAAAACCGGCAGATAACAGCTCGTCCTAAAAGCAAAAATACCGCCGGAGAAACGGAAACCAGTATGCAGGACGAAAACAACATCAACAAAAATGACAATGAAGAAATGCTGTCGAAGAAAACAAAAATGATTGACATTTCCGAAATTAAAAACGGCGAGAAAGCAAACGGTTCATCAACCCCTACTTCCTCCGGAATCGGTAAAAGAAGGGCTAAAATAGCCGCCAAAATAACCTTAAAGTCCGTGCTTTTTATATTGCGGAAGGTGTTAACCTATACCCTTAACATATTGCTGACGATAATATTGGTCGGTATAATAACGGGAGCCGTTGTGGGGCTTGCTTTTATTATTTATATCAAAAATTATATTGACCCAGAATATAACGGGCTTGATAATTTAAAATTTGATTCCTCGCTGTCCTCTCCGATTTTTTATGTAAATGAATTGGGTGAGGAGGTTGAGCTGGAGGCAGACCGCCTTCACGGCAGCGAGAACAGGCTCTGGGCGGAGTATACCGCCATGCCCGAGAACCTTGTGGAAGCCTTTGTCGCCGTTGAGGACCAACGCTTCTTTACCCATAACGGAGTGGACACAAAGCGTACCGCATCGGCTATCTACAACTTTTTTATACCCACAAAATCCTCCTACGGCGGCGGCTCCACTATAACTCAACAGCTAATAAAAAATGTTACGGGAGAGAATGATAACACCATACAGCGAAAGATTCAGGAAATATTCAGGGCTTTGAATGTTGAGGAAAAGTTCCTGAAAACGGAAATACTTGAGATGTACCTTAATACAATCGCAATGTCGCAGAACACTCACGGAGTTAAAGCGGCGGCGGAGACTTATTTCGGCAAGGACCTGGGCGACCTTACCCTTGTTGAATGTGCGGCTCTTGCCGCAATAGCTAAATCGCCCGTGGCATACGACCCGATAATAAACCCAAAAAACAATTTGGAGCGGCGTAATCTTATATTGAAGCTTATGCTGGAGCAGGGAAAGATTAATGTCGACGAGTTTAACGAAGCATACGACGCGCCGCTCTCCCTAAGCAGAGACGGTGAAACCGAATATACCGAGACCGTTCATTCATATTATATAGATGCGGTTCTGGACGATGTTATGGTTGCCCTTATGGAGACCTTTGATTGCGATAAAACGACCGCTTCAAGAATGCTTTATTCGGGAGGACTGAATATAATAACCTGCCTTGACCCCTTTGTTCAGAGCACTCTTGAGGATGTATTCACCGACGATACCAAGTGGCCCACCACGACAGGAATAAGGGCGCAGGCGGCAATGACCGTTATGGATCCGAAGACCGGAAATCTGCTCGGAATTGTTGGCGGCAGAGGTGAAAAGAAGATAAGCAGAGGCTTGAACAGAGCCACTCAGAGCATGCGTCAGTGCGGCTCTGCAATAAAACCGTTATCGGTATATGCACTCGCTATCGATATGGGAATATACACATATACCGGTCCGGTGGATGATGTCCCGACGGTTTATAATGAAAAAACCAATTCATACTGGCCTACCAACGCCAATAAGGTATATGAGGGCAGGGTATCCTTGAGCTTTGCGATACAGAAATCCCTTAATACCGTTGCGGTTTCAACGGTGCAGAAGATCGGTGTGGAAAAGGTTTTTGACAACCTCGTCAACAATATGGGTTTTACAACACTTATCGAAAGAAAAACCTTGGATAACGGAAAAACTTATTCGGATATGCAGCTCTCTCCGCTTGCTCTCGGTTCCTTTACCTACGGTGTAACGGTAAGGGAAATGACTCAGGCATACAGCGTTTTTGCCAACAACGGCGTTTTCATAAAGGCACGCACCTTCTACGAGGTGAGAGATAATAAGGGTAATGTAATTATAAACAATACCCCTGAAAAAAAGGAAGTTTATTCGGAATCCACCGCATATATAATGACCTCACTCCTCAGAAATGTCGTATCCGGTTCCTACGGTACGGCGGTAAGAGATGTAACACTCAATGATAAGGGCAAATTCTCCGAGCTTCAGGTTGCGGGAAAAACAGGCAGCACCAACGATAACAAGGATAACTATTTTGCAGGCTATACTCCCGATTATGTCGCTTGCTGCTGGTTCGGTTACGACAACAACAAGACAATAGTTTCAAGCGGCAACCCTGCCACAAAGCTCTGGGATGCGGTTATGCTTAAAATATATACGCATCTCGAGGATAACGATATTGATTATACCAAAAAGTTCGAGGTGCCTGCGTCCGTTGTAACGGGTGTGCAATACTGCTCCGTATCGGGAAAATTAGCCACCGACGCCTGCAAAAACGATTTGATGCATTATAAGGGCGGAATGACCACCGTTTACAGCGACGGAGTGTTTGATAAATCGTCCGTGCCGACGGAATACTGCGATATGCATGTACCGATAAAATGGAACACCGTTACCCAGGCGGTCTCTCTCCCCGGCTGCAACTGCCCACCCGAGCAGCTTATAGATGCGAGTCTGCGATTGATAACCGATCGTCATTTCAACAGGCAGGTAACCATAAGGGACGCTCAATATGTGTATATGCCTGTTCCGGAGGGATATGTGTATCCGACCAGCGTAAATGTACCCTTCTTTCAGAATATTATCGGTCAAGGTGTTTATGTGGGCAGCTCGGGTTCGGGCAAGCCTTTCAACAGAATCTGCATTGAGCACTATCAACCCGACATTCCGTTTCCGGACCAGGATGACGGCACCGAATTTGACGACAGTATTTTGTATTAATAGCTGATTTTAGAATCGAGTTGTGAATATGTTTGACCTATACCTTGATCTCTCTCTGCTCTTATCGACCGCCATGCTAAAAAACGGCGGCGAGACCTACAGGGCGGAGGAATGCGCAAAGAATATACTCTCTGCGGGCGGTGCCGACGAGGTTGAGATATTGGCGTTCCCCACAGGTATTACCGTCATGGCGAGATACAGCGGAAAAACCTATACAAGAGTCCGTTCCTTGAAGGTCAGAGTCAATAATTTAGGTAATATCGATTTTTTAAACTCGCTCTCAAGAGAGGTTTCGTCAGGCAGAATGAACCCTGCCGAAGCTATTTCAAGGATAAATGCCTTACCCGAGCAGAAAGATTTTTTAAAGCGAAGTGTTTTTGCCTGTTTTACCTCAGCTGCTTTTACCCTGATGTTCGGCGGTAATTTTTTAGAGTTCATCCTTGCCATAGCCGTTGCTTTTATTGCCCAGCTCGTCGTCGCACAGCTAAAAAAAATAGGCTCCATTACCTTTTTCTCAAATATGGGCGGAAGTATTTTAACAGCACTGCTCGCAAGGCTTTGTCTGCTGCTCCTGCCGGATATAAATATAAGCTATATAATAATAGGCGGTATAATGCCGCTCCTGCCCGGACTTGCTACGATAAATGCAATCAGGGATACTCTGTACGGGGATCTTGTATCGGGCGGAGCAAGGGGAATTGACGCTCTGCTCTCCGCCATAGCCATTGCCGCCGGTGTCGGGCTCGTGCTCGCAATTTAAGGGGAGGGTGAAAAATGGAATTATTAATTACCTTAACCGCAACCTTTTTCGCATCTCTGTTCTTCGGGCTGTCGTTATCCGCACCGAAGCGTACGCTGTTTGTGGCTCCCGTGCTCGGGCTCACGGGATACCTGGTGTTTACTCTTATAAACAACGCAACCGGAAGCGAATATAGTGCGGCTTTTTTCGGTACGCTTGCAGCTTGCATTCCCGCCGAGGTTTTTGCCCGGATTATAAAAACTCCGGCTACCGTAATTATCTTTATATCGGTAATACCGTTGGTTCCGGGAATGATGCTCTATCAGTCAATGCTCTTTTTTGCACAAAACAATTTTACCTCCGGAACCTACGAGATAATCCGTACGCTTGTTTATTCAGGCTGTATGGCGATTGCCATAACCGTCTCCACTGTGCTGGGCAAACAACTGCTTACTCCCTTATTCAAACGAATAAACGCCAAAAAGATCGGGAGTAAGCATTAAAAAGGTAAATATTTAATTCGAATATATCATCTTGGCGAACGACGCGGCAAACAGCTTTGCGGCGTTTTTTGCTTCGTCGATGGTGTTACCGCAGGAGCCTACCTCAAGCAATAAGCTACCCGTCGCAAGCTGTTGATTAAAGCTTGCCGTTCTCAACTGTATCGGTCGTGCGAGGGTCGGATAATCGTTGTTAAGTATCCCCTGCAGCTTAACCCCAACCGTAAGGTTGTTCTTCCAATCGGGATGGTTGGCTCCTCCTTGATTTGTACCGATTACAAGCATAATCTGTGCAACCTGCTGCCCGTTGATTTCGGTTATCGGCTTTTGGTTTACCCCGTCTGAGGTAAAGACCGCATCCCTGTGAAGGTCGATTACATATTTTATGGACGGATACTTGGCAAGCGCTTCGGAAACGGCTTTTTTTGAGTTGCCGTATGACGCACTATAGCTCACCCTGTCGTGCATTTCGGTGTCATGCAGCGTAACAATCCCTTTGCTGTTAAGCTCGGCGGCAAGGACCGCACCGACCGCAACAACGGTTTTAGCCTGTTCCTCGGAGCGAAAGGTCTCCTCCGCCGTATAATAATCCACCCCCGAAGGTAAATAGCTCTCTGTTCCGTGTGTATGTACAATAAGCACCAACGGGTCCGAGTTTACCTTGTTTTCAATCGGAAACCTTAAATCTGTGTAGTCGTAAAGATTTACCTTGTAATCCGTGCGGTTAATTAAATTCAGCTTCGGCGTATCCTGAGTCGTATACCAGCAAAGGTTAACCGCTCTTACATATTCGGCTCCCTCTATACCCTCAAGCGGAGGTATTATCGGTTCGCTCTCGTAATCATATCCCAAAACCGCCGAAAAGCTCACTCCGAGCAACGGGGTTAACCGCTCCCCCGTGTTAATAGTGCCTGATGAATCGCTTGTGTCGGCTTTTTCTGTAAGCACAACGGCAAGCGACTCCGGCAAGGCACGGGCTATTTCCGGAATTGAAAAGAAGATTGTAAGAATAATTAAAACGGATAGGGTCAAAAGGCTGTATTTTTTAATAGTGAGCCTTTGACGATTGGTAAAACGCCTTCGCATATTAGAGCTCCTTTTTTATCATTTACCGGTTCTTTTTTTACTGAGAAAAGCTTGTCCCGTTTACTTGCATACCCCGCTTTTTCTGTTTGTAAATTATATTCAGAAAGACACCTGTAATATACCGATAGAAATAAAAATGCAAGAGCTGATTTGCGGGTTTGTTTATGTCAGATATTCGCCCATATCCTTAATGTCGATCCCCTTATGGAGCGAAAGATTTATAGCTGTTGCTATAAGCCTTGCGGTCTCACGGGTTATTACATCGCTCTCCTTCGGGGTAATAAACATACTCCTTCCGCTGCCCGACATGAGCTTGTCGATTATCTTGTCGTACACCTCCTCAAACCTCTGAGCGTTTTCCCCCGTTTTTATATTGGAATCCGCAGCAAGCTCCTCTAAAAGGTCATATGCGAGGGTTGCCGCATCGACAACGGTCGGTACTCCTATGGAAACGACAGGCACACCAAGGCTCTGCTCGTTCATCTCGGCACGATTGTTTGCCACTCCCGCTCCGGGACGGATTCCGGTATCGGACAACTGAACCGTGGTCGCAAGTCTGGACAGCTTTCTGGAAGCAAGCGCATCTATCAATATAATACAATAGGGAGCGACCTTGTCCGCTACGCTCTTTATAATCTCAGCGCTCTCAATACCGGTTTGCCCCAGAACTCCCGGGCTTATCGCCGCAAGGCTTCCGAACCCGATGCTGTCATACAGCTCTCGGTTCAATGCCCGGATGTGACGGGTAACGATAACCCTGGTAACCACCTTCGGTCCAATCGAGTCCGGTGTTATGTCCTCGTTGCCCAAGCCTGCGATAAGCACGCATTTTTCCTCCTGCGGCGGCGGCAGGAGCTTGTCGAGCACACCCGACAGAACCCTTGCCGTTTTATTGAAGCGCTCGCTGTCGTATTGCCATACTCTCCCGATATCAACGGTGGTGTAAATCCCCGCAGCCTTCCCCGTCAGGTTCTCGCCCTCACCCTCCTTAACCTCGGCGGTGGTTATCATTACACCTTCTATCTCGCTTTCGCCGACGATAACACCGTCCGCACGCCCTTTTTCACTATTTATCTCATGCACTTCAAGCGCAAGATCCGTTCTTTTTCTTACAAAATTGTCCATTTTTTCATCAACCTCTTTTTTATTTTTTTGCATACAAGTATTATTTTGCCAAAGAATAAAAAAATTATAATTTTTTGATTTTAGGTATTGCAAAAAGCAAACAAGTATGTTATTATGTTTGAGTCCGATTTAAGGTAAGGAGGTGAGTTGCGTGCCAAATATTAAGTCCGCCAAAAAAAGAGTTAAGGTTACAGAAGCTAAAACACTACAGAACAAAATGTTCAAGACAGGGTTAAAGACCTCCGTCAAGAAATACAAGGCTGCACTTGCTGAGGGTAACAAGGAGCTTGCTTCCAAGACCTATGTCGATGCGGTTAAGAAGATTGACAAAGCAGTTTCCAAGGGTATTCTTCACAAGAATAACGCTTCGAGGAAAAAGAGTCAGTTTACTATAATGTTAAACAACATGAAATAAGTTTTCTTATACATGTAAGAAACTGAGGCAGAGCTTTTGCACTGCCTCGGGTCTACAAAAAACGATGCTCTTGTTTGAGAGATGTCTAAGCAGAGCAGAAATATTGCTCTGTCATATGCGGGTGTAGTTCAATGGTAGAATTCCAGCCTTCCAAGCTGGCCGTGCGGGTCCGATTCCCGTCACCCGCTCCACAGAATGCATAATTTGTGCTTTTAGCTCAGCAGGATAGAGCAACTGCCTTCTAAGCAGTAGGTCGGGGGTTCGAGTCCCTCAAGGCACGCCATATGGTGGATATAGCTCAGTTGGTTAGAGTATCAGGTTGTGGTCCTGAGGGTCGCCGGTTCGAACCCGGTTATCCACCCCAAAAACACCTTTTGAATGAGCAACGAACAAAGAACACATTGATAGGGGCAGCGCCTTTATTTAACAAAATGTTCGGTTCGATGTTCATTTTTTATTACGAGATGTAGCTCAGTTGGTAGAGTGCTTGGTTTGGGACCAAGATGCCGCAGGTTCGAGTCCTGTCATCTCGACCATATTACGTTGCATGGCAACGCATAAAAAAAGAACGCCTTCGGGCGTTCTTTCGCTGTAAATCTCACAAACATCCAATTAATTAAGCTGATATCTGTGGAATATGTTAATATAATCAATGTCCTCCCCTACGGGGTTATCGCTCAGGCCGGAGATCTGCAGGTCGAGTATGTTTGCGCCCTGAACAGACCAAACATAATCCAAACGGTCCTCTGTCCAGGGTGTTCCGTCAAGACGCAGCTCACGCATAACACCGATAAGGTATGTATCATCAGCATTATCATCGGATAGCTTACCGGAGCGAGGAACCATTGAAATAAAACGGGTAAAGCGCAACATCGGTTTACCGTTTTCGCTTCGGGTGAAAATCTCTTCATAACCTCGTTTGAACTCAAGATTCATACTGGCAATCAAGCTCTCATTTTCGTCCAAAAATTCATAAATACAGTTAACGGTGTCCTCCTTGTCCGTTCCGCTGATTCTGAAGGTGTTCTTGAAATAACGAGCGTTCGGATAGTTTTTGGTATTGAAAGCGTTAACATCCTCATTACTGAAATTATCCGGCTTTCCGTAATGCGAGCCCCAGCTGAATGCTCTCCAATAATCCTCCTCGGCATTGTTTGCGAGTCCTGTGTCCATATGCCAATATTTACCACCCGCAACATAGCCCAGGCATAAATATGCGTTACGGCAGGGATTTCCTTCGCTGTCAACACGGCGGATTTTCAATTCATTCAAATCAATAAGGGTGGAGGACTCGGTATAAAGGTCTGAATACACGCTATGTGCGTAATAATGAGCGCCGGCACACAGCTCAAGCATACATTTGATATGATCCTTGATAGGAACATCATAGCCTAACAGGCTCTCTCGGGAGCGGTAAATATAGCCGCCAACCTTGTCTACTGCATGATAAGGACCAATGTAAATGTCGTCAATGCTGTTGTCGAGATCCTTTGCTAAGTAAATATTGGACATAATATTTTCCTTTCCGTTTTAAAATTCTATTTGAGCTGCCTGTTATTATAACACGGAATTTTTCTCGTTTCAAGATATTTTTGCAAAAGTTAGAGAACAAAAAAAAAGCCGCCTGTATTGCTACAGACAGCTCTTTGGCTTTGTATTTATTTCTTTCTTACCGGATAGCAAATCTCGGTTACCCACTCGTTTGGATTCTGCGTTTCATGTGGGCTTACATGATAAATATTAAAGCAGAGTCCGCAAAAATCATACTCGTTATCCCGTACCCAATTCGCCACCGCTTCGCTAACTTCACCTACCTTTTCATAACTGCCCTTGTATGTGGCGGAAGCAATCATAACAGGTGATTCTGTTTTAAATACCACATTCTCGGTGTTCTCATAGCTGCCGCGTACGGTTTTCTGCACCTCGACATCCACATCGGCTTCCTTATATTCACCGTCGTGAAATATTGCCAATGCATAACATGGCTCTCCGTTCTGTATGCAGAGAGGTCCTGTTTCCTGCATCAGAATCTGCCAGAGCATACCCTCCTGCTCATAAGAGGGAATTATCTTTCTAACACTTGCTACATAGCGTTCTGGTATGGTTTTTAATGTAATACTGTAATTCATCGCTGTTCTGTCCTTTCTTAGCCGTTTAACGGCTGTTTCAAGGAGCAGTAAACGCCGCGAGATTTCCTCCGCTTGTGCTTGCACTTCAGTTCGCTTTACTTCTAAAAATAACGCAAGTTTTTGCGGATTGTCATAGCTGTTGAGAATTTCTCCGATAGAAACCAACCCAAAGCCCATATCCTTCAATGCAGTGATCTGCCCTGCAACCGTCAGCTGTTCCTCGCTGTAATAACGGTAGCTTGTGAAAGCGTCGGTGCTTTTGGGTACCAACAAACCAATCTCGTCATAATGCCGGAGCATCCGTATACTGATCCTCGATAATTTTGAAAAATTACCTATTTTTAGCATTTTACAATCCTCACAGATCTGTGTTTTTTGAGCTCATATGCAGTATACAGTATACCACACTGTGAGAGTCAATAGGAATATAAAAATTTTTCAGGATTTTTTATTATACTATAAATATAAGAAAAAACCCGACCGCATCCTTTGGATGCCATCGGGCTTTTTGGCTGGCAGGGATAGCTGGACTCGAACCAGCGGAGTGCAGGAGTCAAAGTCCTGTGCCTTACCGACTTGGCTATATCCCTGTATAACACAGCTTGAACATTATATATTATTATCTTTTTATTGTCAATAGCAATCAATGTAAATTGCCGAAAATATCGGTGCGGGAATCTATCGCCGCCGCAAGGATTACGGCATGGTCGCCTGCGAGCGGATTTTTTCTTTTAATATTGTAAATAACATCAGCCGGGCAGGATAAAATCGGTGTTCTGCGAATGATTTGGCAGTGAATTTCCTCGTTCTCGTTTATGAGAACAATATCATATTCGCTTACCGAAAAGGTTGAATTACCGTTATCCTCATCATACTTATTTACAGGATTTACCCTTATATCAAACCATGCCGCTTGTGCCGCATCATCGCCGGCGGTGATTTTTTTGTCATTTGATAAGAGCTGTGCGGTAAAAGCTATTGTTATTATCCTTGTCCTCGGGTCACGCTCGGGTGCGGAGAAACAGCAGAGCTGCTTTATTGCCACTCCGGTCGCTCCCGTCTCCTCATACAGCTCACGCAAAGCCGCTTGCTCCGCACTCTCGTCAGGCTCGACAAAGCCGCCCGGTAGCGCCCACATACCAATTGAGGGATGTCCGTTTCTGCGTATTAAGAGCGTTCTCGCTCCGTCAAACAGTATTATGTCTACCGTTACGGAGGGTTTTTCAAACCTTGAGGCATCATACCTCTGCAAAAACTCTTCCTCTGTAAGTCCGTTATTGTCTCTTTTCATATAGACTAAATTCCTTTAATTTATAGCGGTTTCTTGATTATTTTTGAATACTGTCTGGGGTATTCCTTTGATGTTGCATTTATTTTTTCGATTATAATCAATGTGTGCGTTCTGTCAAACAACGGAATCTCGTTATTTATTATGTTAACCGTTCTTCCGCCCAGGGTCTTTATCGCCCTTTCGGCGTCGGCAAGCTCCTCCGCACCCCTGTTGCCCTTCATCGCTATGAAATGGCCGCCCTTTTTTACTAAAGGCAGACATAGCTCGCACAGTATATTCAGCTTGGCAACCCCCCTTGCGACCGCAATATCAAAGGACTCCCGTCTAACCGTGTGTGCAAGCTCCTCGGCTCTGCCCTCGAGTGTGGAAAGGTTGGTTATGCCTGCTTTTTTTGCGGTTTCGGCAACGAAGTGCAGCTTTTTTGCGGTTGAATCGTTTGCGGTTACATTACAGTCCTGCGAGCAAACCGCAAGCGGAAAGGAGGGGAATCCGCCGCCGCAACCGATATCGATTATGCTTTTACCCGAAAACAACCCCGTTTTTAACAGAGTGAGCGAATCGAAAAAGTGCAAAACGGCTATTTCCTCCTCGCTTTTTAATGCGGTAAGGTTAAGAACTCCGTTCATCTCGGTAAGCAGCTCGGCGATTATCGTTAGCTCTTCTGTCTGTTCGTCTGTGAGCGGATAGTATTTTTTTGTTATTTCGACTATTCTGTTCATTACGGTTCCCTACGTTTGTATTGTGCAAGATATATTAGCAGCACCGAAATATCGGCGGGTGAAATGCCGGATATTCGGGACGCCTGCCCTATGCTCTCCGGGCGGATTTTGTCTAATTTCTGCGCCGCTTCTATGCGTATTCCCTTAATTATTTTATAATCAATGTCGGGAGGGAGCCGCTTCTCCTCTAATTTCCTGAACCGCTCAACCTCTGCGAGCTGCTTTTTTATATAGCCCTCGTATTTTATCTCGATTTCGACTCGCTTCTTTACCGATTGGGGTATATCGGGGGTGTTTTCCTCAAGTGAATATATATCCTCAATTTTTATAAGCGGTCTTTTGAGCAGCTCCGCCTTACGGATACCGAAATTAATCTCCTCATAACCGTAACCGCTCAACAGCCTGTTCAATTCGGTCGTACAGGGAATTGTCTCGCTACGGAGTCGTTTTATCTCCGATTCGAGTATATTCTGCGTTGCCTTGTACTCGTTATATGCTCTCTCGCCGACAAGTCCCGCTTCTCTGCCCTTTTCTATTAGCCGCACCTTTGCGTTATCCTGCCTCAGCAGTAAGCGGTATTCGCTTCGGGAGGTCATGATTCTGTACGGCTCGCTTGTACCCTTGGTTACAAGGTCGTCGATAAGCGTACCGATATAGCTCTCGCTCCGTAAAAGAATTAGCGGTTCCTTCCCCTTGATTTTCAAAGAAGCGTTAATTCCCGCCACAAGCCCCTGCGCCGCCGCTTCCTCGTATCCCGAGCTTCCGTTGAACTGCCCCGCACCGTATAGTCCGTTTATCCGTTTGAATTCGAGCGTCGGCAAGAGCTGTGTGGGGTCGCAGCAATCGTATTCTATAGCATAAGCGGTTCGCATAAAAACCACCCGCTCCAAGCCCTTTATGGTGCGAACCGCCTTTTTCTGCACCTCCTCGGGAAGCGAGGAGGAAAAGCCCTGAATGTACATCTCCTTTGTGTTTTCGCCCATCGGCTCAATAAAGAGCTGGTGCCGCTCCTTATCGGCAAAGCGAACAATCTTGTCCTCTATGCTCGGGCAATATCGGGGTCCCGTTCCCTTAATGTCCCCCGAAAACAACGGTGACCGATGCAGGTTTTCCCTTATCACACGGTGTGTTTCCTCATTTGTGTATGCAATATAGCAAGACATTTTGTTAGCCCTTGAGGTGTCTGTGGAAAACATTGTTGGATCCTCGTCCCCCGGTTGCTCCTCTAAAAGGTGGAAATCCACGCTGTCTCCGTGTATTCGGGGCGGTGTCCCCGTCTTGAAGCGAGTCAGCTTAACGCCTGCATTTACAAGACTGTCCGATAGCCTTGTTGCGGCAACGGTGTTGTCCGGTCCTGCCGCATATGCTTCCTCACCAACAATTATTCTTCCCGACAGCGAGGTTCCCGTTGCTATGATAACCGCCTTGGAGGAATAAAAAGCACCGAAGGCGGTGTAAATCCCAGTAACAGAGTTATCCGCTACCGCAATACCCGTCACCTCCGCCTGTATCAGCGACAGGTTCGGGGTGTTCTCGATTAACGCCTTCATATAATCCTGATATTTTCGTCTGTCAGCCTGCATTCTGAGCGAATGAACGGCGGGACCTTTACTGAGATTGAGCATACGGCTCTGGAGCATAACGGAGTCCGCAGCCCTGCCCATTTCGCCCCCCAAGGCATCTATCTCAAAAACGAGCTGCCCTTTACCCGTACCGCCGATAGAGGGATTACAGGGCATATTACCGATCAGGTCGAGGGTAAGCGTAAACAGAGCAGCGCTCTGTCCCATGCGTGCCGCCGCAAGCGCAGCCTCTATCCCCGCATGCCCCGCTCCGACCACTATAATATCAAATTCTTCCGCCTTATATACCGTGTGGTTCATTTGTTCTTCCTTTGAAATTTTGTTTATATTATCCTATTTAAATTTTACTAAGCATAAAGCCGATAGCGCAAAATGCTGCGTTGCCGCTTTGGCGGCACGAGCCCCCTCCGGGCGAGAGCAAATTTTGCTCAATAACCGCTTGCGGTTATTTTCCTACACAAAAATGCGTAAATATCTCATTAACAACCTGCTCCGACGCTGTTCTTCCGTCAAGCTCGCCGAGACAAGCGATTGCTTCCTCAACATCCATTCCGGCAATGTCCTGAGTGAATCCGTCCAGTGAGGTAAGTGCGTTTTTAACAGCCGCTTCGGCACGGGTTAGTGCCGCATACTGCCTTGCTCCGACAATAATCTCTCCAAGCGAGGAGACATCACCCTCTCCGAACAAATCCCCTATTGTACTTTCCAGAGCATCCCTGCCTATGCCGACAGCGGCGGAAAAAACTATCTGTCTTCCAAACGGCAAGGACGGAACAACTAAACCCAAATCGCTCTTGTTGAGCATACATATAGTGCAGGACTCCTTACCGGAACGGCGGATTTGGTTTAATATCTCCATATCATAATCGTCAAGCGGTTTTGAGCCGTCGAAAACCGCCAATACAAGCTCTGCGTCTCCAATCGCCTGCCTACTCTTATTAATGCCTATGCTCTCGATAACATCGTCGCTCTCCCTTATTCCTGCGGTGTCCGAGAGGTTGTGAATCAGGTCTCCCAGCCGTATTTGCTCGGTTACAATGTCCCTTGTCGTACCGGCTATATCGGTTACAATGGCTCGGTCATAGCCGATTAAACTGTTAAGCACCGAGCTTTTCCCCGTGTTCGGCTTACCCACGATAACCGTGTTTATACCCTCGCTTATAGCCTGTCCGTAGCGGTGAGTCTGCGCAAGTCGTGTTATATCATCCCTTATTGCCATAAGGCGGCTTTTCATCTCTTCGGTACCGATGTCACGTAAATCCTCATCCGGATAATCAATATAGGCATAAACAGAGGCGGCAAGGTATGCAAGAGAATCCGACAGTTTCTTAATCCTTGCGGACAACGCACCCTTTGACTGCAAGAGCGACACGGCAAGGTGCTTTTCGTTCTTTGCGTCGATAATGCCGCCGACAGCTTCGGCTTGGGAGAGCGTTATTTTCCCGTTTATAAAGGCTCGCTTTGTGAACTCACCCGCCTCGGCATAGTCGGCTCCGGCGGCTATAGCCGCACACAACAGCTTTTTTGTAACGAGGATTCCGCCATGGCAGGACAGCTCGGCGGTGTCCTCGCCCGTGTAGCTCTTCGGCGCACGGAACAGGGTTACAATCCCATCGTCAAAGATACCGTCGCTGTCAAAAAAGCTCCCGTAAACCGCCGTGTTTGACGGAATATCATCTAAGCCTATTCCGCTTTTAGGCATAAAAACCTTGGAAGCAATCCTAACGGCGGCTTCCCCCGATATTCTTATTACCGCCACACCGCCCTTGCCGTACGGAGTGGATATTGCGGCTACAGTCCTCATTTATATAACGACTCCCTTTTAATCAAACAAATGTCCCTTAAGGCTCATACCCTCAAAGCTCCGTTGCCTCAGCACCTCATAAACGGCGACAGCGGCGGAGTTGGACAGGTTGAGGCTCCGCAGCTCGCCCAGCATGGGTATCCGCACACAGCTATCCTTGTTTTGTATTAATAATTCCTCGGGCAGTCCCTTTGTCTCCCTGCCGAAGAACAGATAAACCTTTTTTTCATAGCTCACATCGGTATAATTTTTTGCGGCTTTTGTAGAGAAGTAATAATAGCTGCCGTCGGTATTCCTATGATAAAAGTCCTCTAAGCATTTATAATAATGAATGTCGAGATACTGCCAATAATCCAATCCCGCTCTTTTTAGGTGCTTGTCGCTGATTTTAAAGCCGAACGGCTCGATCAGGTGGAGCGATACGCCCGTAGCTGCGCAGGTTCGGGAAATGTTCCCTGTGTTTTGCGGTATCTCGGGTTCTAAAAGCACAATGTTTATATCGTTCAAGCCTATGACCATACCTTTCCTCGGTATTTCCTAATATATTATTGTTCTGATATTGTCTGTGTAGGTTATATTATATATGTATTTATTTGTTTTTGCAATTATTTTTACAAAATGGGGTGTATTTTTTTGTTAATATATGCTATCATTATACAGTTAAAGTCCCCAATAAAGGATTTAAGGAGTTACTTCTATGTCATTATTTGAGAAAATGTTCGGAACATACAGTGAAAGACAGATAAAAAAGCTGGAGCCTATCGCACAAAGGATTGAGAGCCTGAGCGACACATACGCCGCTATGGACGACAGCACGCTAAAAGCGCAGACCGATATTTTCAGAAAAAGACTGTCCGACGGAGAAACGCTGGACGATATACTTCCCGAGGCTTTCGCTGCGGTTAGGGAGGCTTCCGTGCGTGTCTCGGGAAAGCGACCCTTTCATGTTCAGCTCTTGGGCGGCATCGTAATGCATCAGGGGCGTATCGCCGAGATGAAGACGGGCGAGGGAAAAACGCTTATGGCGGCGCTCCCCGCATACCTAAATGCGTTGACGGGTGATGGCGTGCATGTCGTTACCGTAAACGATTACCTTGCTAAATACCACAGTGAATTGATGGGTAATATATATCGCTTTTTAGGTCTGAGCGTCGGACTTGTTATACACGGAATAAGCCCCGAGCAACGCAGAGAAGCATATGCTGCAGACATCACCTACGGAACAAACAATGAGCTTGGGTTTGATTACCTTCGTGATAATATGGTTATATACAAGGAGCATCTTGTTCAACGGGGACACGCCTTTGCGATTGTGGACGAGGTTGACAGTATTCTCATTGACGAGGCGAGAACTCCGCTTATAATCTCCGGTCAGGGCGAGGAGAGCAGCGATATGTACAAAAAAGCAGACGCTTTTGTCCGCAGGCTCAAGTGCTACCGTATAAAGGAGTTCGATTCCAAAAAATCGGACGAGGATATTGCCGAGGATTATATTGTTGACGAAAAGGCGAAAAGCGCCGTTCTGTCGTCAATCGGTATTCAAAAAGCGGAGAAGCATTTTGGCGTAGAGAATCTGGGAGACTCCGAGAATATTGAAATAATGCATTATCTCAACAACGCCGTGCGGGCGAGAGGTATAATGCAGAACGATGTCGATTATGTGGTTAAGGACGGCAAGGTTATTATCGTAGATTCCTTTACGGGCAGAATTATGCCCGGCAGGCGGTACTCCAACGGACTGCATCAGGCTATCGAGGCAAAGGAGGGTGTTGAGGTCGAGAAGGAGAACAAAACCCAGGCGACCATAACCTTCCAGAACTATTTCCGTATGTATAAAAAGCTCGCCGGTATGACGGGTACCGCTCTGACCGAGGAGCCCGAGTTCCGTGAGATATATTCATTGGATGTTGTGGAGATACCCACCAACAAGCCTATGATTCGTAAGGACAACAACGACCTTGTTTACCGCAATGTCGAAGGTAAATACAATGCGATTGTCGCTCAGATAAAGGAATGCAACAAAAAAGGACAGCCCGTGCTTGTGGGTACTGTCTCGATTGAAAAGAGTGAGCTTATCTCCCGTCTTTTGGATAAAGAGGGTATAAAGCACAATGTGCTGAACGCCAAGTTCCACGAACGGGAGGCGGAGATTATCGCTCAGGCGGGACGGCTCGGCTCGATAACCATATCAACCAATATGGCGGGACGCGGAACCGATATTATGCTGGGCGGTAACAGTGAATTCCTTGCCAGAGTACAGATGAAAAAAGAGGGATATGACGATTATCTCATTTACGAGGCGACAAACTTCGGCGCTTCGGAGGATGAGCAGATAGCGGCGGCAAGAGCATATTACAAGGTGCTGCTCGATAAATACGAGCAAGAGATAAAAAAGGAAGCCGACCTTGTAAAACAGGCGGGCGGTCTTTATGTTTTGGGTACAGAGCGGCACGAGAGCAGGCGAATAGACAATCAGCTGCGTGGTCGTGCCGGAAGGCAGGGTGACCCGGGTGAGAGCAGATTCTTTATCTCCATGCAGGACGATTTGATGCGTCTGTTCGGCTCGGACAGAATTATTGGTATAGTTGACGCTCTTAAAATGCCCGAGGATCAGCCGATAAACGCAAAAATGCTCTCCAATTCCATTGAGGGTGCGCAAAAACGAATCGAAGGACAGAACTTTGAGCGCAGAAAAAATGTACTGCAATACGATGATGTAATGAACAAGCAACGCGAGCTTATTTATAAGCAGCGTCGCGAGGTTCTTGACGGTGCAAACCTAAGAGACACTATTTGGAAAATGGTAACCGATTATATAACCGGAGTGGTGTCCTCATATACCGAGAGCGATGTGGCGGACGAATGGAACTTTGAGGGTATTAAGAGCGAATTAGGCGGTATTCAATGCGGTAAGGACGATTTTAAATATACAGCCGCACAATTGGGTTCGCTGAATCAAGAGGACATTATCACCGAGCTGACCGAAAGAGCGGAGAAAAAATATGCCGCACAGGAGGAGCTGTTTACCGCCGAGGTGTTCAGAGAGATAGAGCGTGCGGTACTGCTGCGAACCGTCGATAAAAAATGGGTTGACCATATCGATGCAATGGATGACCTTATCGGCAGCGTCGGGCTTAACGCTTATGCACAACGCAATCCCTTTGTGGAGTATAAAATCCAGGGCGGCGTAATGTTTGAGGAGATGATAGCCTCCATACGGGAGGAAACGGTGCGGATTATTCTGACCGTTATTCCGAGAAAGAAGATAGAACGGCAGCAGGTTCTTATCGGCAACGCTTCACTTAAGGGTGAGGATGTTAAAAAGGTAAAGCCTACTCCGCAACGCAAGGAGATTAAAGCCGGACCGAACGACCCCTGCCCCTGCGGCAGCGGTAAAAAGCACAAGAAGTGCTGCGGCTCGGTCGGCGGCGATATTAAACAGTAGATAAAACAGCGGAAATTAGGGTTAGGTGTATAAATGGGTTTTGGTATAGCGACACTCGGATACGGCTTTATGCTGACAAGCTGGGCGGGCGGAGGAATTTTTGCCTCCCTCATACTCGCCTACGGTTTTTTCCTTGCCTCTCGCTTTGACAAGCGCTTTCTTGCCGCCGCAATATCGGCTCTCTTTATGTTCCCCTATTCTCTTTTGCTTATTTTGAATATTTTAAACCGTTTTGAGCTTGTAAGGCTCTACGAAATCGATGAGAATGCGTTAATATACAAGATATTCTACTCGGTATTTCTGCTCGCTTGGACCTCCATGTCCTATTATTATTTTACCGCAGTCAAGCAGATAGCTATTGAAAACAGCAATAAAAAGTTAGAGAACAAGGCGATGAATCGTTTATATTTGACGATGGTATTTTTACTGGGTGCTTTCTCGCTGACTGTTTTCGGCGACATTGCCGGCCCCGCAATCACATTGTTTTTCTTCGTGCTGCAGTATTTTGTCATTATAATAAACACTATGTTCCTGCATACCTGCTTTATTTTAATAACAACCGAGTCGCAGTATAAAAAGGATAAGCGGCAGCTCATCGAGGAAGAAAAAAAACGCTTGGAAAAGCGCAACAAAAAGGAATAACGGGAGGGAAACTCATTGGCGGAAAAACGGTTGTTAAAAAGCAGTTATTTTTTAATTCTGGCGGGAATGTTTTTTTTGATTAACCCGCTGTTTCATATTGTTGATGTTCTGCCGGATGTGTTTGGTTATATCCTGATATTCTTCGGTACGGCAAAGCTTGCGTTTTTTGACGGACGCATGGAATCGGCGCGTAACAAGCTGCAATATCTTATTGCTATCAGCGCTTTTAAGCTGTTATTAACCCCAGCCGTTATATCCGGACTCGGCAGCGACAAGCTGCTTGCCGCATTCTGCTTTGCTATTGTGGAGATTATCCTTTTGGTAATGTTTTACCACGACTTCTTTAACGGATTTTCATATATAGCCGACCGGAATAACGGCGACAAAACAGCACTCTCTATCCCGAATGCAAGCTTCCTGACCATAATATTCTTCATTACCAAAACCGTGTTTTCGGTAGTGCCTGAGCTGTATTCTCTGTTTGACACTGTTTCGGATTACGAGCTGTATGAGAACCTAATGCTCGCAAAGCCTTTTATTCTTGCGTTATCCTTTTTTATAGTTTTGATTATCGGTATATTCTGGTATGTAAGCGTATTTAAAATGCTGCGTACGGCAAACGGAGACACTCCGTTTTACGAGCGTTTACAGGAGCGTTATTTTGCGGAATATCTTTCTTTTCCGGATAAGATACAGTATAAGGCGCTAAAAAGAGGGCTGTATATCGCTCTGATCGGCTGCATATTCTTCCTTGATATATCGGTGGACGGGGTACGGGTATTCCCCGAAACGGCGGCTATTGTGCTTTTTACCGTGTCGGCTATTATACTCGGTAAATACGGGTCCTTTAATAGAACCCTGCGACTGGCTCCTATAATATGTGTCCTGCAGGTCTTGACCGAGATTTTCCGCTATGTATTTACCGACACAGAGGCCGCTTTATTATCCGAGCTTTCACTTACCACCGTTGCGGTCAGCTCGGTTGTCGTAATAATAAATGCGGGCGCGACGCTGCTGTTTATGAGCGAATATTTGAATGAGCTTAGGATTATGTATCTTAAGGTTACCGGCATAGAGGCTCCGACATTTGACTTTGTTAAGCTGCTGTTTTTAACCTTTGTCATATTGCAATCGTTACAGGTCGTGCTGCCTAATATCCATACCTCAACAGCAGTTTCTCATATGCTATTTGTTGCCCTGTGGATTTTCCTTTGCGGCAGGCAATTTGCCCGTATGATTGACGACTATAAAAAAACGGTAATACTGTTATAAATAAATTACAAACCCGAAAGGCATAGGTTAGAAAACACGATGTGCGGTTTTGCAGCTATATATAAAAAGACCGGAATAACCATAAAGGATAAACAGGACGGCAGAGATATGTCCTTTGCCATCCGTCACAGAGGACCGGATTTAGACAGAGTATACGAAAACGATAAGCTGTTATTGGCGTTCAGAAGGCTGTCCATAATCGACCTTGAGGGCGGAGACCAGCCGTTTATAAGCGAGGATGACAGGTTCTCCTGCGTTTATAACGGAGAGATATACAACTATTTGGAGCTGAAGGACGAGCTTGAGCAAAAGGGACATTTGTTTAAGACAAACTCCGAGGTCGAGGTTATGGTACGGCTATATTCGCTCTACGGTGCGGGCTTTATCAGCAGGCTGCGGGGAATGTTTGCGTTTATTATATACGACAAAGAGAACGATATGCTTATGGCGGGACGGGATCCCTTTGGAATTAAGCCGCTTTACT
>PGZT01000013.1 GCA_002841455.1 Firmicutes bacterium HGW-Firmicutes-21 | reverse complement strand
CGGAGCAGTTTAACACCACTCCGGATCATGTAGATTTATTTTAGGTTTTCTTTACCCCAACTATTGACATAGAGCCTTACAAAAATGCACCCCGATAAGGCATAAACCTTATCGGGGTGTTGTATTGTATTCAGTTTATACTAATAATATTCTTCTTCAAATTCTTCCTTAAATATAGTGCAATCGTGGTTTACTTGCATAAAATCAGTTATTTGTTCTTCGCTTATTTCAGTATTCCAAATATACAAATATCTTAATCCTGAAATATTATATAATGAAGAAATATCGTTCATTTTATTACCTTGAATAAAAAGATGATACAAATCGATACAATCACTTAGTGGCTCAATATTTGTAATATTGTTAAAACTTATATCTAATGTTTCTAATGTGGCATATCCGGAGAGCGGAGTTAAATCACTAATAAAATTCTCTCTTAAATAAAGATAATGTATTTCGCAATTCAACAATGGAGATATATCTTTTATTTGGTTGTTTCTCGCTTTTAATAATAACAAACTCTTACAAGTGCTTAACGGAGTTATATCCTTAATTCGATTGTTTTCTAACCATAAATATGAAAGGTTTTTCAACTCTCCCAGAGGGGTTATGTCCTTTATTTTATTGTTATCTAAACAAAGGTATGATAAATTATTTAAACTTGATATTGCATTTATATATCTTATATTATTGTCCCGCAGGCTTAAGCTTTTTAGATTAGTCAAATCCAATAAAAAACTTATATCGCTTAATCCAACATTATCTAAACTTAAATATTCAAGCTTGGATAATTTTTTCAACGGTTCAGGATTAATGATTTTAAAGTTATTAAGTGACAACGATTTCAATTCGGTCAATTCCGAAATAACACTTATATCTTCGGCTGCACATCTTGTTATTACAAGATATTCGAGTTTTTTACAATAAATAAGAGGCTCTAACTCGTTTAACTCTTCTGAATTGATCCATATATCTTTAACATTAGGAAAATACACAAGATCAGCAAGACTACTTGCCTTTAAATTAACCCAATAATCACCAAGAAATATCATATTATAAACATCGCTTTTAAATATATCTCCTTCTGGCTTTCGTATCTCCATCCGCACTACCTGCTCGATTTCATAATCCGTTAAAACAATTAACCCGTCTTCAAAAACCGTAACCATACAGCTGCCACATATACTCTCATCATCCTCAGACCATACGGAGATTACTGTTGTTCCCTCCGAGATTCCGGCAACAACTCCGTTCTCAACCGTAGCTACAGAGGTGTCATCCGACAACCAAATCAATTTGCTTTGGTAATTCTGCGGGGACGGGTTATAATATAGACCTACACTTTTCCCTATTGCTACATAAGTATCACTATAGAATGAAATGCTCTGTATGTTTATTTTCCCTTTACTGACATTCAATTTTATCCTTGTATCTTTTCTTGCGTTTTTGCCTCCCGAAATGCTCTGAAAGCATATTGTTCCAATTTTTGCGGATTCGTGATATATCTCCTCTAAAAAGCATTCTATCCCCATTTTATCAAGCAGAGCAACCGCTTCCTCTTTGTCCATGCCGATTAAATCGGGTACGGTTACCATAACAGGGCCGAGACTTATTATTACGGTTATTTTAGACCCCTCCTCGACCATGCTGCCATAATCGAGCGACTGCATTATTACCCTGTCACCCGTTACCGTGTCATTATGTGTATATTCGATTGACAACAAAAAATGTTCCTCTAATTTGGTTCTTGCCTGTGCTTCCGTCAGATTTATTACATTCGGCACCTTAAACAGCATTATTTCGCTAAAGGTACTGTCCTCATCCTCCGAAACAGCCCCCTCTCCGCCGAACAATCCCATTAAAAACATAGTTGCGAGAATTACAACCGGTACGGCAAAAACTATTATAATCTGACCGACATTCAATCTTTTTAGCATACAAATCAACTCCTGCATTTATTCTCTAATACAATAGTGGTAATTTTTCACTGTTTTGTTTCATGCTAATAATTTTTTATCTGATAATAATATAAAAGACCGCAGATTTTTGTCATCTACGGTCTTTACGGTATTTGTTATTAGCTGTCTTCCGTTTCTTCAAAATCCTCATCGCTGTCATCGGCGTTGAAATCATCCTCCACGGCTTGCGCATATGCCTCTAAAAGCTCGGCCGCCTCCTCGTAACGCTCTTTTTCGACATAAAAGTTTGTGCCGAAGATAGAGAACCCCATTATTATACCCGTAACCTCGCCGCTTTCCTTCTTCTTCTTTAGATACGCAATGTTATTTTGTATAAGAATTCCCTCAAAAATCATTTCCTCGGTATCGCTCAACGCCGTTACCAATAGTACAATATCTTTTTTTTCGTCCGCCATTCCCAAACCTCCTCAATTTTAAATATTTATTTGTATATTTTATTATATCATTAAATACACAGCTTTACAACACCAAACAATGCTTTGTAACTCGGTCAAAAGATTTTTTTAATTATTTTTACGAACGCTATTGACAATCACTTGACTGCGTGATATAATAAGGCAACCGTTAAGGAAAGGAGCTTGATGATTCTTTGAACGCAGGTATAACGAACAATATGATTCCGGGCACTATTCTCGAGAAGAAGGCTATGGGTGATGCGGACGGAATGGAGTTTCTTGACAAGATTTTCTTTATAACCGACGGTATAATGCTTTCGCAGGTGAGGGAAATCGCAGGGACGGACAGTTCAACCCTACAGAACTGGGTTAAACGGAGCTGGATCTGCAAGCCGACCAATAAACGCTACTCCAAGGATCAGCTCGCACGCATTTTGATTATCAATATGCTGCGTAAAAACACCCAGCTTGAACGAATTGATTTTCTGCTCAAGTATATCAACGGAAACCCCAACAATCGGGAGGATGATATTATCCCCGAGTCTGTTCTGTACGATTATATCACCCGCATTATCGACAGGATGGCGGACAGCAGCGGAGACGACACGAGCCTTGCGGTAGGCTCGCTTAAAAAGCACATTGAAGAATGCACGCAAGATTATAACGAGCCCGTTGCCGGAGCCGCAAAAAGGCTTAGAAAAGCATTGCAAATTATTGTATTGTCCTATTATTCGACTTTGATCACAACCTACACCGAAGAGCTGTTCGGAAAATTATAAAGGGGGGATGACATGTGATTGAATGGTTCAACCAACTAAATTCTCTGCAGCAGATTTTTTGTTTAATCGCTATTCCCTCAACATTGGTTCTTATTCTGCAGACCATATTGCTGCTGTTCGGCATTGGTGACGGCGAAACCGATGTTGACGGAGACGGTATTGGGGACGGATTCGGCGACGACGGGCTGGCATTGTTCTCGGTAAAAGGTATCATGGCATTCCTTTGTATAGGCGGCTGGAGCGGAATGGCTCTTACAGGCTCCGATATGAACAGTGTACTCGCAATCTTCTTAGCAACCCTGTGCGGACTTGCCGCACTCGTGGGAGTAGCATATGTTTTTAAGCTTATGATGTCCTTACAGTCCTCGGGAAATATTGATTTGGCAAATGCAATCGGTAAGGTCGGGCAAGTGTATATTCCAATCCCCGGCAACGCCAAGGGTAACGGGAAGATAACCGTTATAATTCAGGGCACTTACTCGGAGGTAAGAGCCATAACCAACGAAGCCGAAACCTTAAAGACAGGCGAGGCAGTCAGAGTAGTATCAACCGACGAGACCGGTTTGTTGGTTGTCGAGCGTGTTAAAAAGTAACCCGCAAAATATATTTTATTAAAGCGGAGGAAAACAATGTTAGACCCTATCATCATCGGGCTGGTAGCCGTTATGGTATTGGTAATTCTTATCATGATGATTTTCGCTCTTTCGAGGTATAAGAAATGTCCCTCGGATAAGATAATGGTCATTTATGGAAGTGTAGGTGTAAACCCAGACGGCACGCGGAGAAGCGTAATGTGTATCCACGGCGGTGCTTGCTTTGTATGGCCGATTTTTCAAGCGTACGAATTCCTTGACCTGACACCAATTTCGGTAAACATTGACCTAAAAAGCGTACTCTCCCGACAGGACATTCTTATTGAAATTCCCTCCCGTTTTACCGTAGGTATATCAACCGAGAACGGAGTTATGCAGAACGCCGCAGAGCGTTTACTCGGATTAAGAATGGAAGAGGTTCAAAAGCTCGCCGAGGATATTATATTCGGTCAGCTGCGTTTAATTATCGCAACCATGGACATTGAGGAAATCAACAGCGACCGTGACAAGTTCCTTGGTGCGGTTTCCGGCAATGTCGAAACCGAGCTAAAAAAGATCGGGCTACACCTGATAAATGCAAACATTAGCGATTATCAATAACCGGAGTGTATCACCGAGCATGTAAAAAAGTAACCCAAAATTATATTATATTAAAAAAGGAGAAAAACAATGGACCCTATCATCATCGGGCTGGTAACCGTTGCGGTATTAGTGGCTTTTATCATCGTAATTACCGCACTCTCGAGGTATAAAAAATGTCCCTCGGATCAGGTTATGGTCATCTACGGTAAAGTAGGCAGTAATAACGACGGCACACAGAGAAGCGCAAAATGTATCCACGGCGGTGCTTCCTTTATATGGCCGGTTTTCCAAGCATATGAATACCTTGACCTGACACCAATTTCTATAAGTGTTGACTTGAAAAGCGCACTTTCCCGACAGAACATCCGTATCGATGTTCCCTCCCGATTTACAGTTGGTATATCTACCGAGAACGGTATAATGCAGAATGCGGCAGAGCGTTTGCTCGGCTTAAGAATGGAAGAGATTCAGAAGCTCGCCGAGGATATTATATTCGGTCAGCTGCGTTTAATAATCGCAACCATGGATATTGAGGAAATCAATACCGACCGTGACAAGTTCCTTGATGCGGTATCCGGCAATGTCGAAACCGAGCTTAAAAAAATCGGTCTTCGCTTGATAAATGTTAATGTTACCGATATTAACGACGAAAGCGGATACATTGTGGCTCTCGGTCGTGAGGCTGCTTCCAAGGCTATCAACGATGCAAAGGTCTCGGTTGCTCAGGCGGACCGTGCCGGTGCAATAGGTTCAGCAAACGCAGAACGAGACCAAAGAGTAAGCGTTTCCATGGCAAACTCCGAAGCGGTTAAGGGTGAAAACGAGGCAAGAGTAAAAATTGCCGAGTCGGAAGCGATCCACCGCGAACGAGAGGCGGAGGCACTCAAGCGTGCGACCGCAGCCGAGAATATTCAAGCCGCAAAGGCGCTGGAGGAATCCTATGCCGCACAGAAGGCTGCCGAGATTGCCCGTGCAACGCTTGAAAAAGCAAGCCAGGAGGCCGATATTATCGTTAAGGTTCAAATCGAGAAGCAAAGACTCGAGCTGCAGGCGGAAGCCGAAGCGGAGCAGACCAGAAGGCGTGCCCGCGGTGATGCCGATGCTATCTTTATGAAGATGCAGGCGGAAGCAAACGGTATGCGTGAGATTCTTTCTAAGCAGGCGGAAGGTTTTGCCCGTATAGTCGAATCGGCAGGCGGCAAATCGGACGACGCAATCAGGCTGTTAATCGCCGATAAGCTGGAGGACCTCGTTAAGATACAGGTCGAGGCTATCAAGAACATTAAGATAGACAAGGTTACTGTTTGGGACACAAACTCAAACGCATCCGGCGACGGAAAGAGCGCAACGGCAGGATTTCTGTCCGGATTGATGAAGTCTATCCCCCCAATGAACGAAGTATTCAACATGGCAGGTATGAAGCTGCCCGAATATCTCGGAACCGATATCCCTACCGCTCCCAAGGCGGACTGATAATTCCTTTCATAAAAAGAGCGGAGCCTCCCGGCCAAGGGCGGCTCTGTTCTTTTTTTACACGTATTATATAGAAAACCGTTTATAAATGTGATATAATGGAAATCATTAAAAAATCTAACGGTTAAGGATGTATCGAATTGAAGCGTGATTTTAAGTTTTATATAAAGCTGTTTGTGTCCTGCTTTGAGCTCAGTGCCTTTACCTTCGGTGGCGGATATGTAATAGTTTCGTTAATGAGGAAGAAGTTTGTAAACAAGCTGGGTTGGCTCGAGGATAGCGAGATGATCGACTTTACCGCAATGGCGCAGTCCTCTCCGGGAGCTATAGCTGTAAACGCAGCTTTTTTGATAGGTTTTAAATTGGCGGGTGCGCTCGGGGCTGCCATAACCGTGCTTGCAACCATTCTGCCGCCGTTGATAATTTTATACACCGTTTCCTTCGGTTATGAGGCATTTCGTGACAACACCGTTGTTCAGAGCGTTTTTTTGGGTATGAGGGCGGGCGTCGCCGCAGTTATCGCCGATGTTGTAATCAGTATGGCACAGTCGGTCTTTAAAAACAAGGCTTTCGTTTCCGTAGGCATTGCCGTCTCGGCTTTCGTCGCCGTTGCCGTTTTTTCTGTCAGTGTTATAATAATTATTCCCGTTTGCGGCTTTCTCGGCTTCCTCCTGTATTCAAAAAAGGATGAGGAGGTCGGTAAGCAATGATTTATCTGGAGATTTTCTGGTCCTTCTTTCAAATAGGTTTGTTCTCTATCGGGGGCGGTCTTGTTACCCTTCCGTTAATACAGAATCAGGTGGTAAATCTTCACGGCTGGCTAACGCTCGACGAGTTTGCGGATGTGGTAACCGTGTCGGAGATGACTCCGGGGCCGATAGCGATTAACGCCGCCACCTTTGTTGGAGCGAGAGTGGGCGGAGCTGCCGGTGCGGTTATAGCTACCTTCGGGTTTATTTTCCCGTCCCTTATAATAACCTCCGTAATCGCTTATTTGTACCTTAAATATAACAAGTTCGGCTACCTTAAGGCTATCCTGAGCGGACTTCGTCCCGCTGTCGTCGGGCTGATAGCATCGGCGGGGTTGTCAATATTGATTCTTGCGTTTTTCAGGGGAGGCGGTTTCCCGTCCGACCTTAGCGACATTAACTTTTTTGCGGTTATTTTGTTCGCCGTCTGCCTTTTTATCCTTCGCAAATACAAGGCTCACCCTATTTTAGTCCTTGCTGTTGCCGGCGCCGCCGGCGGAGTATTTTATAGTGTATTCGGATTGGGATAAAAAAATAAATCTGCGGAGGGCATATACGCTCTCCGCAGAATGTTTTATTGCAGTTTTTGAATAGCTTCCTTAACTTTATCCCGTATAATGCCGAACCTGTTCACCTTGTCCCGCTCGGCGTTAACCACCTTTTCCGGTGCTCTGCCGATGAAATCTGCATTATCCAGCTTGCTCTGCGCCCGTTCAATCTCTCTCTCGGTATCTTCAAGCTCCTTCGTTAGCCGTTGCTTTTCGGCGGCGGTATCAATAATATCGCTCATCGGAATATAAATCTCGGCGGAATCGGTAATTATCTGTATCGAATTGTCGTCAAACACCTTATCGGCAAGCTCAACCTGTGTTGCGGAGGCAAGTCGCACAAAGAAATGCTCCTTACCCGTAAAAAACTCGGTTTTGTCCGTCTTTATATATATCTTTGCCTTCCTTGACGGAGGGACATTCATCTCGGCACGGTGGTTTCTTATTGCACGGACGGCATCAATAATAACACGCATATTTTCCTCCTGATGAGGAAAATCAAGCTCCTTATTACCCACGGGGAAATCCGATATCATAATGGATTCACCCTTGTGGGGCAGAGTCTGCCATATCTCCTCTGTAATAAAGGGCATAAAGGGATGCAGCAGCTTAAGTGTGTTCGACATAACATAGGTAAGCGTGTTCTGTGCCGACATATTGGTCTTGCTTGCCTTGTCGATAAGCCTGCCCTTGACAAGCTCGATATACCAATCGCAGAAAATATCCCAGATAAAATCATACAGCTTGGAAACCGCAATGCCTAATTCGTATCTGTCGATATTATCCCGTACCTCCGTAATCAGACGGTTGTAAAGCGACAGCAGCCATTTGTCCTCGTCCTCAAGCGATGCGGTTTCAATAGAGTCGGAGGAAGCGGTTTCGTCTATATTCATCATTATAAAACGGGCTGCGTTCCACAGCTTGTTTGCGAAATTCCTCGACGATTCGACTCTCTCGGTGAAGAAGCGCATATCGTTTCCCGGGCTGTTCCCCGTTGTCAGAGCAAAACGGAGTGCGTCCGCACCGTAGGACTCTATAATCTCGAGCGGATCAATTCCGTTTCCGAGTGATTTGGACATTTTCCTGCCCTGAGAATCCCTGATAAGCCCGTGAATAAGCACATCCGAAAAAGGCTTTTTGCGCGTATATTCAAGCCCCGAAAAAATCATTCTCGATACCCAGAATGTAATTATATCATAAGCGGTAACGAGCACGCTTGTCGGGTAAAAGCTCTCCATATCCTCGGTCTTGTTCGGCCAGCCCAAGGTCGAGAACGGCCAGAGTGCGGAGGAGAACCAGGTGTCAAGCGTGTCGGGATCCTGACGCATTGGCTTGCCGCAGCATTTGCAGGTCGGGTTTTCCTCCTTTGTAACGAGCAGCTCCTCACACTCGTCGCAATAGAAAGCGGGAATACGGTGTCCCCACCATAACTGACGGGAAATGCACCAATCACGGATATTCTCCATCCAGTGCAGATAGTTCTTCTCGAACCGCTCCGGTATAAATCTTATATCACCGCTCTTAACCGCTTCAATGGCGGGCTTGGCAAGCGGCTCCATTTTTACAAACCATTGCAACGACGCTCTCGGCTCTATTGTTGTGTCGCAGCGGTAGCAGGTTCCCACATTATGCTCGTGCGGCTCGGTCTTTACCAAAAATCCGCCGTCCTCAAGGTCCTTTATTATCGCTTTCCTTGCCTCGTACCTATCCATTCCCGCATATTTAGGGTAATTATCCGTAATCTTAGCGTCGTCGGTCATCATATTTTCAAGCGGCAGGTTGTGACGGGTTCCGACCTCAAAGTCGTTGGGGTCGTGCGCAGGTGTGATTTTTACGACACCTGTACCGAACTCCGGCTCAACATAATCATCCGCAACAATAGGAATAATCCTGCCGACTAACGGAAGGGTTACCGTTTTTCCTATTAAATTCTTATATCTTTCGTCCTTCGGGTTGACCGCAACCGCAGTATCGCCGAGCATGGTCTCGGGGCGTGTTGTCGCAAGGTAAACAAAACCGCTGCCATCGGTAAGCGGATATTTTATATGCCAAAAGCTGCCTGCTCTGTCCTCGTATTCGACCTCGGTATCAGAGATAGAGGTAAGGCAATGCGGACACCAGTTAATTATACGGATGCCCCTGTAAATAAGCTCCTTCTCGTATAGGTTAATAAAAACCTCGCGAACCGCAGCCGAGCAGCCCTCGTCCAAGGTGAAACGGGTTCTGCTCCAGTCGCAGGACGAGCCTATCTTCTTTAGCTGCTCGATTATTCTGCCGCCGTAGACCCTGTTCCAGTCCCACGCCCGCTCCAGAAAACCTTCTCTGCCGATGTCGTCCTTTGTTACGCCCTCTTTTTTCATAGCCTCAACAATCCTTGCCTCTGTGGCAATGGAGGCATGGTCGGTACCGGGCAGCCATAACGAATTAAAGCCGCACATCCGCTTATATCTGGTGAGAATGTCCTGCATTGTGTTGTCGAGTGCGTGTCCCATATGGAGCTGTCCGGTGATGTTCGGCGGGGGCATCACAATTGAGAAGGACGGCTTTGTTTTATCCCCGCTTGGGGAGAAATATCCCTTTTCCTGCCATTCGGAATAGAGCTTATCCTCAAACTCGGCAGGGTTGTATTTTTTATTTAATTCTTTTTGCATACTTAAATTCCCCTCAGTTAAGTTGATTGATAACGAGTCCTGTTTTTAATTTGGGGTAGAAATATGTACTCTTCTGCGGCATTTTATCCCCTTCGAGAGATACATTCTTTATTTCATGTATCCTTGTGGGGTTTATAATAAATGCAAGTACACATTCACCCTTTTTCACTCGTTCAACCGCTTCTTCAGAGGTGCGTGTATAACGAAGGTTTACTTGATTTGCCATGTTTTCTTTATCTATTCCAAGCCCTTTTTCCAATATCAGCGAATGCAGAACGGTTACATCAAGGCTGCTGTATGCCTTTGACCTGCCCTCGAAAATAATGTCGTCGACCTGCGGTTTTGCCGCTAAAAGGGTAAAGCCCTCTCCCCCGTCATACATAGCGAAGGCGTGTCGGGAGGTATATTCGGACAGAATATCCTCCGCTTTTGTTATATCGGGGTATTCCTTAATATCAAAATTATCGCTTATTTTATCCAATAGCTCGGCTCTGTTTACCTCAAGCCCGGTTACAACCCTGTGTGTCGGGAAAATAACCAGTCCCTCGTCGTCCATATCGACTAATGTCATCATCATACAATCGGCGGTTGTACCCTCAAGTTTGTTCCGCTCCGCAAGAGACCGTTTGAAATTAAGAGCGGTCTCGTATCTGTGATGACCGTCCGCAATAAAGAGCTGCTTGTCGGCAAACGCTCTTGTTAGTGTCTCCAAAACGCTTTTATCCTCGATTTTCCACAGCATATGGGTAATATCCTCGTTGTCGGTAAAGGCGTCGATAGGCTCTGTCTCGGTCGCCTTGCAAAGAATGCTTCCTATAACACACTCGCGGTCAAGATAAAGCGAATAAACCGACGAAAAGTTACAATGCGTAGCGTTCATAAGATTAAGCCTGTCGGTTTTTGCCTTTGTCAGCGTTTCCTCATGCGGCAAAATAACCCTCTCGGCGAATTCGTACAGCTTAACAAGGCAGATAAGTCCGGTAAAGACATATTCCTTGCCCTTAACCTTGAATTGCTCCCTGTATACAAACATACCCTCTCTGTCGTCTGTCGCAAGTATGCCCTCTTTTATCCATTCGGCAAGCTTTTTACCTGCCTGTGCATATTTGTCCTCCCCTGTAGGAAGCTCCAGATTAACAAGGTTATACGGGCTCTTTTGTATAAGAGCCTCTCTTTCCCGCTCGCTTATTATATCGTAAGGCGGACAAACATTATCCGATAAACATCCTGCCTTTTCTGTGTAACGAAGTGCCTTGATTGTTTTAATCTCTGCCATAAAAGAACTCCTCTTGTAATATTATACTTTTGTAAGCTTTGCATAAGTCCCCATAAGCCGCTTGACCGAGCCGCTGTCGAACTCTATCTCATACAATATGTCTCCGCCCATTTTTTCTGCGGACATTACGGTTCCCGTACCGAACATTGCGTGTTCAACCTTAGTACCGGCACTAAACTGCTTTTGCTCTACATCCTCCTGTGTATTTTGGCTGTAGCCGATGTTCTTAAGGAAGGAAACCTGTGAATTGGAATATTTCTTTTTAGCCTCGCTGACCGTAGTAACCGTTGCTTGCGGTTTGTCATCCACAATTTTGCAATCGTTTGGAATCTCGTCCGCAAAACGGGACACGGGATTGGATGAGGTGCGTCCGAAAAGCAGACGGGTGTTTGTGTGTAAAATAACGAGCTTCCTTTTTGCTCTTGTAACCGCGACATAAGCGAGCCTGCGTTCCTCCTCCAGAGCTTTTTCTCCCTCGGTTATCGATTGCACGCTCGGGAATATACCCTCCTCAAATCCGGGCAGGAACACCACGGGGAACTCCAGACCCTTTGCGGAATGTACCGTCATAAGCGTAACCGCATCCGCCGTGCTGTCGAAATTGTCCGTATCGCTGACCAGCGCAATGTCCTCCAAAAACGCAGATAAGGTCGGCTCGGAGACACTCTCCTCAAACGCAATCGCCGATGAAACCAGCTCGTCGACATTATCGGCTCTGGTCATATCGGTCTCGTCCTCTGTAAGCATCTCTTTATAGGCGGTTCGTATGACCACCTCTTTTATAAGCTCGGAAAGACTGGCTGTCTGCGAGAATGAGCGTAGCTCGGCAATAAGCGAATAAAAGCGCTCAAGCTTCGGTATGCTTTTTTGCAGATCGGGATAATCCGATGCATTTTTTATTATATGAAAGACCGATTTATTTTCTCTTTGGGATATCTCGTCGAGTAAGGCGAGTGTGTTAGGACCGATTTGCCGTCTCGGAACATTTATAATCCTCCTGAGCCTTGTATCGTCGCTCGGATTGTTTATTACCGAAAGATAGGCGATAATATCCTTAATCTCCTTGCGCTCGTAGAAGCGAACACCTCCGAAAATGCGGTAGGGTATCTTGCTCTTGGAGAATATAATCTCCAGCGCATTTGATTGTGCATTCATACGATAAAGTATAGCAAAATCGCCGTATTTATATTCGTGAGAGGCAACACGGCTCCGTATAAAGTTGACGATAAAGGTTGCCTCGTCGCTCTGTGTCGATTGCTTTTTCTGCAACACGGGGTCGCCCTCGCCCTCGTCTGTCCATAGGTTCTTGCCTTTTCTGCCGGTGTTGTTTTTTATAAGCCCGTTCGCAGCGGCAAGAATGTTCCCCGTCGAGCGGTAGTTCTGCTCCAATTTTACAACCCGTGCGTTCCTGAAGGTGCTGTCAAAGGACAGTATGTTCTCAACCGTGGCTCCTCTGAACGCATAAATGCTCTGGTCGTCGTCTCCCACGACGCATACATTCCGTTTTTCGCCCGCCAACAGGGTTATAAGGCGGCTCTGCGACAGGTTGGTGTCCTGATACTCATCGACAAGGATATACTCGAACTGTCTTGTGTATTTATCCAAAATCGCCGGATGAATATCAAAAAGCAGGTTTGTAAGCATAATAATGTCATCGAAATCCAGTGCGTTGGACCGCTGTAAATTCCCCTGATATTCCGTATAAACAGCAGCTATTTTTTGCATACGGTTGTCGTTACCGCCGCTCTCGGCAAACTCCTTGGGGAAAACCCCCTCTTCCTTTGCTCTCGAAATAGTGTTGAGCGCAGTGCGGACGGTAAGTAAATTCTCATCGATATTAAGCCGTTTTAATATATCGCTTATCAACCTCTTTGAATCGTCCGAGTCGTATATGGTAAAGCCGTTTTCATAGCCAATTAAATTTATATGCCTTCTTAAAATCCTCACGCATATCGAGTGAAAGGTTCCCGCCCATATATCGTCTGCCGCGTTACCCAAGAGCTTTTTAAGCCTCTCCTTAAATTCGCTTGCGGCTTTGTTTGTAAAGGTTATACACAGCACCTGATACGGCTCCGCAGGATTCTCCGCAACCGTGGGCAGGAACTCGTGTATCTGTTCACGGGTTCCGTTTTCGGCGAGCTGCTTCATTTTCGTTATAAGGGCGCTGCTATCCTTGGGCACAAAATCCGATTCATATGCGTTTCCGCAGGAAATGATGTTTGCTATCCTGTTTACCAGCACGGTTGTTTTTCCGCTGCCGGCACCCGCAAGCACAAGGAGCGGTCCGTTTACGCAATAGACCGCGCGGCGCTGCATCTCGTTGAGCCCCCCGTAGTATTTATCAAAAAGATTCCTCTTGATATTTAAAAATTCTTCTTTTTTCACCGTCTTCACATCTCTCTCCCAGATTACTTACCATATATATTATACACCAATTTTGCCCGAATAGCAAGAGGAACAGACATAATATAAACAGCTATAATGCGAATTTTGTAATTAATAAACAATATTATATGTGAGCAGTCCTAAATAACTGTTGACTTTACAATATAAATGCTATAGAATAATACCGTATTATCGAAATAATTATTTTGGAGGCTAACTAATGAAAAGACATGTCAAGATTACCGCGGTTATTCTGTCGGTTTTTATGCTTATGGGTATGTTGCCGATCAGCGGAATTGCCTTTGGCGCAACCGACAGTAAGTTAATTATAACGCATATCGATGCAAATTGCTCTCAGGAGGGCTCCGCCGTGATCCTTACCCCTTTGTCGGGTGAAACCGTTGCGGGAAAAACCACCGATTTCGCATGGTGGTCTCTTTTAACATTTGAATGGGACGAGGGCGATTATTGCTATAAGCTGACAAAATCCCAAACAACGGGGGGAACGGCAAAAAAGACAACCGAGATACCCGAAAACGGCTTTGTGTACGCAATAAACACAGGTAACAATTATCCTGCGCTTTATGAAGCATCCAACCCCAAGAACGAAGCATATGCAAACAAACCGAATTACCAAACCGCAAATGTATTGAATTCCCGTACATATGCACATACTCTCTCGATAGGTGCGAAAGCATATGTTTACAACACCGACATTGCCAACGGAGTTATTGATGCAAACGGTGCAGATTGGTACAGACCCGAGTTTGTTTCCAATTCCTACATAAAAATAGGTACACCGGATGCGACGGGAACACCGTATGATCCGAACGAAGCAGAGGCGATTCTTTTCCAGTACACCTTGGATGTAACGCACATTAATACAGCTGAATACGAAATTGGAATGTCCATTCTCTTTACAAGAGCTTACGGAACAGAAATATTCGGCGGCGGCGGTACGGCTAAGTATCAATGGTGGAAGACCGCTATATTTGAGTGGGACCACATCCAGAGCTGCTATGTGGTTTCCAGCACCTCGCTTGTGCGTGACAACAACAGCGCAAAGCAAGCGATAATCCCCCAAAACGGTTTTGTAATCGCCGTAGTACAGGGTACGGGAACCGATTCCACCTTAGGTAACATCGATAAACTGAAGGTCGGTACAAAAGCTTTTGTTTACGGTGCGGATCTCGGCGCGGGAACGATAACGGCATCCGTAAAGGTATGCGTTAACATACCCGATACGGCACTTACTCCATATACGCCGACCTTAAGCGGCACAAGACTTGCCGCTCCCATATTAACAAACATGACCGAGAAGAGAACGCTTGCCACCGATACCGGTTTCACCGTACAGTGGGCGGCGGTTGAGGGTGCGACGGGCTATGTTGTTAACATCAACAATTCTACCTATATTCCCGACGGACTGCTCGTCGTTAAGGAAACCGCGGTAACCGGAACCTCGTATGCCATAACAAGCGATAAGCTTGTCGCCGGCAACAACTACACGGTATCCGTTTACGCAACCGGAGAAGGTAAGGCTCCGAGTATGCTCAGCAGAGCAAGATTGGCGGTTATCAGCGAGGAAGCGTTTACAAGCAACCTTCGCAATAAGACAATAGTTGCTTTCGGAGACAGCCTTACGGCAAGAACCGGCTGGGTTAACCTGCTCGGCGGTCGTTTTGGTTCTGATATAATAAACTCCGGTGTGGGCGGCGATTCCAGTAACGCGGGCAGAGGCAGGTTCATAAAGGATGTTCTCGATAAAAACGCCGATATTGTTATTATTAATTTCGGTATGAACGATCAGGCGCAGTCATCTTCAAAAAATAAACCTAATGTTCCCCTCGAAGATTATACCGCAAATCTTGAGTTCTTTGCAAAAACCCTTACAGAAGCTAATATTGATGTAGTGTTTGTAACCCCCAACGCAGTATGCAGCGAAGCCGGATATTATGTAGCCGGTGCATACGGGCTGAATTACGCAACCGACAATCTTCTCGACTTCAGCGAGGCAATGCGCAAAGTTGCAATTAAATACGGCTGCGGGCTTGTCGATATTAATTACGAGTGTAATTTTGAGGATCTCAAGCAGTTCGTGCTGGCGGGCGACGGCTTGCACCAGTCTGCTTACGGACACCAAAGATATGCGGATTTAATCGGCGACTATCTTGCGGCTGTATATGACGACAAGAACCTGTCAACCGTTGAGGTAAAATATACCGATACACAGGGTGCGGAGATAGCGGACGCCATTACCCTTAAGGGTGCGGTCGGTGCAAGAATACTTGTCCCAGGTGCCGAGATTAGCGGTTATACTCTAAACACCGCTGACACAGGCTACACCTTCACCGCCTCCGCAGGCAGCATTACGCTTGAGTATACTATGGAAGTTGTAATTCCCGGTACAATAGAATTAATCGATAACAGCGGTTTTACCATTGACGGAGCTTTTATCTATTTAAATGCAGACCAGCTCTCGAGCGAGACCGTTCTTTCCAAAATATCGACAAGCGGAGTTATCTGCACTCCCAAGTCGGGCAGCTTTGTCGGAACGGGAAGCAAGCTGCAGCTCAAGGACGGTGATATCGTTGTCTCGGAGCTTACCGTGATTGTTCTCGGCGATTGTTCCGGCGACGGACGAGTCAATTCTGTTGACTTCCTGCTCGTTAAACGGCATTTCTTAGGAACATATACGCTTGCGGATGAATTTTTAACCGCAGGGGATGTCGACAACAGCGGAGGCATTACCGGAGCCGACTTCCTCAAGATTAAGCGTTATTTCCTCGGAACCTTTAATATCTACTCATAATGAACCGCTCGGCAAAAAAAGCAGTAAATCCGCACCTTTTTCACAGACAGCGTCTTAAGGAAAGGTATCTGGGCGAGGGTGCGGAGAATTTGGATGACAAAACCCTGCTTGAGCTGCTCCTGTCCTTTGCGCTGCCCCGAAACGATACCCGCCCCATTGCCGCCGAGCTTTTGGACCGCTTTGGTACCCTGTCGGGTGTGTTAAGGGCAGACGCAGGCGAATTAATGAAGATAGGCGGAATCAAGCAGCACACGGCGGTGCTGATAACCATGCTACCGGAGCTGTCAAGGCGGTTTGTCGCCGGAGAGAGCGAATCGTGTATGTCCTTCAAGGATCAGGCAACGGCTTCCGAATATTTAAAGGGTTGCTATGCCGGATTGAGGGAGGAGCATGTATATCTGCTCTGCTTGGATTCCTTCGGAGGTCTCTCGGAGAAAAGACTGCTGCACAAGGGCAGCATTAATTCCGCCGCATTTTCAATGCGTTTGGTCACCGAAGCCGCTATTAACAATTCCTGCAGCTCGGTTATCCTCGCACATAACCATCCCAACGGTTCGGTAATCCCCTCAAACGAGGATATTTACACAACCCAGCGTATCGCTGCTGCTCTGCGGATAAATGATATTGAGCTTGTCGAGCATTATATTATTGCTGGTGAAAATTGTATTCCCATAATGAGAAATATGCCAAACCGGTATGGGGACAAAAACTCCGATATATAACAAAGAGCGTGTTGCATTTTTGCAACACGCTTGCTTTATGATTTCTGTTTACAATCCGAACACCTTTTTTGCGGTGGCGGAGTAGATATTTTCCTTCTCCTCCTCGGTAAGAGGAAGAGCCTCCAATGCGTTGTACGCCGAATGGGTAAACGCAAGAGGATAATCGCTGCCGAACATAATACGGTCTGTACAGTGCTTTTTTATCAAATCATACAGCCGTTCGGGGGAGAGTCCGATTAAAGCGTCCGAGGTGTCGGTGTAAACGGGCGTGCCTATAAGAACCTCCTCCGCTTCGTTCCACGCTTGATAGCCGCACATATGCGCCGCAATTGCGGTCAGCTCGGGCAAACGGCTTATAACCCTGTACAACCTTGTCGGTGAGGAAATATCGCTGTTCTCGTCTCCGACATGAAAGAGTATGGGCAGAGCTAAATCCGCACACGCTTGATAAAACGGGAGGATATCCTCCCTGTCTATGGGAAAGCGCTGAAAATCCGAATGGAGCTTTATTCCCTTTGCACCCGCTGCTTTAACCCGTTCAAGCTCCTTTATTCCTTCGTTATAATCCATATCGGGGTGGAACGAGCAGAGCGGTATAAAGCGGTTGTCTTTTTTTGCGGCATCCAACAGGAAATTGTTGCCGTTGACGACATGCTCGGGTTTTACCGCCGCGGCGGAGATTACATATCTGATATTCTCAAACGGCTCGCCGCCTTTAATGAGCATATCTGCGGTTCCGTCGCCCTCTCTGGTCAGGTTATAGTATGTAACCACCTTATCGGCGGCTCGGACAGCAAGCGTATCGGGGAAAATATGTGTGTGTGCGTCTATAACTTCTCTTTTGATTTTTTCCATTTTTTATGCCTGATTCCTAAAAAGTTTTATGCAAAATATTAAGGCGGTAGAATACCCGCCTTAACTGATGGAACATAAAATATCCGATAAAAAGGATTATTCCTCGGTTTCGTCCTCGTCATCCTTAATCACGCTGAGAACCTTGCCGCAGGAGGGACACTCGACAGTATCCTTGTCCTCGAATTCGTCGTAATCGAGATAGAGAAGCTCTCCGCATGCGGGACAGGTAAGCTCTAAGCAATCACCGTCCTCGCAGCAGCAATCACAATCGCATTCATCGTCGTCATAATCGTCATCGTCCACATCATACACGACTCGCTCAACCTCGCCCAAATCCTCGTCTATTTCCTCGATATAATCGCCCAAAACAGCCGCCTCGTCCTCTAAATCAATAACGGACAGCGCAATATCCTCCAAAAGATCGGCAATAGCCGCAAACAGCTTGCCCTCCTTGGTTGTGAGGTCGTAGTCCATGCCCTCCATAAGTCCTTTAAGATGAGCTGATTTCTCCGAAATGTTCATGTCCGGCTCCTTTCCGCCCCGATATACGGGACATTCCGTCTAATACAATTTTTAGGTTAATAATCTGATCCGTGTGAAAAATTTATGGTGTGTCGGAGCTTATACTCTTTCGAGATACTCTCCGGTGCGTGTGTCTATTTTTAAAACATCGCCCTCGTTAATGAACATAGGCACTTTTATCTCTGCGCCCGTCTCAAGCTTTGCGGGCTTGGTTGCGTTGGTTGCGGTGTTGCCCTTAACGCCCGGCTCGCTCTCAACGACTAAAAGCTCCACAAACATTGGAGGTTCAACCGAAAACACACTTCCCTTGCAGGAAGCAAGCCTGACGGTCATTCCCTCTTTAACAAACTTAAAGTTATCGGGCAGCTTATCCTTGTTGAGCGGAAGCTGATCGAAGGTCTCTAAATCCATAAAATAATATAAATCGCCGTCGTTATAGCTGTATTCCATATCCTTGCGTTCTATAACCGCCGTCGGGAACTTAGCCGACGGGTTGAAGGTTGTCTCCACCACCGAACCGGTAACTACATTTCTAAGCTTTGTTCTAACAAAAGCCGCACCCTTACCGGGCTTAACATGCTGGAACTCAATAATCTGTACGATATTGTTATCCATCTCAAAGGTCAGGCCGTTTCTAAAATCGCCTGCTGATACCATATGTCCTCCTCAACAAAAGCACCTTTGCTTTTGTTTCTAAAATATTCTATCCTATATTGTATATGCAAATACAGATTCTGTCAAGCTTTTTTTATAATTCTATAAGCTCTTTTGAGGAACGGGTAAAATTCTTACAGCCTGATTTGGTAATCAACACTAAATCCTCTATCCTAACACCGTATCTACCCGGCAGATAAATGCCCGGTTCAACCGTCATAACCGCTCCCGCCATAACCTTTTCCCCCGAAGCGGTGGAAAAACGAGGCTGTTCGTGAATCTCAAGCCCGAGTGAATGACCTGTGGAATGTCCGAAGAAGCCCTCATAGCCGCTTGCATAAATATAATTTCTTGCCGCAAAGTCCACCTCGATACCCGTTACCCCGCTCTTTACGGTTTCAAGTGATTTTCTTTGAGCTGTTAATACCGTTTCGTATACATGCCTCATCTCGCTGTCGGCTCTGCCCAGCACTACGGTCCTCGTCATATCCGAGCAATAGCCGTTATATTTGGCTCCGTAGTCCATCGTAAAAAACGAATTCTTGGTAAGCGGTATTTTAGAAGGGACTCCGTGCGGCAGCGAGCTGTTCGCTCCGGAAACGGCTATGGTATTAAAAGCCATTCCGTCCGCACCGCTCCTGCGGCAGAAATATTCAAGCTCTGCGGCAACCTCGGTTTCGGTTACACCCTCCCGTATAAAGGATAATATATGCGAGAAGGCGGCATCGGTTATCTCCTGAGCCGCCTTTATGCTCTTGATTTCTGCCTTGCTTTTTATCTGTCTTTGTGTTCCGCATATGTCTGATAATCCGCCGATTTTATGCTTTGGAAGTGCTCTCTCCAATCTCTCCGCCTGAGCAACCGTTAGAATGGTTTTATCAAACGCAAGAGAGGAAATGCTCTTTTTCTCCATATGGTCGATAAGGCTGTCCATCGCACGGTTTGACAGCAGATAAGGGGTAACATCCTCCTGTAATAAGCCGTTTGATTTCGCGAGAACGGCAGCCTCGTAATAACGGCTGTCTACAATGAGTGCGGTCTCCCGCTCATCAACCAACACAATCCCGTCGGTTGAATGAAAGCCCGTAAGATACCGCTGGTTTATCTCGTCAAAAAAAACCGCCGCATCGTAACCCTCGTTCTCAAGCTTTTTATAAATATTCCTGCCGTTAATCGTGCTCATCTCCGTCCTCGATTTGTTCCCGCAGTTCGCTCAGCTGTTGCTCGGAATAATAGTAAATATTATCACAGAACTGACAGGTCAGCTCTGTTTTCTCGGGGTTCTCAAGCAGCTTGTCAAGCTCGGTCCTGCCAAGTGAAATCAATGCGGCATCGGTTTTATCCCTGCTGCATACGCATTTATATCCGCATTCAAGCTCGTCAAAAATATCATATTCAATTCCGTCAAGATAGGTTCCGAGTATTTCCTTGAGGCTCCTTTCGGTAAGCAGAGAGGTTATATGCGGAGTCCCTTTAATGTTTTCCTCTATTTTATCGATAATGCTCTCGTCTGCGAAGGGTAGCAGCTGTAAAAGCAAGCCGCCGGCCGCTTTGCAGCTGTAATTGATGTCGACAAGCACGCCAAGCACACAAACGGTGGGGATTTGCTCGCTCGTTGCGTAATAATAAGCGATATCCTCGGCAACCTCGCCGCTGACAATCTCGGATACTCCGATATATGGCTCGTTGCCTCCCGTGTCCCGAAGAACATAAAGCATACCCTTTCCGACACAGCTGCCGACATCCAGCTTGCCGTTTTCCTTAAGCGGTTTATCGAAGGACGGGTTCTGTATAAACCCCCTGACATTCCCCATATAGTCGCTTGTCGCGACAATCGTACCGCCACCTCCGTCGCCCTTGAAGCGAAGGGTTAAAAGGTCGGTTTCCTCACCTAAAAGGCTCCCCATTAGCGAAGCCGCCGTCAGTATCCGTCCCAATGCGGCGGTTGCCGTGGGTAGCGTTTTGTGTATCTCGGTCGCCCTTGCCACTATTTCCTTTGAATCTATTATCAACGCTCTCGCCGAGCCGTCCCTTGTCATTGCTCTGATTATTTCAGACATTTTCTACCATGCCTTTCGGTAGTAATTTGAAAGATTTAGCTCTCAAAATTTTACTTAACCACTATATTGAATATCCTGTTTGGTATATATATCTTTTTAACGATGGTTTTACCCTCGGTAAATGCCGTAAGCCTTCCGCTCCGCTCTATTATACCAAAAGCGGTTGCCTCGTCGCAATCTGACGGAACGGTAACGGCAGACTTCACCTTACCGTTGATTTGTATTGCTATCTCCACCTCGTCTACCTTGGTTTTTTCCTCATTATATTGCGGCCATGAGGTTAATGAGCAGAGTCCTTTTCCGCCTAAATTCTCCCACATCTCCTCGCAGATATGCGGGGCGAAGGGACAGAGTATGGTAATAAAAAGCATAAGGCTCTCTTTATCTATTCCGCCCTTGGCGTAAATGCTGTTTATAAGGCTCATCATAGCCGCAATTGCGGTGTTGAACTTCATGTCCTCAATATCGTTCGTAACCTTTTTAATTGTAAGGTGCAGCTCTCTCTCAAGGTCTCCGTCTTTATCTCTTGTTATCATTGTCGAGAGCTCGGCAAAACGCTCAAGGAAACGCTTGCAGCCCTTAACGCTTTTTGTAGACCAGGGCGCGCTTTTTTCAAAATCACCTATAAACATCTCATAAAGACGCAGAGTATCTGCTCCGTAATCACGGACAACATCGTCGGGATTAATGGCTTTACCCTCTGATTTGCTCATCTTTTCGCCGTCCTCGCCTAGAATCATCCCGTGTGCGGTGCGTTTAAGATAAGGCTCCGGGCATGAAATCAATCCCTCGTCATACAGGAATTTTGACCAGAAGCGGGAATACAGCAGATGCAGCGTGGCATGCTCCATACCGCCGTTGTACCAATCGACCGGCATCCAATAATCAAGCGTCTCCCTTGCGGCAAAAAAATCGCTGTTGTGCGGGTCGCAGTACCGCAGGAAGTACCAGGAGGAGCCTGCCCACTGGGGCATGGTGTCGGTTTCTCTTTTTGCGGGAGTCCCGCATTTGGGGCAGGTGGTGCTTACCCAGTCGGTGATAGCGGCAAGCGGACTCTCTCCGTTGTCGGTAGGCTCGTATGAGGTTACCTCGGGTAGCCGTAACGGAAGCTCGCTCTCGTCAATAGGCTGCCATCCGCAGCAACCGCACCAGACAAGCGGAACAGGCTCGCCCCAATATCTTTGTCTTGCAAAAATCCAGTCCCTAAGCTTGTAGTTTACCTTCTTCTCACCCAAACCGTTTTCCGTAAGGAATTCCGCCATTTTTTCGTTGGCGGCAGATACCTCCAGCCCGTTTAAAAAGCCCGAGTTTATCATAATCCCGCTGTCGACATCCGTAAACGCTTCTTTTGTTATATCGCCTCCTGCGACAACCTCCACTATGGGAAGCTCAAACGCCTTGGCAAAATCATAATCCCGCTCGTCATGTGCGGGCACCGCCATTATTGCACCGGTTCCGTAAGTAATCAGGACATAATCGGATACAAAAATCGGTATTTCCTTATTTGTTACGGGGTTGATTGCCGTTACGCCGTCAAGTTTTACACCCGTTTTATCCTTTGCAAGCTCTGTCCGCTCAAAGTCGCTCTTTTTTGTCGCCTGCTCTCTGTAGGCGGTAATCTGTTCGTAATTTTTAAGGTTGCTCCTCCATTTTTCGATATAAGGATGCTCGGGAGCGATAACCATATATGTCGCACCGAACAAGGTATCGGCACGTGTGGTGAACACGCGCAGCTTATCGCCTGCGGTTGTTGAAAAATCAACCTCCGCACCGTAGGAGCGGCCTATCCAGTTGCGTTCGGCAAGCTTGACCCTTTCGATATAGTCAACCGTTTCAAGGTCGTCGAGGAGCTTGTCGGCATAATCGGTGATTTTGAGCATCCATTGGCTCTTTGCCTTATGAATAACCTCGCCGTGGCAGCGCTCGCACTCTCCGGCGATAACCTCCTCATTTGCAAGCACAACCTTGCAGTGCGTACACCAGTTTACAGACATTTCTTTTTTATAAGCAAGACCCTTTTTGAAAAGGCGAAGAAAAATCCACTGTGTCCATTTGTAATATTCAGGATCTGTAGTGTTAATTTCTCTTGACCAGTCAAAGGAGAGTCCCAGTGATATAAGTTGCGACTTGAAGCGTGCCACATTCTGCTTTGTTACATCGGCAGGGTGCATTTTATGCTTAATTGCATAGTTCTCGGTTGGCAGTCCGAATGCATCCCACCCCATCGGGAACAGCACATTATAGCCCTGCATTCTCCGCTTGCGGGAGATAATGTCCAGCGCCGTATATGGTCGCGGATGCCCGACATGAAGCCCCGAACCCGAAGGATAGGGGAACTCAATCAAGGCATAATATTTTTTCTTTGTATAGTCATTTTCCGCAATAAACGCATTCTTTTCGTCCCAGATGTCCTGCCACTTCTTTTCAATGGCGGTAAAATTATATTTCATGTTTATTTATCTTCCTTTTGTGTGTTGTCAATTATATTTACAGAGGCATCCTTCCATAGTTTCTCCAGCTTGTAAAATTCTCTGCCCTCGTTTGTAAATATGTGTACTATAACGGAGCCGTAATCAAGCAGTGTCCATGTATTGTCGGAGTATCCCTCGATATGGTTGGGCTTTATGCCCAGCTCCTCTGTTGTTTTGAACTCAACCTCGCCCGCAAGCGCCTTTACATGAGTGTTGGAGGTTCCCGTGCAAATCACAAAGTAATCCGCCAGAACAGTCTGCTTTCCGACCTCAAGCAGGGTGGTGTCTATACCTTTTTTATCCTCAAGAGCTTTAAAAATTACCTCTGCAAGCTCATTTGCTTTTTTTACCTGTTCGTTGTCTGTCATTTTTTGTTTTCCTTTCTCCGTTTTGTTTGATTTCGTCAACAAGCTGATTTCTTGCTTCAATTGTTGTCGGGTTTATGTTTTCGCCCTTTTTTATCAGATGCATTATTGTTGAGTCATATGAGTAAAGGACTCCCTTTTTAAGTGCGACGAGATGGTCCCGTTCCTTTGCAAGGAGCTTTTGGTAGTATTCCCTGACCTTAATGCAGGCCTTGTCTGTCCTGTAATCCTCAATATAATCCGCAAAATAAAGACAAAGCTCGGCATCGGTCATATTCGCCCTGCCCGTTGTATGATAGTATATGGCGGATGCGGTATAATCGTCAACCCCATATGTATCCTTTGCTATTGCGGCCGCCGTTTTTGCATGATAGAGCTTGGGTGTTTTCGCTTCCTCATCGGTCATGACAATATTGTACTTTTTGCACAGAACAAGCTGCTTGTCGGTCGAATATTCCTTTGTAAAATCGTGCAGCAATGCCGCAACCTCCAATTTTTCGGTTGAAAGCAAAGGGAAATGCCGCTCCGCAAGCCGTTTTACACAATCGGCAACACCTAAGGTGTGCAGAAACCGTTCGTTTGACAGTCGCAGATCCTTGATGATTTTTTCGGTCATTGTCATCTGTAAAGTCCTTTTTCACGAATGAAGTCATAAACTCCGACAGGCAATAAATCGACTGTAAGCCTCTCTCTCAGCTCGGTGGAGGAAATTACCGTAGGGGTATATGACAGCACCCTGATATCGGCGTTGTATTTTTGCTTGAGCACAGCCGTATCTCGGGTTATGTCGGCTCCGGAACGAGCCGCAACGCAAATCGTACAGTTTTTTATGATATAATCAAAGTTTACCCATTTTCGGAATATTAAAAGGTTATCGTCCCCTATCAGTAAAAAAAGCCTGTCTTGCGGGAACAAAGCCCTGTAATGCTCAATTGTTTTATAGGTGTAGCTGGTGCCTCCGTTTTTAAGCTCAAAATCATCGACCTGCACCCCTTCCATGTCCGAAAAGGCTATCTTGAGCATCGCCAGCCTGTCCTCTGCGGAGGCGCTCTCCTTATCCTTTAACGGAGGCAGACAGTTTGGCAGAACAAACAGGCGGTCAAGAGCGAGTTCGTAAACAAATGCCTCCGTCGCACGGACATGCCCAATGTGTACGGGGTCGAAGGTTCCGCCGAATATTCCTGTTTTCATCCGTTCACCTGCCGTTTTTTATTTTACAGGCAGCTTTATCAGCGGCTTGTCAAACGAGGGACGATAGATAACCACTTTTCTGCCTATCACCTGCACAGGCTCACAGCGGAGCGCGGGGCAGAGCGTGTTCATTATATCCTTCGGTGTATCGGGACAGGTCTCGAGTATCTGTATTTTTATTAGCTCTCTTGCCTCAAGAGCATCGGAAAGTGTCTTTAAAAGATTCTCCGTCAAGCCGTTTTTTCCAATCTGGTGGAAGGTCTCGGTGGTGTTTGCTATGGAACGCAAAAAAGCACGCTGCTTAGTGGATAACATGGTTCTTCCTCTCAATACGAAGTATTTATTGTTTGTTGTGCCTGCTTGGACAGCATCTCCTCGGCTGTTTTTCGCACCGTATCGGTAATTGTAACACCGCCGATTATTCGGGAAATCTCGTTCACTCTTTCGTCTCCGAACAGCTCGTTGATTCTTGTAGTTGTTCTGCCGTCCGCTTCCTCCTTGGAGATAAGAAGGTGCGTGTCCGCTCTTGCCGCAATCTGCGCCGAATGTGTTACGCAGATAACCTGGCATCCGCCTACTTTTGCGGTTTCGGACAGCTTTATCCCGATTTTATCGCTTGTTTTACCGGATATTCCGGTATCTATCTCATCAAAAATCATTACGGGGTTCTCTCCCCTTGACGAGATGTTTTTTAGAGCAAGCATAACACGGGACAGTTCGCCTCCCGACGCTATTTTTGCTATCGGCTTGGGAGCCTCGCCGATGTTTGCGCTTATTAAAAGGCTGACCTCTGTGTTTCCGTTATTGCCAAAATCCTTTTTAGTAAATTCAACATCAAATTCTACCGACGGCATATCCAAAAACACAAGTGTTTCCCGAGCTTTTTTAATCAGCTCCGCCGCGGCGACGCTTCTTGATTTATTGAGTGCGTCGGCACTTTCATTCAAAACGGCTGTCTGTTCTTTTATCTGCTCTTCCAGCTGCTCCAGCAGCTCGGAGGCGTATTCTATATTATCCTTTTCCTCCGTAAGCCTGTTATATTCATTTAGTATTCCCTCAACATCGCTCTTGTACTTCCGTTTAAGGGAATTAATCTGCTCCAATCGTTCCTCAACCGCATCTAACCGTTTCAGCGGATTCTCTCCGTCCTGCTCTGTGTAGGGTTGAATCTGCTCCGAAATATCATCAAGCTCGTATTTAGCCTCGGTGAGCCGTTCTATAAGGCTGTCCGCCTCGGGGATAATGCCGCTCAGCTGTCGGAGCGAATTTATAGCGGCGGATATTCGATCTGCGGCACTGTTCTGATTACGGTATAAACTGTCGTACACCTCGTTGGTATGGGTTATAATCCGCTCGCTGTTTGAGAGCATTGTGCGTTCGGCATTAAGCTTGTCCTCCTCGTCTGCGGAGAGTCGTGCCTTCTCTATCTCGGCAAGCCTGTAATTTATCATATCAAGCCGAAAGCTCTTCTCGTCCTCGGTACTGCGTAGGGAACGCCGCTTCTCTAACAGAGCGGTGTATTTATTGTATTCCGAGCGGTAAATGTCTATCAAGGCGGAATTTTGCGCAAAGTTATCCAGCAAAATAAGCTGCTTCTGCTCGTCCGCAAGTATTTGTGTGTCCTGCTGACCGTGAATGGCGATAAGAACGGACGCCGCTTCCCGCAGCTTTGAGGCGGGGACCTGGCGGGTTCCTATCCTTGCAACCGTTCTGCCGTCTGCGGACAGCCGTCTTTGCAGCAGCAACAGGCCGTCCTCGTCCGGATAAATATCCTGCTCGGCAAGCAACGCAAGCGTCTCCTTGCCAAGCTCGGTAAAAACACCCTCAACAAGTGCGTTGTCCTCGCCGGAGCGGATAATCTCTCTGTCGCTGCGAGCGCCGCAGAGAAGGGACAAAGCATCGATAATTATACTCTTGCCTGCTCCCGTCTCGCCTGTAAGTACATTGAAGCCGCCTCCGAACGAGATATCTATATTCTTTATCAGAGCGATATTTTCGATATGTACGGATGCTAACATAATTACTTATTCTGTCCGAACAGCATAGAGAAGCTGTCGTATAGTCTGCCTGCCGTTTCCTCGTCCCGAGTAATAATAAGCAGGGTATCGTCGCCCGCAAGCGAGCCGATAACGCCGGGAAGCTCCATAGAATCAACCGCCGCACCTGCCGCACTTCCCATGCCGGTGTAGGTTTTTATAACAACAAGGTTTTGGGCGCAATCCACCGAATGCGCCGCTTGTGTCAGTATTGCCGAGAATTTACCTGTTATGCTTTCCTTTTGCTTAAGAGCGTTTTGTACATACTTATATCCTCCTCTGCCCGAAGAGGTTTTGACAAGCCCGAGTTCCCTTATATCCCTGGAAATTGTCGCCTGAGTAACCTCATAACCGGCGTCCTTAAGCCTTGCCTGAAGCTCCTCCTGCGTATCGATGTCGGTTTTTGTAATAAAATCCAGTATGGCCTTCTGTCTTTTTACCTTCACCTTTGTTTCCCGTTCCTTTCGTAATATATAATCAACCGAGCTTGCGTTTTAGAGCGGTGTAGAACGCATCCTTTTTTATTTTGACAAAGCGGGTAATTTTTTCGCTCTTTTTAATTTTAACACAGTCGCAGTCGTTTAGCCTGAAGGAATAACGGCCGTCTGCGGTAAGTATTATATCGCCGCCCTTCTCGGAGGAGGGCTGTATAATTATAACAGAATTCGGAGAAAAAAGCAATGCTCTCGAACCCGCAAGGGAATGTGAGCATATCGGGCAGACGCAGAAAGCGTCCAGCTTCGTGTCTATAATAGGTCCGCCCGCCGACATTGAGTATGCGCTTGAGCCTGTCGGCGTGGAAACAATCAAACCGTCAGCACGATAGCTGTTAACCAGTGTACCGTCGCAAATCAGGCTTAAGCCGACCATGCTTGCAACCGCACCTCTTGATATAATCGCCTCGTTGAGAGCGGTAAATCCGATAAGCGTTGCGTCCTCCCGTTCAACCGAGACATCAAGCATCATTCTGTCCGCACAATCAAAATCCTCCGAGAGCTTATCGAGCAGGTCTATTTCCTCCAGCTCAAGCTCGCTCATATATCCGAGAGTGCCTAAGTTAACTCCCAAGAGCGGCGTATTTGTCTCGCAGGCGATATGTGCGGCGGAGAGCATTGTTCCGTCGCCGCCCAAAACAATTGCAAGGTCACTGCTCGCAAACGCCTCTCGTTCCGGCAGATATATATCGGCGTTGCCGTATTGCTCCCGCAGCTCCTCCGCCATAATCGTGTTTATTCCGAGCGAGAACAGCTTCTCGGACACCCGTACAACGGCATCGGCGCAGAACTCCTTTTGCGTATTGGGATACAAAAGCACCCTTTTTATGTTATTGCTCATAAACACCTCTTATAAAATAAAGCGAGATACTCCTTGTTTCCGTCGCCGCCGTCTATCGGCGAGGGTATAAATTCCTTTATAAAAAGACCGTTTATCTCTGCGTTACGGGTTAAATTGTCAAAAACAGAGGTTATCAGTTTTCCGTTTTTATCCTTAACGATTCCTTTTTTGCCTATGTTTTCCCTGCCTGCCTCAAACTGCGGCTTAACAAGGCTTATCAGCGGTGCTCCGTTCGGTAAAATGTCAGATACGGCTGGGTAAATCTTAATTTGAGATATAAAAGAAACATCCATGACCGCAAGTGTAATTTCCTCGGGAAAGTCGCTTTTCCTTAGCTTTCTGGCGTTGACCGATTCCATATTTATAACACGGCTGTCTTGTAATAAGCTCGGGTGCAGCTGACCTACGCCCACATCCACCGCATAAACTCTTTTTGCGCCCCGCTCCAGCAGGCATTGGGTAAAGCCGCCGGTGGATGCTCCTATATCAACAGCTACCTTATCCGTTACCGTAATACCGAACTCGTCCAGAGCGGCGGACAGCTTGCGGTAGGCCCTCGAAACATAGTTATCCGTTTTTAAGACGGCAATATCCGCAGTTTCCTCTGTCTGAAAGGAGGGTTTTGTTATTATCAGACCGTTTACCTCAACCTTGCCCTCGATTATAGCGGCGGAGGCTCTGTTTCGGCTCTCAAAGACACCTTTTTGGACAAGAAGCGTTTTGTATGCAATACAAATGGATACATCTTTTGTATCCAAGGCACAAAACCGTATTTGAAAGATTTATCTTTCAAACTTAACAAGCTCCGTAATCTCCGCAGCTATCTGCTCGGGCATAAAACCGCATTCCTTATATAAAAGCTCGTTGCTCCCGTGGGAAATAAAGCTGTCGTTTATCGCTCTTATCCTTATCCTTTTACCCTCAAGGAAGCCGTTCTCGCTCAAATTAGAAGCAATAACATCACCGACTCCGCCCGTTTTTATGCCCTCCTCGAGTATATACAGGTTGCTTGTGCCGCCGGCGAGCATGGTTATCTTGGTAAAATCAATCGGTTTTATGCAAATAAGCTTGATAACCCTCGTGTTTATTCCTGATTTATATAGCTCTGCTGCCGCAAGTAAAGCGTTTTTGGTAATTTTTCCGTAGGTTATTATTGCGACCGACGGATATGAGCCGAAATCGCAGAAGCACATATCCCCGATATTCTTAAATATAGACCTGTCGTATTCCTCGGGTGAACCCTTTGGGTACCTTACGGCAACGGGACGGCTGCCCGAAAACGCTTTACCGAAGGCATAACGCATATCCTCAAAGCTCTCCGGCGAATAAATATCTGTATCGGGTATGCTGTTAATGACCGCAACATCAAAAACTCCGTGATGCGTTGCGCCGTCCTCCGCAACAAAGCCCGCTCTGTCAAGCGCAAGAATAACGGGGACTCCCTGTAACGCCGCATCGTGCAGCAGCTGGTCATATGCTCGTTGAAAAAAGGTCGAATATACCGCAAAAACCGCTTTTTTACCCTGTGAGGCAAGTCCGGCGGAGAAGGTAAGTGCGTGCGCCTCGGCAATGCCGACATCGAAAAACCTCTCAGGAAAGGCTCCCTCAAAGCTCTCCAGCCCCGTTCCGCCGCTCATTGCGGCGGTTACCGCACATATATCCTTATCCTTTTGTGCCGCTTCGGTGATTATCTCGCCGAAGCAATCGGAAAAGGATTTTTTTAATCCGTTTTTAATTTCACCGCTCTCGATATCGAAGCCGCTCACCGAATGATAAAGATCGGGTTTTTCCTCCGCATACGAATAACCCTTGCCCTTTTTTGTGCAAATGTGGACAACGCTGCATTTCTTGTCATTTTTCGCCTCGTTTAATACAAGCTCAAGGTGCTTTTCGTTATTTCCGTCGAGAGGTCCGTAGTAGGACAGCCCAAGAACCTCGAAAAAGTTCTCGGTTACCAGCAGCCGCTTAAAGCCGTTCTTTGTCCTCCTCGCTATACCCACCAAGCCCTTTCCGATTAACGGAATGGCTCCGAATATGCGTTTAAAACAATGCTTGAACCTGAAATAGCGTGCCGTGGTGCGAAACCGTCTGAAATATCGGCTCATTCCTCCCACATTGGGAGAGATAGACATATCGTTATCGTTAAGAATTATAATTAATCTGTCCTTGTCGGAGCAATTGTTGAGCGCCTCGTAAATCATTCCTCCGGTAAATGCTCCGTCACCGACAACGGCGATGGTAAAGCCGTCGTTTCCGTCAAGCTTGTTGGCGGAGGCAATACCCACGGCAGCCGAAATGGAGGTTGAGCTGTGTCCCGCACCGAAGGGGTCGTGCTCGCTCTCGTCCCGTTTTGTGAAGCCGGACAGCCCTCCGTATTGCCTTAAGGTGTCCATACGGGGGTTTCTGCCGGTGAGTATTTTGTGTATGTAGCTCTGATGACCTACATCCCAGACGATTTTATCGGCAGGAGAATCAAAAACACGGTGCAGTGCGACGGTAAGCTCGACAACGCCGAGGTTGGAGGCAAGATGCCCCCCGGTTTTTGCTACAATGCGAACAACGGTATCCCGAAGCTCGTCTAACAGCAGCTCAAGCTCGGGCTGGGTAAGGTTTTTTATATCATTAGGGTGATTAATATTGTCAAGAATCAAATCGTGTTGTCATCCTTAATTTATATTGACATATATAGCGTACAGCGCAAAATGCGAAGCATTTTGTCAAAAACTCGTTTACGAGTTTATTGCCTTATAAAGCGTATAGCGCAAAATGCGGAGCATTTTGTCAAAAACTCGTTTACGAGTTTATTTTTATTGCTTGAACCCGCATAATACCTTTGCGGAGAACATAACGATCTGCTCGCTATATTCAACCGCTATTAGCTTTCCTATTGCCTTGCCGCCCACCGTGATTGCGGCGATTAATGAGGTCATCGCAAGTGTAAGCCATATGCTCGCTCCGCCCGAAAAGAGTCTTGCGGCTATAGCCACACCCGTAGCTCCGCTCAAAACACCGGCAATGTCGCCGATCAGGTCGTTACAGAAGGAGCTGACCTTTTCGGTATTTGTAATAAGCCACACGGCTTTTTTACCGGTTTTAAGCCGACGGGATGCCATGGAATTAAAGGGCTTAATCTCCGCAACGGCAACGGCTAACCCTATTGTGTCAAAAACAATGCCGATAAAGATAAAAAACAGCAGTACCGGTATCGCCACCAGCACATTGAGCGAGGAAATAACCTCGTTCGAGCCGAGCGACAGCACCGCCGTGATGCAAAAAGACAAAGCAAACGCCGTAATAATCCAGCGTTTCTGCGACCTTTTTTTTAGCTGCTCCTTCCGACCGATATTGCTTTTGCCGTTTTTTATGTCGTTCGGCTTGTCGGCAGGATACTTTCCTCCGTTTTTTATACTTCGGGGAGGTTCGTTGTTACCCATATTTTTCCTTCCGTTACATAATACAATTATTAGCTGTTCGATTTTATATTATGCTTAAATATCAAAAAGAACCTTTTGATGGCGGCACAACATGTAAACTTTGCGGCATACGGTCAAGTTGGTTTTCCCCGGCGGCTGCTTCTTGTCGCCAATGAAGCGGTTTCCCTTTAAAGCCGCAGACGGTATGTTACCATAGCCGTGACTTGATTGCCTTTAAGTCCGCACTGCAATCCATATTGTGCCTGATGCGATAAACGCATGTGCTCAGCCTAGGAGTTTTCCTCAATAACCCGAGTCCGTTGCCTAATCCTCTTTTGCAGCGATGATTTCAAAAGGAGATATTCCCGACTTTGGTAGCTAATCGCCGCCGGTATGATCCTCTATCCGCCATAACCACTCAAGGCAGGCTACATCTATCCACAGCGTCATTCTTAAAATGCACCGCGTAATAGGTCTAATCCTTAATCCGTAGCTGATATGTGCGGCAAAAGCTGCCGTAACCATTCGACCACGAGAATAAGGCCTCAAAGGAAAGTGGGTCCCTCTCCGCATGCCATTGCGGGCAGCCCACAGTCCCATTCTCCCAGCACCCACCCTATACTGGGCGTATAAAGCAAGCACAAGGAGCTTCATCGATTTGCCTTTATGCGTATTTTTAGGCACGCTTTCAGCAACAACGAGTTAACTAGGATACTGCGCCATCGATAGGATTATATCACATATTTTTAAAAATATCAATTGCCATTTATTATGCAACCGTTTTAAACGGTATTACTGTTATTTTTTCCTGTTCAATAACAGGTCGCACATCTCAAAAAGCCGCCTTGCGGAAGCGTTTTGCTCGTATATGCCGATAATTTTTTTAGCATTTTGCGTTAGCTCATACGCAAGTGCTTTTGCTCGGTCAATCCCCAAAAGTGAAACATAGGTTGACTTTCCGTCCTTGTTGTCCTTGCCGATGCTCTTGCCGAGTGTTATATTATCACTCTCCATATCAAGAATATCATCCGTAATCTGAAAGGCAACCCCGAGGTTATGACCGTATTCGACCGCTTTTTCCTTATCCGAGCTGCTTGCATTTGCCGCAATACAGCCCAAAAGACAGGAGCAGGACAAAAGAGCCGCTGTTTTTTTGGAAACAAGGTCGTCCAAAACCTCGATAGGGACGGATATATTCTCACTTTGAAGATCAATCTGCTGTCCGCCCATCATACCGTTTACTCCGCCGAAGCGTGCAAGTGCGGTTACCGCCTCAAGGTTTTGCTCCGCCGTCAAATGCTTGTTTGAGGATAACGCATTAAACGCCTCTGTTAAAAGAGCGTCTCCCGCAAGGATTGCCGTCGCTTCACCAAAAACAACATGATTTGTCGGCTTTCCCCGCCTTAATACATCGTTGTCCATCGCAGGGAGGTCGTCGTGAATAAGCGACATCGTGTGCAGCATTTCAACAGCTGCCGCATACGGAAGCGAGTTCTCCGCCATACCTCCGTGCAGAACACAAAACTCGGTAACCAAATAGGGGCGTATCCGCTTTCCTCCAGCCATTACGGAGTAACGCATAGCTTCAAACAGCTTAGAATGATTTATATCCGCTATAGGTGTCAGCAGTGTGTAAAGCATACCCTCGATTTGCTCCGCAGAGTGTGACATAGCCTCTTTTAATGTCATTTAGTTTTACAAATCCTTTCGGCTCATTAAGTGCTTCCGAACTCCTGCTCGGTAACAACCCCGTTCTTCTCCGTAAGTATTTTAACCCTCTGCTCCGCGGCGTCGATTTTTTCGCTGCAAAAGCGGATGAGCTTTGTGCCCTCCTCAAAAAGCGACAACGAGCTGTCCAAGGGGACATTTCCCTCCTCCAAAGAACGGACTATTTTCTCCAGTCGTGTTAGAGCGTCCTCAAAGGTGAGCTTGTCGTCTTTTTTTATCTTCTCGTTTTCCATTATTATGACCATTCCTTTCGGTTATCTTTCGGTGAAGGATGAATAATGTCGACTGCTTTTGCGCTTACGCTGCCGTTGTACAGTTTAAGGTCAAAGACATCACCTTTTTTAAGGTCATCGACACCCTTTATGACCGTTCCGTCGGGCTTAAAGGCGGCTGCATAGCCCCGCTCGAGTACGCTCATCGGGTTAAGGCTGTGCAGCTTCCCGCTCTGTAAGCGTAACCTTTGGGACAACCGCTCCGTATTAATCTCGGTAAGCTGCCTTAACCGCTCGTCTAAATAGGCAACATTACTGCGGAGTAATGCGAAATTAAATGTTTCGCTCAGCTTCTCCTCGTATCGTGCAAGAACCATCCGCTTGTCGTCAAAGGAAGTGAGCGGATTCTGTAGCACGGGGCGGTCAGAGAGCAGCTTAAGATGCTTGCGCATATCATCCGTTTGCTTTCTGAGCAGTAAAGCAAGCCTGTTTTGTGCGTTGCCGAACAATTTTTTCAGCTCGTATGAATCTGGAACGGCTATCTCCGCCGCCGCAGAGGGTGTAGGCGCCCGCTTGTCGGCAACAAAATCGGCTATTGTAAAATCCGTCTCATGCCCGACCGCCGATATTATCGGGGTGTTGCAGGCATAAATGGCTCTTGCGAGAGCTTCGTTGTTAAACGCCCAGAGGTCCTCGATTGAGCCGCCGCCTCTGCCGATTATAATAATATCGGCGAGAGAGTTTTTGTCGATATATTTAAGTGCCTTTATCAGCTGTGCCGGTGCGTTTTCACCCTGGACAAGCGACGGATAGATTATTATCTCGGCGGCGGGGAAACGCCGTCCGCAAACATTTATCATATCCCTGACCGCAGCCCCTGTCGGAGCGGTTATAATACCGATACGAAAGGGTATTTTCGGCAGCTTTTTCTTATGATCGGATGCAAACAGACCCTCCGCTTCCAGCTTCGCCTTCAACTGCTCAAAAGCAATATACAAGGAACCGATTCCGTCCGGCTCCATATCGTCCGCATAGAGCTGATACGCACCGTCCCGAACGAAAACCGCCACTCTGCCGCGGCAGACAACCTTCATTCCGTCCTCGGGGCGGAACTTTAATTTTGTCGTTCCGCCGAACATAATTACATTCAATCGCGATTGCTCATCCTTGAGAGTGCAGTAAATATGCCCCGAACCTCCGTACACCTTAAGGTTTGATATCTCACCCTTAACATACACATTCCGCAGGGTTGGGAGGTTGTCAAGGTAATCCTTGATAAAAGTATTAAGCTGTGAAACGCTCAGGCTTCTTTGCTCGCTCATGTGTTTATTATTTTTCCGATAACGCCGTTTACAAAGCCGACCGCTTTCTCGTCATCGTATTTTCTCGTCAGCTCAAGAGCCTCGTTTATGGCTATTTCCTTCTCGGTTCCGGGCATATAAAGCAGCTCAAAAGCACAGAGCCTTAACGCCGCAAGCGAAACTCTGCTTATCCGACCAATCCGCCAGTTGTCTGCGGCAACGGCAATCCGCTCATCTAATTCGGGCATATGCTCACAGGTTCCGAAATACAGCTGCTTTGCGAATGCGCTCGGATGCTCCTCACGGACAGCTACCGCTTGCTCATAGACCTCTTCCGGAGTTTTTTCGTTGTTATAGCTGTATTCGTATATCAGGCAGAGAGCGCTCTCTCTCGCCTCTCGTCTTGTCATAAATGTTATCCGTTTCTCCGGCGAAATATTTAAAACACATTTTAAATATCGTTTTGCTCTTTTTTGCTCTTGCTTATTAAAACATATATGCGTGCCCTGCTTATCGCCGGATAAGCAATCTGCAATGGCTTTAATTATGAAATAATCATAATTTATCATTATATTATAACAAGGGAAAACACCTTTGTCAAACATTTTATATTAATATGACTTTCGAAATATATAAAATCCGGAGTGATTCAACACCACTCCGGATACTTCTGTCGTTTTATTAATTATGGCTCTATAATAAATGTTGAGGTGGCGATAGAGCTTTACAGAAAAAGAAAAAAAGTAGAGCATAAACCAAAGAAATCCTATATAATGGAAATTGCGAAA
>PGZT01000012.1 GCA_002841455.1 Firmicutes bacterium HGW-Firmicutes-21 | reverse complement strand
CGAGAATCCTTTCGGCGTCAGAGGTTAATATTTACGGCAAGCAGACCATACTCGGCATTTTTACCTCCATGCCACCGCACCTTCAGGAGCCGGGGGACAGTGAAAAGGCTATGAAGCTGACCGACCTTGCGATAGACACGGGTTATTCCAAGGAGCGGCTGGAGGACATTGTTGCCATAGGAACACCCGTCGGTTACCGCTCGCCCGTGGCAAGGCTGCAGAATGATAATATCACCGGAAAGAGCTTTGACGACAGAATAGGCATTACCGCCATTCTCCGTGCGATAGAGCTGTTGAAGGGTAAAGCTCTCCCCGTAAATATAGCCGTACAACTCTCTGTCGGCGAGGAAACGGGTTATAAGGGAGCGATTACGGGCAGCTACCATGTCGCTCCCGATTTCGCCGTTGTTTTGGATGTTACAAACGCCTATGTTCCGGAAGCACCCGTGTACCGCAAGCGGATCAGAATGGGCGAGGGCGGGAGCATCTCCTATTCGGCACGGACGAGCAGAAGGCTCACCGACCGAGCTGTCGCTGTCGCAAAGGATAAGGGCATCCCCTATCAGCTCTTCGCCGAGCCGAACAATACCGGCACAAATTCCGGAGCGATACAGACCTCCCGAGAGGGTGTTCCAACCGTATTAATCTCTGTTCCTCTTAAAAATATGCATACGGCAAACGAGATAGTTATGCTATCCGATGTGTTGAATGTATCAAGGCTCATAAGCGAGCTTACGCTCTCGTTGACGGAGGACATATAGATGATAGAAAGACTAAAGAGGTACTGCGACTGCATATCACCCTCGGGAAACGAGGACAAAATAAGGCAACTGATAATCGACGATATACAACATATAGCAACGAGCTGGTCCGTTGACCGAATGGGAAACCTTACCGCTTTTAAAAAGGGCAGGAGAACACCGACAAAAAAGGTTCTGCTCTCCGCACACACGGACGAGGTCGGCTTTATGATGAAGTATATTTCCGATGAGGGCTATATATACTTTGAAAACATCGGCGGTATCGACCGCCGTGTCGTCAGCGGAAGAAGGGTGTGTATCGGGGATAACCAAATAATTGGCGTTGTCGCCTCAAAGGCAATCCACTTGCAAAAGGAGAGCGAGCGAGGTGTTTGCCCCCCGATAAACGAGATGTATATAGATATAGGCTGTACCGATAGGGAGTCCTGCGAAAAGCTGATTTCCGTAGGCGATACGGCAGGCTTTTTGCCCAACTTTGAGGAGTTCGGCGATAATATGATAAAATCCAAGGCTATTGACGACCGTTTCGGATGTGCTTTACTTGTCGAAATAATGCAGGATGAGCCCGAATACGACACCTATTTTGCCTTCCCCGCCTGCGAGGAGGTGGGAACCGACGGCGCAAAGCAGGTCGCCGCCCGTTTAAAGCCCGATATCGTTTTAGTTATCGAAGCAACCACGGCGGGCGACACTGTAGACACTCCCAAATCCCGCCAAGCCTGTGCCTTGAGAGGCGGTGCGGTCGTCTCGCATATGGACGGCGGAACCATATACGACAAGGCTCTGGTGGAGCATATAAGACAAACAGCCGAGAGGAACAATATAAAATACCAGATGAAGAATGTCATCGCAGGAGGAAACGAGGCGGCGGCATATCAAAAAAGCGGCAACGGTGTCAGGGTTATGTCGATTTCCGCACCCGCAAGGTATATACATTCCGCAAGCAATGTCGTTTGTAAGGATGATTTATGGGAGATGAAGAAGCTTGTTTCGGCTCTACTGAAGGAGGATTTTATATATGATTGATCTGATAAAAAGGTTCACAGCCTGCTTTTCGGTTGCGGGTGACGAGGAACAGCTCCGCACGGTTATAGAAAAGGAGATAGCGCCCTTTACCGACAGCATTTCGGTGGACGCATTGGGTAACCTGATAGCATATAAAAAGGGCGAATGCTCCGACAAAAAGCTGATGGTTGCGGCGCATATGGATGAGATCGGCTTTGTGGTAACCTACATCGAGGACAGCGGAATTATAAGGGTTTCCAACATCGGCGGTATAAATGTCATATCCTCTGTTTATCATACCGTTCGCTTTAAGAACGGTACGGTTGGCGTGCTTGCCGCCGAATCGGGAACCAAACCCGAGGAAATGAAGATGAACAAGCTGTTTATCGATATCGGCGCAAGGAACAAAAAGGAAGCGGAAAAAAAGGTGAGGATCGGTGATACCTGCGCCGTTACCCCCGTTTTCCAAAAGCTGCTGAACGGTCGGTATGCCGCAAAGGCGTTCGACAACAGAATCGGCTGTGCCGTTGTGGCGGACGCTGTCAGAACGCTGAAGAGAGCCGCCGTAGACACCTACTTTGTGTTCACCGTGCAGGAGGAGGTCGGCTGCCGAGGCTCAAAACCCGCCGCAAACTCGATTATGCCCGACTATGCGGTAAATGTCGATGTTACCACCTCCGGCGACGCTCCGGGTGAAAAGGGCCTGCCCGTAAAATTGGGCGGCGGTGCGGCGATAAAAATCAAGGATAAATCCGTCATCTGTTCGAGGGTTATTATCGACCGTCTGACCAAGCTTGCCGAACGCAACAAAATCAAATACCAATATGAAATACTGACGGCGGGAGGAACGGACACCTCCTCAATGCAGATAGCGGGTTCGGGCTGTGCCGCCGGTTGTATCTCGATACCGTCTCGGTATATACATTCGCCGTTGGAAACGCTGGATATCGCCGATGTAAGGGCTTGCTCGGCGTTGTTGACCGCTTTTATTGAGGATGGTATCGAATAAATGAATACAGAAAGAAAATTAGACACTCTTGCGGAGGAATGCGAGGTCGCTCTTGTCGATGTTTTTGCCGAAATCGACCGAACCGCCTATAAAAACACCGAAAGGGTGATGCGTGCCTTCGCAGAGAACAAGCTGTCCGAGCGGCATTTTACGCCGACGAGCGGCTACGGCTACAACGACGACGGCAGGGATTTATGCGACAGGCTTTTTGCGCAGATATTCGGATATACTCACGGCTTCGCAAGGCATAATATAATATCGGGAACACACGCTTTAGGTATCGCTCTTTTCGGGCTCTTACGACCGAACGATACCCTGTTTTCGGTAACGGGCAAGCCCTATGACACGCTTGACAAGGTTATTGGCATAAGCGGAGCGAACGGAGACGGCTCACTTGCCGACTTTGGGGTGAATTATAGGCAAACCGAGATAATCGGCGGCAAAACGCTTGATTATGAAGGTATAAAAAGCATCCTTTTGAACGACGGGAGCATTAAGGCTGTGTTTGTGCAGCGCTCCAAGGGCTATATGTCCCGCCGCAGTCTGAATTGTGCGGAAATAGACGCTCTGTACGATATTGTAAGGCAGAACAGCGACGCATTCCTTGTCGTGGATAACTGCTACGGCGAGTTCTGCGAGGAGACCGAGCCAAAAGCCGACCTTCTTGTCGGCTCTCTTATAAAGAACCCCGGCGGCGGTATCGCCGAGACCGGAGGATATATTACAGGCACTCCCCGTGCCGTGGAGCTTGCCTCCTACAGGCTTTCTGTCCCCGACATAGGCACGGAAGCGGGTGCCTCACTCGGGCAGACCAAGAATATGATAAAGGGGCTGTTTTATGCTCCGCACACCACCGCACAGGCATTAAAAACAGCCGTTTTTTCGGCACTTTTATTCGAGAGGTTGGGGTATAAAGTCGCCCCGAGCGCATTCGAGCGGCGTTTTGACATAATACAGACCATAAACCTTAAAAACGCCGATACATTATTGAGGTTCTGCCACGGAATACAGGCAGGCTCCCCCGTGGACAGCTTTGTAACCCCGACAGGCTGGGCAATGCCGGGCTACAGCGACGAGGTAGTCATGGCGGCGGGTGCGTTCACACAGGGCTCCTCCATAGAGCTTTCCGCAGATGCACCACTCCGTGAGCCTTTCACCGTATATATCCAAGGCGGCTTGACCTACGAGAGTGGCAAATACGGTATCCTCTCCGCCGCAAAGCATATGCTGGGGTGAAAAATTCGGATAATACCAAAAAGAGCAACCTGCTTTCGGTTGCTCTTAATATTTATATAAATTTATTGACATATTTTGCATTATTATGTATAATGGTGAAAGGTTTTATAGAGTAGCATTTTATGTTGCTAATATTATACAACGCTATATAGTAATTAGACGAAGTAAAATTAAGCGTTAATTTTGGCACTGCATGCGATTTGCGATAATTGTCGGCAGTTATTATGCCACATATACCTGTAGCTCAAGAAATAGCGAAGCAAACTATTAAACGAGGGTAGTAAATGAAAACAATTAAAATAAAGCTAAATAATGACTTCAAACAGTTCCGTTCAAGGTATGAAGCGGAATTGCATGGGGATTTGATTATCCTCTCAGGAGTAAACGGCAGCGGAAAATCCCAATTGATGCAAATCATTGCGGGAAATATAGGCATTCCTCCCAAAACAAACTCTATAGACATTCCGAAATTCTTAATATCATCAGAAGTTTATATTGATGATGAAAAGATTCCTTTTAGCTACATATCAAGAAGGAGCTTTAAGGATAACATAGGTATCATGAATTTTGAACATCCCGAAGCAATTAATCTTGTTTGGCACAAAGAGCAGGCTTGGATACATTTCTCCCATTATAATAAATGGATTAATGCGATAAACTACAGTAAGTGCAAGGAAATTATATCGGATATTATTAAAGAAAACAGATATAATTTACCTACCTTTAATCAATCCCGACCAAACAACACATTATTGAATATAGATGAAAATACATTTAAGGAATTGCTCCCTCGTGACTTTATTTGGGAAGTAGACGACCCTTTTGTTAATACAATTGCAAGCATGTTCTATGAAAGTGCCGCTAAAAGGGTTATGATAAAATCTGAACACGGGGATGGCCAGCGTGAAGGTTTATTTGACAATCACAAATTTCTTGAAACCGCTCCTTGGACAATACTAAACCGTATTTTTGAAACACTAAGATTTAGCTACCGATTTAAAACAGATATAGAATTTGAAATGCCAACCCTAAAAGAACCTCCAACTTTATATACCTTTTCGAATGGGGTGATAGACGAATCACGCCCGAGACAGTTATCCGAATTATCGGATGGCGAAAAAACAATTATTAACCTCACTTTCGCTCTTTTAAATGAAAAAGCACGTCCGGATAGAGTGCTGCTTTTGGACGAAATTGATAATACGCTTAATCCGTCACTTGTTGAATCTCTATTCATGTTGCTTGATGAGTATTTTATAAAAAATGACGTAGTCGTTATCATGTCAACACATTCTCCCGCCACAATTTCTCTTGCTCCTGATAATTCCATATTTTACGAGATGTTCAGACAAGATAACGCATCTCCGATTATTAAGCCTGTGGGCCGTGAGGAATATGAGGAGTTGCGCATTGCAAACAGAGAATTCTATTCTAGGATGGAAAATAACGAACATAGAATCTTAGAACTTGAGGCGAAGTATCAGGAATTTAAGAGCTATACTAAAATTTTATTCGTAGAGGATACCTACACACAAATATATAAACTTGCATGGCTTATGTTGAATAGGGAAAAACCGACCATTGAAAACATGGAGTCCGAGTTTGACTTATATGCTGATTTCAAGATATTCGGCAAAGGAAACAAAGATAATCTGTATGGCTATTTGAATAATCCCAATATGCAAGAATGTGAAAACCAACGCATAATTGGGTTATTCGATTTTGATGATGCTTACAGATGTTTTAAAGATCTTAAGAATAACAATGGCTGGGGTGATATTGAGGGAATAGAAAGTGAAGGCCTATACCGAATGCGAGATGGTGGAAATATATTTGCAATGGTGTTGCCTGTACCTGAACATAGAAAAACGATTGCAAAAAAGAATCAAACAGTAAAGCGCCTTGAGGTGGAATTGCTTTTCTCGGATGAGCAAATAAAAAAAATATATCCAGGCGACACCTATGCAACAGAGCATATCATTTCAGACCTTGTGATTCCAAAAATAAATAACAAAAAGGATTTTTGGAAAAAGGCACTTGACTTGGAAACTAATGACTTTCAAGCATTCAAGCCGTTATTTGATAAAGTAAGTGTACTATTTGATATTAATTTATAAGATGTGAATGACTCGGTTAGTTTTATGTATATGTTTATGATTACAACATACTAATTATAGTTAAACCTATGATATCTATTATATAATAACGAGCCGACATCCTCCCCCTCACTACACACATATACCACACCATTTGCCGCCCGAGAATCTAATTCCGTAGAATAAAACCCTTGTATAATGGTCGATAAGCAGGCTCAGCCATGCGCCGGCAACGCCCATACCGAGAGGGAAGCAGAACAGATATGTAAGCAGCGGACGGACAATCGCAATGGAGACAAGCGAGATAACGGCAACATATTTTGTGTCCCCCGCTCCGCGGAGGCCGCCGGCGAAAATAATCTGGGATATCTGCGCAGGCGAGGATGCGGCGATTATATACAGAATCAGCACGCCCATAGATATAATCTCGTTATAGTCCGCCTCGGTCGGGTCGGTAAAAAGGTGCATGAGCATGTTCCCGCCGAAAACGAACAGAAGCACCAACCCGAGCGAGATAAAAATACCAACCCGTTGACCCGCTTTGCCGTACAGAGAGGCAAGGTCGGGTCTTTTTTTGCCCAGATTCTGACCGACAAGCGCAGAGGACGCCACTCCCAGCCCCTCGCCGAAGGTGTAGGAGAGACCTATTATATTCATACAGATAAGGTGCGTCGCAAAGGCGGTTGTGCCGAGCTTGGCTACCATTACGGCATAAACGAAAAAGCCGATACGCATAAAAACCTGCTCGATACCGGCGCCCGTTCCTACTCTTATCAGCGGCATAAGTATCTCCGGTCGCAGCTTGAAGCAATCGCCAAGACCGAACGAGAAATAGCTGCTTTTATCCCTTAACGACAGCACCGACATTGTACAGGCGACGACGCTGCCGAGCAGCAGCGCAATCGCCGCACCCCTGACACCGAGTGCGGGGAAGCCGAGCCTGCCGCTTATTAAAAGATAATTGAAGCAGATATTTATAAGGTTTGCCGTCAGGTTGGTACGCATTGCTATTTTAGTGTTGCCCGTCGCTCTCTGCGCCGTATTTATAACTCCGCTCAGAGCGGTAAAAAGCATTCCTACCATTATAATGCGGAAGTAAACCGTTGCGTCCGCAAGCGTGTCCTCGTTCGCTCCCGCAAGAACCATAAAGGGCTCGGCAACCGCTATTCCGATTCCGCACAGCAATACCGCAAGGAAAAAACACAAGGACAAAGCCTGCGCAAGCGATTTGTTTGCGCCCTCCTTGTCCTCCTGCCCTCTTCTGCGGCTCACTATAGCCGTAACGCCGACATTCAATGCGAAAAATACCGCAAAAATTATCATCCTCGGCTGATTGGTAAGCCCAACCGACGCTATCGCCGCAGAGCCAAGCACCGATACCATTATTGTGTCAACAAAGGAGACCATGCCCATCATTACGGATTCGACGGTTGCGGGCCATGCCATTTTGAATAATCCGTTGTATAGTTGACCGGTCCGTGGCAGTTCTCCGTTTGTCTCACGCTTACCCATCATACCTTTTACGGTGAATAAACGTTTAAGGTTGGAAACCATATGTATAATCCATTTCTAACCGCCTATTAGCTCTCTGCGGTCTATTTCTGATAAAGCCGCTTGGTCTGATATATCGGCTCGCAGGTCAGGTTAATTCCCAGCGTTTTCAGCACCTTTACATCAACCTCCGATAGGATAACCGACGAATGCATCTCGCAGCCCTTCAGCTTTTTGAGCTGTGCGAGTGCGGTCTCCGCATTTTTATCGTTCACCGCACAAATCGAGAGCGCAATAAGCAGCTCGTCTGTGTGCAGCCTCGGATTGCGGTTCCCGAGATGGTCCACCTTCAGGTCCTGAATAGGCTCGATAACCGTCGGCGAGATAAGGGTTATAGCGTCGTCGATACCGCCGATAGCCTTCAGTGCGTTAAGCAGCATTGCCGAGGATGCTCCGAGCAGCGAGGAGGTTCTGCCTGTTATTATCTCTCCGCTCGGCAGCTCAAGAGCGGCTACGGGCGAGCCTGTCTCCGCCGCACGCTTCAGCGCGCTTGCGACAACCCTCCTGTCCGCCGTAGTTATTCCGCATTGCTGCATCAGCAGCTCTATTTTATAGATTTGAGCCTTCCCTGCCATACCCTTGCGTTCCTGACAGAGTGCATCATAATATCTTCGTATAATCTCCGCCTTTGCCGCTTCACAGCAGGCGTTATCGTCGGTTATGCACAGCCCCGCCATGTTTACACCCATATCGGTGGGCGATTTATAGGGCGAGGTTCCGTATATCCTCTCAAAAACGGCACACAGAACCGGAAAAACCTCTATATCTCTGTTGTAGTTGACTGCGGTCTTTCCGTATGCCTCAAGGTGGAAGGGGTCTATCATATTTACATCCTGCAAATCGGCGGTTGCCGCTTCGTAGGCAATATTAACGGGGTGCTTCAGCGGAAGGTTCCAAATAGGGAAGGTCTCGAACTTTGCATAGCCCGCCTTGACTCCCCTCATATGCTCATGGAAGAGCTGGGAAAGACAGGTCGCCATTTTTCCGCTCCCCGGTCCGGGTGCCGTTACCACAACCAACGAACGGGTTGTCTCTATGTATTCGTTCCTTCCGTAGCCGTCCTCGCTGACAATAAGCTGAATATCGGCGGGATAGTTCTCTATCTTATAATGCCTGTATGTCTTTATACCCAACGATTCCAGCCTTTTTTGAAAGACGATAGCCGCCGATTGTGCGGAAAAATGGGTAAGCACCACGCTGCCCACATACAGTCCGCAGGCTCTGAAGGCATCGATAAGGCGTAAAACATCGAGGTCATAGGTGATTCCTATATCTCCCCTGACCTTGTTCTTCTCAATATCATAAGAATTTATAACAATAATAATTTCGGCGTCCTCCGCCAGCTCGGAAAGCATATTGATTTTACCGTCGGGCATAAAACCGGGCAGCACCCTCGCCGCATGGTAATCGTCAAAGAGCTTCCCGCCGAACTCAAGGTACAGCTTACCGCCGAAATCCGCAATCCGCTTTTTTATATGCTGACTCTGCAGCTTTACATAGCTCCTGCAGTCAAAACCCTCTCGCATCTCTATATCCTCGTTCTTATACTTTTATTATTGAGTCTGAGTACCTGCCGTCAAAGTCCTTTAGCAGCGGTAGGATTTTATCGGTTATAAACCGCTCCGTCTGATACGGCGCCAAGCCGATAAAATCACTCGGTTTCAGTATCGCCATCAGCTCCTCCTCGCTCAACCCGAAGCTGCTGTCGTTCTTGATTTTGTCAATTAATGAGATATCCTCGCCCTGCTTTTTTGCAAGCTCGACTTCGTTTGAATAGGTACGTATAACCTCGTGCAGCTCCTGACGGTCGCCGCCCTTTTTTACAGCCTCCATAAGTATATTCTCCGTCGCCATAAACGGAAGATGCTCGTTCAGCCTTTTCTCTATAACCTTGGGGTAAACGGATATATCCGACGAAATATCTATAAGCAGATTAAGAATACTGTCGATCGCAAGGAAGCCCTCCGCAAGCGAGATGCGACGGTTAGCCGAATCGTCCAGCGACCGTTCAAGCCATTGTACCGATGCGGTGAGGTCGGCGTTTACCGAGTTTGCAAGCACAAACCTTGCGAGTGAGCATACTCTCTCGCTGCGAATCGGGTTACGCTTATATGCCATTGCGGAGGAACCGACCTGTTTCTTCCCGAACGGCTCCTCAAGCTCGCCGAAGCTCTGCAGAAGACGCATATCCTGTGTAAATTTATATGCGCTCTGAGCGATTCCGCAGAGTATATTCTGCAGGCGCATATCCTCTTTCCGTGTATAGGTCTGCCCCGATACATCGTAAACTCCGTCAAAGCCGAAATGCTCCGCTATCAGCTTTTCAAGGTTCAGAACCTTTTCCGTGTCTCCGCCGAGCAGCTTCAGAAACGAGGCTTGTGTGCCGGTCGCTCCCTTGTTGCCTAAAAGGCGAAGCCCGCCGTATATATAATTAAGGTCGCCGAAATCGATATAAAAATCCTGTAGCCAGAGTGCGGCCCGTTTGCCGACCGTAGTGGGCTGCGCCGCCTGCAAGTGGGTGTATGCGAGTGCCGGAATGTCCTTATTCTCTAACGCAAATTCGGAAAGGTTCTTAATTACCGTTAGCAGCTTCGCTTTAATAATGTCGAGCGCCTCACGCATAATTATTATATCGGTGTTGTCGGTAACGAAGCAGCTTGTAGCTCCGAGGTGAATTATACCTGCGGCAGACGGGCATACCTCTCCGTAAGCACGGATATGTGCCATAACATCATGCCTTGTCTGCTTCTCAATCTCGGCGACACGCTCGAAATCGATATTATCGACATTGGCGGTCATCTCATCGATTTGCTCCTTTGTAACGGGAAGCCCGGACTTCATTTCCGCATCCGCAAGCGCAACCCAGAGCCTACGCCATGTGGAATATCGTTTTTGTGATGAGAAAAGCTCCTGCATCTCCTTGGAGGCATATCTGCCCGACAACGGACTCTCGTAATTATTGTTCATAACAACTCCAACTTCAACCTGATAAATTTTTGATTTCGGAACAATAATTATTGTTCCGAAAATTGACTCATCCTCTACGAGGCAATAAAAAATCTATTTAAAAGTCTGAATTTATTCAGACTTTATATATTGCTCCCGTTCCGCTCCGACAGATATATATTCAATAGGGCAATCTACCGCTTTTTCAATATATTTGATATATTCATACGCTTTTTCCGGAAGGTCGCTCATACTGCGGCAGGACGAAATATCGGTGTTCCAGCCGTCCATATAGATATATACCGGCTTTGCCTTTTCGAGCTTAACTCCCACGGGGAAATCGGTTGTCTGCTCGCCGTCAATCTCATATGCGACGCAAACGGGTATCTTGTCGAGATAGGATAGTATATCCAGCTTCGTAAGTGCGAGAACATCCGCCCCCTGCGCTCTTACCCCGTATCTTGAGGCGACAACATCAAAGCCGCCGACTCTTCTCGGTCTTCCGGTAGCCGCTCCGTATTCGCTTCCCGCTTCTCTCAGCTCGCTTCCCTTTTCACCGAACAGCTCACAGGTAAAGGGACCCTCTCCCACGCAGGAGGAATATGCCTTCATTATCCCTATGACCTTGTCCAGCTTATGATTGGGTATTCCCGCACCGATAGGCGCGTATGCGGCAATGGTGTTTGACGAGGATGTATAGGGATATATGCCAAAGTCTATGTCACGGAGTGCGCCGAGCTGCGCTTCAAACATTATCCGTTTGCCCTCTTTTGCCGCTTTGTCAAGAAACAAGCCTGTATCGCATATAAAGGGGAGCAGCTTTGTTCCGTATTCGATTAAATACTTATACATCTCCTCAAGAGAGAGCATCTCCGCCCCGTAACCCTTGTTAATCGATAAATTCTTCCACTCCAATATATCCGCAAGCCTGCTCTTAAGGCTGTCCAAATCAAAGAGCTCGCTTGTTCTTATGCCCTTTTTTAGATATTTATCCGCATAAACGGGAGCGATACCACGGCGGGTCGAGCCGAACTTTTTATCGGCAAGTCTGTCCTCCTCAAGAATGTCCTGCATTACATGATAAGGCATACAGATAATCGCTCTGTCGCTTATTTTCAGGTTCTCGGGAGTAATTTTTATGCCGCTCGATATAAGCTTTGCCATTTCCTCGCAGAGATGCTTAATATCTATAACCATACCGTTTCCGAGTATGTTTATAACATGCTCTCGTAGTATTCCCGAGGGCATTAGGTTAAGAATAAACCTTCCCCTCTCGTTAATAACGGTGTGTCCGGCGTTGTTTCCTCCCTGATATCTGACTACAATATCGTAGTTCTCGGATAAAAGGTCAACCATTCTGCCCTTGCCCTCGTCACCCCAGTTTATTCCTGTAATAGCAGTAAGCATAATAATATCCATTTCTTCGGCGAGTATATTTTTTATTAGATCGGAGACCGTTCATCACCGAATAAACGGACCCGATTACCGAAAGATTTACCTTATCTTTCGAAAAACTCAACATTTTATTATAGCAGTTTTTTACGGCTTTGTCAAACAAAAAGCACTTAAATCAACAAATTCGGCACAAACGAAATATCTTTCGCAACAATAGCTCCGGTTGCTATAAGGTCGGCTCTTGCCTGATGCCCGTTCGGTATGAGAATACAGTCGCAGCCGAGCGCAGCAGCCGTTTCATAGTCGTGCAGAGTGTCACCTATAAGAACGCAGCTCTTTGGATTAATGTCATTATCACTAATAAAGCATACCGCTCTTTCGATTTTGCCGTTTACATAGCTGTCGGAGGCACCGAGAATATGCTCGAAGAAGTGCTTTACCTTGATTTTTTCACTAAAGGGGAGAATAATATCGTTTGATGAGGATGAGAGTATAATCTGCGTTGCCCCCTTCTTATTCAGCTCCTCAAGCACCTCTCTCGCTCCGCTCATCAATGGAAACTCACCTATGTGTAATGAATAATAAAGATTGAAATCCTCCATAATTTCGGTCATGCTTATCTCCGAAAAATCGAATATATTCTCATAAAACCGCCGTATGGGAGTGTCTATATATTCAAAATACTGTTCTCTTGTTATCGAACTTTTGTTACGCTTTGAGAGCATTATGTTAACCGCCGTCAAAGAGCATTCCATATCGTCAATCAGCGTTCCGTTCCAATCCCAAAGCACATGGGAATACCTCATATGTCCCCTCTCCTATGCGTTCACAAGTAAAAAACCCGAGTATGCACCTCGGATTTTTCTAAAATGATTCTACGAATAAATCGGGTGGCTCTCGCAGAGCTTTTTGACCTCCGCAAGAATATATTCCTTACTGTTTTCAAAATCGACTACCGCAAGCTTGATAAGCCTTGCCACCGTCTCCATATCCTTCTCGGTAAAACCTCTTGCCGTTACCGCGGGAGTGCCTAATCTGAGTCCGCTGGTTACGAACGGGCTGCGCGGATCATTTGGAATCGCATTTTTGTTTGCCGTAATATGCACCTCGTCCAGCCTGTGCTCAAGCTCCTTTCCCGTAATATCAAAGCTTAATAAATCAAGCAGCATAAGGTGGTTGTCTGTTCCGCCGGAGACTATCTTAAAGCCCTCCTTGATAAGTGCTTTTGAGAACGACTGTGCATTCCTTATTACCTGCCTCTGGTACTCCTTGAATTCATCGGTCAATGCTTCTCCGAGCGCAACGGCTTTGGCGGCGATTATATGCATTAGCGGTCCGCCCTGTGTTCCGGGGAATATCGCTTTGTCTATCTTAGGTCCGAATTCCTCCTTACAAAGAATGAGTCCGCCTCTCGGTCCTCTCAGCGTCTTGTGTGTTGTCGTTGTAACGACATCCGCATACGGAACCGGGCTCTGATGCAGGCCTGCCGCAACAAGTCCCGCTATATGCGCCATATCAACCATAAAATAAGCTCCCACCTCGTCGCAGATCTCACGGAATTTCGTAAAATCGATTGCTCTCGCATATGCGCTTGCGCCGGCAACAATCATCTTGGGCTTGCATTCGAGCGCAATCTCTCTCATTTTATCGTAATCTATCGTTTGTGTATCGTCGTTAACCCCGTAAGGGACTATATTAAAATATTTACCCGATATGTTGACAGGCGAGCCGTGAGACAGGTGTCCTCCGTGTGCAAGGCTCATGCCCATAACCGTGTCGCCCGGCGTGAGTAACGCAAAGAAAACGGCAAGGTTTGCCGAGGCTCCGCTGTGAGGCTGAACATTGGCATACTCCGCTCCGAACAGCTTTTTGGCTCTTTCTCTTGCGATATTCTCGACGATATCGACATATTGGCAGCCGCCGTAATAACGCTTGGCGGGGTATCCCTCCGCATACTTGTTTGTTAGAATCGTACCCGCCGCAAGCAGAACGGCAGGTGATACAATATTCTCGCTTGCGATAAGCTCAATATTGTCGCGCTGGCGGTTCAGCTCTAATTCGCAGGCGTCCGCAACCTCCTTGTCAAACTGCTTAAGTTCCTCTAATACCTTCATTTTATTTCCCCCGTTTTAAATGTTTTTCATTCTTTATTTTGCAAAATTGATGTCTATTGAAGCTATTTCGGCTTTGGATGCCACTCTCAGGGGAGGACCCCAGTATCCCACTCCGCTTGTTACAATCATTTTCATATCGCCGTACTTCGCATAACCGTAGTCGGTAAGATAAACCCTTTTTGTGATAAAGTTGGCAGGGAGCACCTGACCGGCGTGCGAATGACCGCTTATCAATAAATCGGCACCGTTCTCCCTCGGCTCGTCTATAACATCGGGACGGTGGTCGAGTACAATTACCGGTTTCGTCTTATCAATATCCTTCATCAATACGGACAAGGCTTTTCTGTCGTCTCTTGAACCGCCAATAGGACTGCGGTCGTTCCTGCCCACAAGGTAGAAGCTGTTATTTATCAGCAGGGTTGCGTCCTTTAAAAGTGTTATATTGCTCTCGGCACAAAATGCCTCCACCTCGTCGGGGTTCCTGTCATGGTTGCCCAGCACTGCATAAACACCGTACCTTGATTCTATCTCACTAAGCAGCCTCTGTACTCTTTTAAGGTCGAAAATCTTGTCAATTGTTCCGTCAAAAATATCTCCGACAATAACCACCACATCGGGGTTTTGTTCGTTTATAGCGGTTACGACTCTTTTTATTTGTGCCGCTCCGATCTGATAACCCAAATGCAAGTCGCTCACCGCAACAATCCTCAGCTTGTCCTCGGTAAACACTTTGTCTATCTCTATATCATACTCTGTCGTAGCGATTATTTTTGCGTTTATAAAGCCGCCGACCACCGTTGTAACTATTAAAACACAGCCGACAACGCCTGCGGTAAAATGCAATTTTCTCCGTTGCTCACCTTTTTTCGGCAGCTTTCTTATGATGAAAAGAACAAGCCTTATTATATCCGCAAAAACAATAAAAAGGAACGCATACAGCAAAAACCCGAGACAAACATAACCGAAATTGGTAATAAGCTTTGCAAAGGACGAGGTGGGCAGAAAGTTTGAAAACATAAACAGCAACGGAAAAATCAGGTATACAATCCAGAACACTTTTTTGTTCATAGCGGGCAAAAACAAGCTCAGGAAACCGTTCAGGCGAATACCCACATAAACGCTCCACAATAAGAATAACGGTATAATAGCGACAAGAAACCAATACATGCTTTGTCCTCCGATGCCTTTGACAATAACAATATGTTACAGGCATTAAGTGAAAATGTCAAGCAAAAAGCGAATAATTAAAGCTTTGCTAATTATTTATATCACCTTTTATTATCTGCTTTGCCATATGCACTCCCATAACCGATGCCATCATCAAGCCCCTTGTCCAGCCGCTCGAATCGCCGAGACAATACAAGCCCTTAACGCTCGTATTGAGCTTATCATCCATTTTTACACGGTTACTGTAAAATTTTAACTCCGGTGAATATAAAAGCGTCTCGCTGCTCGCAAAACCGGGAACAACAATGTCAACAGCCTTAATAAAATTAATAATGTTGAGCATAGCTCTGTACGGCATAGCGGCGGTAATATCTCCGGCAACCGCATCGGGTAGGGTAGGCTTGACATTTGATAACAGCAGCTCTTTTTGCCATGTCCTCTTACCGTCGAGTATATCTCCGAACCGCTGTACCATTATATGTCCGTCCCCAAGCATATTCGTAAGCTCGCCTATCTTCTGCGCATATGCGATGGGCTGATTAAAGGGCACGCTGAAATTATGCGAGCAGAGTATGGCAAGATTTGTGTTCTCTGATTTTATCTCCTTATAGGAATGTCCGTTTACCACGGCAAGGTCGTTGTCATAATTCTCCTGCGATACAAAACCGCCCGGGTTCTGACAAAATGTACGGACCTTGTTTTTAAAGGGCTTTGGGTATCCCACTAATTTTGATTCATACAGCACCTTGTTTACATGCTCGATAACCTCGTTACGAACCTCAACACGGACACCGATATCAACCGTTCCCGGCTGATGAAAAATGTTGTGCAGGCAGCAGATACGCTCCAACCATTCGGCGCCTCTTCTTCCCGTTGCTACCACAATATTGTCGCCGTATATATGCTGCTCCTCATCGGGCTTTGCGACTTCGTTGGTTACGACACCGATACAGCTGTCGTTTTCAATAATAAGGTTACTGCATTCACGACCGAATAGAAGGTCTACTCCGAGTGCGATTAAATAGTTCTGTACGGAAAGATACAGCTCGTGCGCCTTTTCGGTCCCGAGATGCCGTATCGGGCAATCAACCAGCTTTAAGCCCGCTTTTATCGCAAGCGAGCGAATCTCCCTGACCTTTTCGTGGTTGCCTATTCCCTCAACCTGTTCGTCCGCACCGAACTCAAGATAAATACTGTCGGTGTAATCTATAAGCCGCTGTGTATAATCGCCGCCCAGCAATTCGGGCAGCTCGCCGCCTACCTCATAGCTCAGGGACAGCTTCCCGTCGCTGAATGCACCCGCTCCCGAGAACCCCGTTGTAATATGGCAAAACGGCTTGCAGTTTATGCATTTTCCTACCTTCGTCTTTGGACAGGTACGCTTCCCGAGCGGCTGACCCTTCTCTATTATAGCGATACTCTTACCGCTGTTATTGCGTACCAGCTCAAGAGCGGTAAATATACCCGCCGGTCCCGCTCCTATTATTACAACATCATACTTCATAAAAATCTACCGTTCGTTTGATTTATTGTTCCCATAGCTTTACGGGATAATCTCCGTTGTTTATATGTGCCTGTATGTATCCGGCTACCAGAGCCTTATCCGCTTGATAGGTAACACCGAACCATTTTGCGGAGGTACTGAGCACTTTAACCATACATAATTTACCGTTGATGCCCTCCCCTATCGAGGAGACTAAATAATACTCATCGTTTGACAAATCGGTGCTTTTATCTTTGAGAAAGGAAGAAAAGCCTTCCTCCAGCATTCGAAACGCCGAGGGAGTGAACCCCCAAAAGTTCATTGAGACAATCGAATCCTCGTCAATATCATGCCAAGCTCCGTTGTTGTCGCAGAACTGTGTTCTTCCGTCGTTTCGCATTATCTTTTTACGCTCCACAATATGCGAAAGGCAGCCGTTTTTGTCTGCACGGCACACACCTCTTGCGACATGCCCGTTCTCGGAAAGTGTGTTTTTAAGAATATATCCGGGCATACAGTATTTATCCTTTTCATCCGTTTTTAACGAGGAAAGATAATCAAAAACCACCTTGTAGGACTCGAAGCCGTAAAAATCATCCGCATTTATAACCATAAAAGCGTCCTTTACGATATCCTTACAGGCAAGCACCGCTTGAGTGGTTCCCCATGGCTTTTTCCTTTCGGGAGGCACCTCTCCGACAGGAATATCCTCCATACGCTGAAAGGCGTACTCCACCTTTACCCTGCCTTCTATCCTTTTACCTACCGTCTCACGAAAAATCTCTAAGTTCTCCTCTTTTATAATAAAAACCACATGATTACATCCCGCTTTTATTGCGTCATATATCGAATAATCGATAATGAACTCACCGTTGGGACCGATAGGGTCGATCTGCTTTAAACCGCCGTATCTGTTCCCCATGCCGGCTGCCATAATAACCAATGTCATATTAATAATCCCTTTCTATGATACACCGGCGGTTACCATTGCAGGCGTTGCAAGCACAAGCGAGCCCGCAACCGGTATAAAGAGCTGCGCTCCCATCTGGAGAGCGTTTTTATCGTAATAATCGTTTTTAAGCTTTTTTAGAATGTCGTCCGCTTTTTCACTTTTAACAAGAATGATTATACATCCGCCCAATCCCGCGCCGGAGAGTTGAGCACCGAAAACACCGTCCTGCGCCTTAACCATATCGATAAGCCGGTCGATTTCCGGTGTTGAACAGGCATATCCGCCCGGCTGATTGTATATCTGGGCAGAGGTTACCCTCTCTAAATCCTCGCTCTTGAGGTCCGATATAAGCCTTAGGAGATACTCGTCTCCGGCACTGTAATCATATTCCTTTTCACCGCTCAAAACCCTGTCGCCGTCGTGGCTTATATTCATTAATCCTCCGAGCGAAGCAAAATCCTTAGCCTTTAACATATCCATGCACTTGTCGGCACGCATACATTCGGCGATACCATACAGCATTACACTGCGTATATCATAATACTCGGGTATCGCATGGCTCTTTTGTATACGATTTATATCCTTCTCGTATTCGGGCAGTGCCTTTTTTATCTCGTCGCTCGTTGCCCTTTCGGGGAGCGTAAGCAGCATTTCATATATTCTGCTCGGAGGAACATCCAGCCTTTTAGGGTTGATGTCACGCAGATAATTAAGTCGCTCCTTATACTGCGGAAACTGCTTTTTAATCATCATAAAGCCGAACTCATAGCAGGCGACCCGCTGATTGAAAATATCCTTTGCGCCTGCGCTCTTTTTTGCCTCTATATAGCTGTTCGCAACAATTATCCTGCATTCGGAGGGGAACTCCACCGATTCTCCGCAGGTAAACGGGAAGAAGTTAAGATGCGTGAGCTTATCACGCCGACCGCTCTTCATTGCGGCATGATCGCCCGAACCGCCCCTTGAACCCACAAACCATTCACCCTCGCCGCAGAGTGAGATAAAATCCTTATCCTCGAGTGTTAATCCGTTTAGCGATACCACCGCCTCCGCCGTGGCTACCACCAGACTTGAGGAGGAGGATAATCCTGCCGCTACCGGAATATTACCGGTAAACATCATTTCCATCCCGCAGAGCAACTTATCCCTGTTTTTCAACTGCAAACGGAGCACAGATGATTTTATATAGTTTACCCATTCGCCCTTGTTATCGCATATTATCTTGGATATTGATTCGCTCTCTATAAAATCCAACCAATCGGTAGTGTCATACCTGCTTATTATGTCGAGTATGGAAAACTCAAAGTCGGTGAATTTATTGTCTGTATTAGAAATAACAACCGTATCGTCAACCCGTGGAGAGACAACGGCTATTGTCTCACGATTTATGGACATAACATTTATACTGCCGCCCCTATGCTCGATATGCCTGCCCATAAGATTAACACGCCCAGGAGCACGGACGATTACAACCGCCTTATCCCCGTAGCGTTTTATAAAGCGTTCAAGCACATTTATATAGGTAGAAATTCGGTCAATAAGATAAGCGTCGTCGCTTCCGTATATGCCCGAGAGCGTGTCCTTTATTGCCGTGCTGTCTTTGAATATGCCCAGCCACTCGCCTGCGGTTAAAAGGTTTTTTACAGGTGTAGGAACGGTAAAATACTTTTGCAGCATCAACAACTCGTCCATTGTGCTGTAGGTAAGTATTTTCTTTGCGTCCTCAACGGGGTATATGCTTGTACCGCCGTCCTCGGCAATCAGCTTATTTACCGCATCGGTCAGGTAGACCTCGTTCTGAGCGTTGTTGCTTCCCGCCGATTCCAGCGCACCGATTGCGCTGTCAACATCGAATATATATGTTGCGGCATTGACATATCTGTTGCTCTCAATGTCTTTGTTATTATATTTTCTTCCGCAAAGGCTTATGCTGCTTGGAACCCTGTCGCTCATGGAAAGCGCCTTTTCTACAAGCATTTCCTGCTTTTTATTGTTCAGCTTGCTGCTTTTCAATGCGCTTATGTAGCTCTCACGAGTGCGTGGCGTTGTCTCGCCGAGTAAAAACAAAAAGCTGTCTGTATGCTCGACGATTCCGCAGGCGTTATCTCCGCTAATAACCGCTCTGCCTCCGCTATGATTAAACTCCTTCGGCTGTACGGCAAAGGCGACTCTCGAAGCGGAGGATTTATACCTTTCGATTAAGCCTGTATATACATCGGGGGATATGATTTTGTCGCCCATTGCGACGATAGCAGGTCCGCTGTAGCCTACCGAATGCAGGGCTTTGAACCCGTGCAGAGCGGCGTTGCCCGTCCCGAGCTGCTTCGGCTGATAGGCAAAAACCACGCCATCAATCCCGTCAAGCGTCTCCATGACCTTATCCGCTTTGCTTCCCACCACTACAATAAAGCGGTTAACGCCCGCTTCCCTTAAATTGTTTATCTGACGGATTACGGCGGGAACACCCGCTATTTCATAACACACCTTGTGCGTTCTGTTATCGTTCATTCTCGTGCCCTCGCCGGCACAAAGCAAAACCGCATAAATGTTCATTAACAGCCTCCGCAATAACGAAATAAATGTAACAAGAGCTATTTATATAAAATTAAGTGTGAGCTTTTCTTTTTCGGTTTTAAGAAAACGGTATGCAACCCCGGCGTTATCAAACATATGCTTGGATGCCTTAACGCTGTCGGTCTCCGCATACTTGTCCGACAGATATACAACCTCTTTTATGCCCGACTGGATTATCGCCTTTGCGCACTCGTTACACGGGAACAGCGCGACATATATTCTTGCTCCCTTTAAGGCTCGTCCGCCCGAATTTAGTATAGCGTTCAGCTCGGCATGAACCACATACGGGTATTTAGTCTTATTTGTCTCGCAATTCTCACGCTCCCAAGGGAAAACATCATCATCGCACCCCTTCGGAAAGCCGTTATAACCCGTAGAAATGATTATATTGTCGTCATTTACTATGCAAGCGCCCACCTGCGTGCTCGGGTCCTTGCTCCGCATTGCCGCAAGCAGCGATATACCCATAAAATATTCGTCCCAGGATATGTAATCGGTTCTTTTCATAACTTTTTAACCATTCCTTTCATAAGTAGGATTTTATCATAATTTAACTAATAATGCAACACGAAAAATCATCCGTTAGTTTTCGGGTTTTTACAGCTGAACAGCGCAGCTGTAATTAATCGCTGCGCTGCTTTAATATTTGTGCTTCTCTATTCGTAAAAATCCAGACAAATCCTATCCTGCATTACCGAGCCGACAAAGGCGCTTACCCGCTTATGCTCAGGATGCACCTGATAGCGCTTCAAATCGTCCTCCGAGCCGAACAGGCTGTACAGCACCACATCCCTGTTGCTGGATGATACTGGATTTACCGTTACCTTAATCTCCACAATTTCAGGGATAAGACTTTTTAGGCTTTCCAATTCTTCCTTAATCTTTTCAGCGTTTAAAAGCTTCTCGTCTGATGAAAAAATATCCTTGTGATTCCACGCAACAATATGCTTTAGCATTCTTACACTCCCTATTTTTTATGCTTTTATTTGCCTGTATCGCCTAAACGCCAATCAGCTAATGCTTGATTCCGTTGTTATATGCGTATATTCATAAATATATCTGCTATGCCTAATCAGTTCTTCTTTAATGAGTTAATATACAATATTTCCCTCGCATATTAAATCGGCGTTGCCCATAAGCGTTACGCTGTCATCAGTATAATTAACTATCAAATCTCCGCCGCGAAGTTTTACGGTTATGTCCTCCCCTTTTTTACAGAAGCCGTTCTCGACAGCGGCAACCACGGCGGCACACGCACCCGTTCCGCAGGCGTTGGTCTCGCCGTTGCCCCGCTCCCAGACACGCATCTTGAGCGTGCTTTTATTGACAACACGAATAAATTCTGTATTTATTCGCTCCGGGAACAGCTTATTGTTCTCGAACTGCGGACCTACCTTTGCAATATCCACCGCATCAACCCTGTCGCAGAAGACAACACAATGCGGGTTACCCACCGAAACGCAGGTGATTCTATAATCCTTGCCGCTTATGTTGACCGCTCTGTCTATAACGGCTTCACCGTCGAGTAATACCGGAATTTTTTCCGGGTTAAGCTCCGCTTTACCCATATCCACGCATACCGAGCGTACCTGACCGCCGAAAATGTACAGCTTCAGCTCCTTTATCCCGCTTGCCGTCTCTATGGAGAGGCTCTCGCTCTTAGCATGATTATTGTCGTAAAGATACTTGCCGACACAGCGGATACTGTTGCCCGCCATTTTTCCCTCGCTGCCGTCCCTGTTGAAAATACGCATTTTTGCGTCCGCAATACTGCTCCTTTCAATCAGCACGATACCGTCGCCGCCTATTCCGTAGTTGCGGTCGCATACCGTTATTGACAGAGACTCGGGGCAGGTTATCTCGCCTTCGAAGTTCTCAAAATAGATGTAATCGTTGCCTGTTCCCTGCATTTTTACAAAGTTAAGCCTGCTCTTTTCCGTACGCAGATTATTTATATCCACAAGCTCGGTGTTTCCGAGGTTAAAGCGGGAGGCAATTATATCCGCAAGCGCATTTGCGGTGTCCAGCGAGGTCAGACAGGCGACCGATTTCAATATACATTTACGGTGAATCGCTATATAATCGGTTACCGACTGTTTTCCGCTCGCTCCCGTTATGACCACAAAAGCGATTTCGCTATTATCAAGCTCGGTTATTATATTGCTGTTATTGTCCTCGCCCTGCTTTCCGAGTGTGATAACATCAATTCCCAGCGACGCAATTGCCACCGCTGTACCCACCGTTGCGTATAGCTTCAGCCCAAGGTCGTCCAGCTTTTTGGCAAGCCCGACTATCTCGAATTTGTCCTTGTCGGATACCGACAGAATAACACCGTTTTTACCCTTCTTTTTATTCATATCAAGGTTAAACCCAGCCGATACCAAGCCTTTGAACAATGCCTCGTTTAGCGTTCTGCCGATGCCTAACACCTCGCCCGTCGACTTCATCTCCGGACCGAGTGCGGAGTCCACATCGGATAGCTTTTCAAACGAAAACACGGGTACCTTAACCGCCATATAGGGCGGAATTTTGTAGAGCCCGCTGCCGTAACCCATATCTGCGAGCCGCTCGCCGATCATAACCCTTGTGGCTAACTCGACCATGGGTACACCGGTTACCTTGCTTATATACGGAACGGTTCTTGACGCACGGGGATTAACCTCGATAACATACAGCTCGTTGTCCGTTATCAGGTATTGGATATTCACAAGCCCCTTTGTACCGAGGGCTTTGGAGAGCTTTATCGAGCAATCTGTTATGCGTTCCAGCATTTTATCGTTTATGCTTACGGGCGGATATATGGCAATGGAATCCCCGCTGTGTACGCCCGCTCTTTCGATATGCTCCATTATCCCGGGAATAAGCACATCCTCGCCGTCAGAGATAACATCCACCTCAAGCTCCGTACCGCTCATGTATTTGTCTACCAATACGGGATTGGTTATTCCCTGCGACAGAATAATCTGCATATAACGGGTAATTTCCTCGTTTGTATAAGCGATGGTCATATTCTGACCACCTATTACATAGGAGGGACGCAGTAAAACAGGGAACCCTATTTCATTAGCCGCAGTCATTGCCTCGTCGGTGTTCAGTACGCTCTGCCCTATCGGTCGTTTTATTTCAAAGCGGGACAGCAGGTCGTCAAACCGCTCCCTGTCCTCCGCCATGTCTATTCCCTCGGCACTTGTGCCGAATATTTTTATGCCCAGAGCGTCAAGCGGCTTTGCAAGCTTAATAGCGGTCTGACCGCCAAACGCCACAACAACACCGATGGGTTTTTCCGCTTTTATAACTCCCAGCACATCCTCCTCGGTCAGCGGCTCGAAATATAGCCGATCCGAGACATCGAAATCGGTGGAGACAGTCTCGGGGTTGTTGTTAATGATAATAACCTCATAGCCCAGCCTTTTCAATGTCTCCGCACAATGCACGGAGGAATAATCGAACTCAATGCCCTGCCCGATACGGATAGGACCGGAGCCGAGCACGATAATCCTATCCTTTTCTGTGTTTACCGTTGTCCTTGCCTCGCAGAATTCGTCATACGATGAATAAAAGTATGGTGTCTCCGCTTTGAATTCGGCAGCGCAGGTGTCCACCATTTTATAGGACGGATAAATCGGGTTCTCTATTTTTTGTCCGCTAATCCTTGTTATCGCTCTGTCCGTATAGCCGAGCTTCTTGCCCTTTTTATATATTTCATTCGTTAACGGTACAAGAGCTATTTCCTTTTCATAATCCGAGAGGATCTTCAGCTTTTCAATAAAGAATCTGTCTATCTTTGTAATGTCATTGATTTCGTCAACCGATATTCCCTGCTTAATCGCCTCATAAACCGCAAAAATACGCAGGTCATCGGTTGTTTTCAGCCTTTCCCTTATCTCTGTCCCCTTGAACGGCGGATAGTTCGGAGTGTCAAGCGAGATTTCGCTCCCCCTTATCGCCTTTATAAACGCCGATTCAAAGCTGTTTGCAATCGCCATAGCCTCGCCTGTCGCCTTCATCTGCGTGCCTAATTTTCTGTTTGCCGTGACAAATTTATCAAACGGCCACTTGGGAATCTTAAGCACCACATAATCGAGTGCAGGCTCAAAGCAGGCACAGGTCTTGCCTGTGATGTCGTTTTTTATCTCGTCAAGCGTATATCCGAGCGCAATTTTTGCCGCAACCTTTGCTATCGGGTAGCCGGTTGCCTTGCTTGCAAGCGCAGAGGAGCGGGAAACACGGGGATTAACCTCTATAACCGCATAATCAAAGCTGTATGGATTAAGCGCGAACTGACAGTTACAGCCTCCCTCGATACCGAGAGCGGATATTATATCAAGCGACGCACTGCGCAGCATCTGATATTCCTTGTCCGAAAGGGTAAGTGCCGGAGCGACAACAATGCTGTCCCCCGTATGAACGCCCACCGGGTCAATGTTCTCCATGCTGCAAACAGTAATTACATTGCCGACGGAGTCGCGCATTACCTCAAACTCAATTTCCTTCCAGCCGTATATATATTTTTCCACCAGAATCTGATTTATGGGAGACATCTGCAAGCCGTTGCTCGCAACGGTTCTCAGCTGCATCTCGTCGTAGGCGACACCGCCGCCGGCTCCTCCGAGTGTATATGCTGGGCGGATGATTACAGGGTAACCGATACGCTCCGCAACCCTTTCCGCTTCGTCACAGGTATAAACGGTTTGAGAGGGTATAGACGGTTGGTTCAACGCTTCCATTGTATCCTTAAAGAGCTGTCTGTCCTCGGCCTTTTCTATTGCCTCGGCATTTGTGCCGATAAGACGGACATCGTTTGCCTCAAGAAAGCCCTCCTTGGCGAGCTGCATGGCGATTGTAAGCCCTGTCTGACCGCCGAACCCAGCAAGCAGGCTGTCCGGCTGCTCTTTTTTTATTATCCGTTTAATTGTCTCGCTGTTTAGCGGCTCAAGGTATATTGCATCGGCAAGCGCCTTGTCCGTCATTATCGTTGCGGGGTTTGAGTTGACAAGGACGACCTTTATACCCTCGCTCTTCATAATACGGCACGCCTGCGCTCCCGCATAATCGAACTCCGCCGCCTGACCTATAACAATAGGTCCGCTGCCGATGACAAGCACCTTTTTTATATCTTTATTCTTAGGCATTATCGGCAGCTCCCTTCTTCATCAGTTCAATAAATCTGTCAAACAAAAACTCCGTGTCCATAGGACCTCCGCATGCCTCGGGGTGAAACTGCACCGAAAAAGCGGAGTGGTTTTTGTATACCATTCCCTCGCAGGTATTGTCGTTTGCGTTTATAAAAAGCGGCTCGCCGATACTGCCGTCAATGCTGTCAATGTCCACCGCATATCCGTGGTTCTGTGAGGTGATATAGGTTCTTTTTGTCGAAATATCGGTTGCCGGCTGATTGGCTCCCCTGTGTCCGTATTTAAGCTTGAAGGTGTCCCCTCCGAACGCAAGCGCAAGCAGCTGATGTCCCAAGCAAATGCCGAAAATGGGTTTTTTTCCGATTAACAGCTTCAATTGCTCAATACTCTCTGCGTTTTCCTTGGGGTCTCCCGGTCCGTTGGAGAGCATAACCCCGTCAAAACCGCTGTCGAGAATCTCTTCCGCTTTACAATTATACGGAAAAACCGTAACGTTGCATCCCCTCTCGTTAAGCTTGCGGATTATATTCTGCTTTGCGCCATAATCAATAAGAGCGACCGAATATATACCGTTTTCCGCTTTGTAGAGCTGTTTTTGCGTTCCGCTTGTGTTCTTTACCGCATTCGTAACACGGTAGGTACTTATTTTTGTCAAATCCACGCTTTCTATGTCGGTGCAGATACAGGCGTTCAAAACACCCTTTTCCCTGATTATGCTTGTAAGCTGACGGGTATCGACGCCATATATTCCGGTAATGCCGTTTTCCTTTAAAAAGCTCTCTATGTCCTGCTCGCAACGGAAATTTGACGGGGTGTCGCATTTTTCTCTTACCACATAGCCGAACGCACTTATACCGCCCTCTCTGCTCTCGGCGTCGGTCCTCATAACACCATAGTTGCCTATCATAGGGAAGGTTTGTATAATAATCTGCCCGTAATAGCTCGGGTCGGTAAGCGTCTCCACATAGCCGGTCATACCGGTTGTAAAGACCATTTCACCGATAATATCCCGCTCGCAGCCGAACAGATTCCCCTCGAAAATCTGACCGTCCTCAAGTACAATATAAGCTCTTCTCTCTGTTTTCATATCCGCACCATCCCAAGAAATTTTCCGTTATCCCAACAATTTAACAAGCACAGCCTTTTGAGCGTGCAGTCTGTTCTCCGCTTCGTCGAATATCTCGTCGGCATGAGCGTCGAAAACATCCTTTGTAATTTCCTCACCCTTATGCGCAGGCAGGCAGTGCAGTACGATAGCGTCACTTTTTGCCATACCCATCACCTTGTCGTCTATGCAATAATTAATAAACGCTTCCCTGCGGGCGTTCCCCTCGCTCTCCTGTCCCATTGACGCCCATACATCCGTATAAAGCACATCGGCATCCCTTGCGGCGGAGGCAATATCATCGGTACAGACAAAATCGCCGTTCTCGGATGCCCATTTCATAATATCCGCATCGGGTTGGTAGCTCTTGGGGCAGGCGACCGAAACCGCCATTCCCATTTTTATTCCGCCCACGATAAGTGAGTTTGCCATATTGTTGCCGTCTCCGATAAAGCACAGCTTCAGCCCTTGGAGCGTTCCTTTATATTCCCGTATCGTCATTAAATCGGCAAGCACCTGACAGGGGTGAGCATAGTCGGTCAAGCCGTTTATAATCGGAATTGAGCCTGCCGCAGCCATAACCTCAACCTCGCTCTGCTCGAAGGTGCGTATCATTATTCCGTCGAGATAACGGGATAGCACACGGACAGTGTCGGCTGTTTCCTCTCCTCTGCCTATTTGAAGGTCGTTTGAGGACAGAAACAGCGCATTTCCTCCGAGCTGGTACATCCCCACCTCAAAGGAAACCCTTGTACGGGTCGACGCCTTGCGGAAAATCATTCCGAGCGTTTTATCCTTCAGATATTTATGCTCAATACCGTTCTTTTTATCATATTTAAGCTGGTCCGCAAGGTTTAGAATCTCTGTTATTTCCTCCGGTGTTAAATCCGAGAGCTTTAATAAATGCTTCATTTCTCAAGCACCTCCATAAGTATATTTATTCCCCTTTCCAACAGGTCAAGGGGTATGTTTAATGCCGGTAGTAACCTTACCTTATCCTTTGCCGTAAGCGTCAGGAGTCCCCTCTTTATGCACTCATCAACGATTACCTTGGGTTCCTTTGCGGTCTTGACACCGAGCATAAGCCCTATTCCCGCAACCTCCGTAACATTCGCCGATGACAATAACCTTTCTTTAATGTACTCGCTTTTTTCGGTAACCTCTTCGAGCAGCCTGCTGTCTATCCGTTCTATTATGCTTATCGCTCCTGCGGCACAGACCGGATTACCTCCGAAGGTAGAGCCGTGAGTACCGGGAGTGAGTGTGTTCGCCGTCTTTTCACCCAAAAGGGTTGCGCCTATCGGAAGTCCGCCGCCCAAGCCCTTTGCGGTGGTTATAATATCGGGCTTGATGCCGTAATGCTCGTAACAGAACCTCTTTCCCGTCCTGCCGTTGCCCGTTTGCACCTCGTCCACGATAAGCAATATGTCTTTTTTACCGCATAGCTCCGCAAGCGCGGTTACATATTCCTTATCCAGTACATTTATGCCGCCCTCACCCTGAATAAGCTCTATCATAACGGCGGCACAGTTATCGCCCGCCTTTTCTGCAGTATCCGCAAAATCGTTTGCCTCTGCATATGAGAAGCCCTCTGTAAACGGATGGAAATGGGTATGGAAGCTGTCCTGCCCCGTTGCCGAGAGGGTTGTAACCGTCCTGCCGTGGAAGCTGTTCCTCAGCGTAACTATGCCGCTCCTGCCCTCTCCGTATTTGTCCGAGGAATACTTCCTTGCCGCTTTTATTGCGCATTCGTTAGCCTCCGCTCCCGAATTGCAAAAGAACACCTTCTCAAAATGTGTCCCCTCGCATAACAGCTCGGCAAGCCTTGCCTGCGGAAGGCTGTAATAAAGGTTGCTGGTGTGTGCAATCTGACCGAGCTGTGCGGTAACCGCTTCTACCCATGTTTTATCGGACGCTCCAAAGGCGTTTACCGCTATCCCGCTGCCCATATCGATATATTCCTTATCATCCGTGTCATACAATAAGCTGCCCTTGCCGCTCTTTATCGCAACTGGAAACCTGCCGTAGGACTGAGCTATATATTTATCCGTATCGGTAATGATGCTCATTTCCGCTACCTCTCTTTCTATATAAACATTGTTCCTATGCCCTCGTCTGTGAGCATTTCTATAATAATCGAATGCGGTACTCTTCCGTCTATGATAAATACCTTTTTTACTCCCCGTCTTACTGCCTCGGTACAGCATTCCACCTTGGGAATCATACCTCCCGATATTATTCCCGAACGCATCAGGGAAGGAACCTCGCTGACATTTATACGGCGGATTATTGAGCTCTCGTCGTCCTTATCCTTTAAAATTCCGCATATATCCGTCATGGATATAAGGCTCTCGGCTTTTAAAGCGGCGGCTATTCCCGATGCTGCGGTATCTGCGTTTATGTTATAAACATTGTCCTCGCTGTCATAACCCACCGTTGATATTACAGGGATATAGCCCTTGTCGAGAAGGTCGGTTATCGGCTGGGTGTTAATCTCTGTTATCTCGCCCACATATCCAAGCTTTTCGTCAAGCATTTTTGCTTTTATCATATGTCCGTCGATACCGGACAGACCTATCGCTTTACCGCCCGTGTTTTGAATAAGCCCTACAAGGTTCTTGTTGATTTTACCCGCAAGCACCATCTGTACAACATCGGCGGTCTCCTTGTCGGTAACACGAAGTCCGTCGGCGAAAACCGATTTTTTGTTCATTTTATTAAGAGTGTCGGTTATCTCGGGGCCTCCGCCATGAACAAGCACAACCTTAACGCCGATTAAGGAGAGCAGAACAACATCCCCCATAACCGCTTTTTTAAGGGACTCGTTTACCATAGCGTTGCCGCCGTATTTTACGACGACTATTTTATCATTATATTTTTGTATATACGGAAGCGCCCGTATAAGCACCTCTGCCCTCTGTGCGTTTGTAAGATCCATATTATTTGCTCCTTATAAAAATTTTAACTCTACACGGCAGTCTTTTTACCGACAAGAACTTTTATGTGCTTGATAAACAAAGTAAATCAAGTTCTGTAATCCCCGTTGATATTAACATATTCATATGTCAGGTCGCAGCCCCACGCAACCGCCTTTTCGCTGCCCGAATTAAGGTTGACAAGTATTTTTATCTCGTCTCGAACGAGTATATCCTTTGCCTTTTCCTCCGAAAAAGCAACTCCGCATCCCTGCTTACAAACTGTTATCTCTCCGGCTGACGAAATAAAGGAGACATCTACTTTTTCGGTATCCACAGCTGCTCCCGAATAACCGATGGCGCATAAAACCCTGCCCCAATTTGCGTCCGAACCGAAGATTGCTGTCTTTACAAGGCTGGAGCATATAACACTTTTGGCGATTATCCTTGCCGTTTCGGTATTGTCCGCTCCCACAACCTCGCATTCTATCAGCTTGGTTGCACCCTCGCCGTCCTTGGCTATTGCCTTGCATAAAAATGTTGTAACTAAAGACAGCGCTCTCTTAAACTCCGCAAAATCGTTGTTCTCCGTTT
>PGZT01000011.1 GCA_002841455.1 Firmicutes bacterium HGW-Firmicutes-21 | reverse complement strand
ATACCGCCGATATTTACTACCTTTAAGAAACCGCCCTCGCATATCTCGTTTACAAGGAAGCCGACCTCGTCAAGATGTGCGTCCAGAAGCAGGGTTTTCGCTCCTTCTATTCCGCTGTTTATCCTGCCGATAAGACTGCCTAACGGAGTTATCTCATAGCTGTCAAAATAACCCTCACACAGCTCGGCAAGCTGTTGTATGCCCATATCCTCCCTGCCCGAAACGGCGGGAATTGCCGACAACGAAGAGATAAGCTCATAGGTTCTATCCATTAATTACTCCTTTTATAAAAGGTTTACATTATCCTTGAAGATATTGCCCCGTTCGGCAAAGTTAACGAACATATCAAAGCTCGCAGCCGCAGGCGAGAGAACAACACAGTCCCCGTCATGAGCAAGCGACCTTGCCTTTATAACAGCCTCGTTGAGCGATTTTACTCTATGGTATTCGGTGTAACCGATTTCTTTTAGAATAAGCTCAATCTTCTCGGCTGTCGCACCCATTAAAATTACAGCCTTTGCCTTATCAGCAAAAAGAGGCCCGAGCGGCTCAAGCGGAATATTTTTATCAGAACCTCCGCAGATTATTATTACCTTGTTTTTGAAGGAGCTGAGGCATGCCGCTGTTCGTGTCGGGCTGGAATCCATAGACGAGTTGTAGTATTTTACTCCGTCAAGCTCCCTGACGAACTCCAGGCGGTGCTCCACGCCGCCGAACCTTTTTGCGACAGACAGAATCCCCTCTTTTGTCGCCATTCCCTCTGTAGCGGCGATAGCGGCGGCGTAATTATATCTGTTGTGCCTGCCGACCAAAAAAATGTCCTCATCCGCAAGAATAAGCTCATCCTCTTTAAATATTCCCTTTTCCGTAAAATAAATGCCGTCGTTCAGCCTTTTCTCTCCCGAAAAGAAGGTTACACTACCTTTTGCCCGTTCGGCAAAGCTCCTTGTGGTTAAATCGTCGTAGCATAAAACAAGCCTGCCGTTTTTGTTCTGAAAAGCAAAAATATTGGTCTTTGCCTCTTTATATTCCTCCATATCCCTGTGCCAATCGAGATGGTTGGGGGTAACATTGGTCACGACCGCAATATCGGGGGAAACACTCATCTTCATAAGCTGGAAGCTGGACAGCTCTGCGACGATAATATCGCCGTTTTGTATATCGTCAAGCGTGGACAATAGATTCTTACCGATATTACCGCCGATATGCACCCGTTTACCCGATGCTTTTAAAATCTCGGCAATCAATGTTGTCGTGGTGGTCTTTCCGTCACTGCCCGTTACTGCTATCGTAACCGTTCTGTCGAGCTTTTCTTTGCATAATTTAAAGAACTCCTCGGTCTCCGTGGTTAAAACAGTTCCGTTTTCCTTAGCCCGTAGCAGCTCGGGTAAATCGTCCCGTACCGCAGGTGATAAAAAAATCACATCCTCGTATATATTATCGAGGTATCCGCTGCCGTTTATTATTCTAACGCCTAATTCGGTTAACCGCTCCGAATTAGCTATGGCATCCTTTTTATCTCTGACCGTCAGCGGTATACCGACGGCGGAGAGCATTTCCACAATGGGCATATTACTTATTCCGCAGCCTATAAAGCCCACCTTTTTACCGATAAAGGACGAAGTATATTGTTCGAGCATTAAACTTCAACTCTTTCTGTTTTTGGATATATTTACATTATATTATAGAGCCGTACGATAAAATAATCAACCTTTTGGCAAAAAATATTTTTGACAAAAGAGTTCTATTATGTTATTATAATTCAGCAACCGCTCCGAACAATCGCGCGGTATCATACCGAAAGGTCATATCGTGAGGAAAGTCCGGGCTCCACAGAGCAGGATAACAGATAATGTCTGCCGAAGGCGACTTCAGGGCTAGTGCAACAGAAATAAACCGCCCCGCCGTACGAATTATTTTGTGCGTGTGTGGTAAGGATGGAAAGGCGAGGTAAGAGCTCACCGGCGTACAGGCGACTGTACGGCCATGTAAACCCTATCCGGAGCAACACCGCAGGAGAGCTTAATGCTTGCTCGGCAGCTCTCACAGGTGGCAAGGAGGTAAGTGGCGACACTTATCCAAGATAGATGATTGTTCAAGACAGAACCCGGCTTATAGGGGCGTGTTGCATTTTTCATAAAAACAACAATCGGACTGCGTAAGAAATGCAGTCCGATGTTTTTTATAGTAAGCAAAGCTTAACACTTATTCGTAAATGTTATATGTTCCTAAAAAGTGCCGTTTTATTTTCAGATAATCCTTTGTGGTTGGGGCGGGTGTGTTTTCAAAACAAGCCGATTTGAGTTGTATGTCCGACAATTCAAAGGAGCCGAGATAAGCCCGTTTTACAATCAGATAATCCTTAGCGTTAACTAAACCGTCGCCGTTTATGTCGCCCTTTATGACAACGGTATAATCGTTGCCGTTATAGCTAATAACACAGCCTGTTCCGATAAGAGCGTCGCCGCTTACCGTAACACCCTTGGAATCCTTGATTGTTACCGTATTGTCGAGCTTTTTCCTTATATCGCTCAGAGTTTTGTCGCTTGGTATGCCCGTTGCAGAACCCTCGCCAAGTGAAATGCTCCAAACAACCTCTATTATCTCAAAATTAATCGCTTTATTTACCGCAAAAATGTGAGCAAAGGACCCTTTATACACTTTTAAAACAACATTGGTGCAGCCGTAAAACGAGAGCTCGCCGATGTCGGTAACGCTTTTCGGTATTATTACGCTCGTCAAGCCCGTACATTCATAAAACGCACCGTCGCCAATGCTTTTAATACCGTCGGGAAGCGTTATGCTTTTTAATCTGTCACATAATTGAAACGCACCCTCCGCAATTCCCTTTGTTCCGTCAAGCAGAGTGATTGAGGTATTATATGGCATATTTCCCTTATATGTGTAAGCGACTTTTCCGGCGTAAACAACACCGTTAGGCCTGTTGTTATACCAAGCGGTCTGGAAAAACGCATACATTTCGATAACGGCAACGCTATCGGGGATATTTATAACGGATAATGCCTCACAGAATGCATAAGCAGCTTCGTTTATCCTTGTAACACTACCCGGAATCGTTACACTCGTAAGAAACTCGCAAGCGAAAAAGGAAGATAAACCAATGGTTACAACACCGTTTGGTATTTCAAAATGCGTTCTTGTATTTCCGGTAGGGTACTGTAAAAGAACGGTTTTGCTCTTATTATACAGAACACCGGAGCTGTCGCTTGAATAATCAGCGTTTGCCGAGTTTACTGTAATATGCGTTAGAGCGTTACAGCCTGCGAATGCTTCGTCGCCGATAGTCTTGACATTTGCCGGTATCGTTACGCTTGTTAAGCTGACACATCCGAAAAACGCACCGCTGCCTATGCTCGTAACACTGCTCGGTATAGCGGCACTGATTAATTCTGTACAGAAGTAGAACGCATAACTGTTTATATCGGTAACACCGGTGGGAAGGATGACCTTTGTAAGGATTTTACTTAAATAAAATGCGCCCTCGCCTATTTCGGTTACACCGCTTGGAACAGAGTATAATTTCCTGATATTACCGATGGGATATTGCAAAAGAACGGTTTTGTTTTTATTAAACAAAACTCCGGAGATGTCGCTTGAATAATCTGCGTTACCGCTCTCAACCGTTATGCTTGTCAGACTCTCGCATCCGATAAAAGCTCCGTCGCCGATAAACGACACGCTTTTTGGGATTGTAACGCTTGTTAAGTCATAACATAATAAAAAAGCACCCTCCTGGATTTTTGAAACACTTTGTGGAATAGTGACACCGGTTACATTTTGACAGGCGTAAAAAGCATACTCGCCGATTTCTGTAACGGTATATGTAACGCCGCCCTTTGTTACATTGTCGGGAATAGTTAAGGAGCCGTTGATTGTTTCCGTGGTCGAATAAACAAGAGCAGTCTTTGATTCAAAATCCAAGGCGTAAATTATACCTTGGGAATCTGTATCATTCTCATTAAGCGGGTAGCTTGTTGCCGCGGATACACCCAACGAAAAGAGAGGTGAAAAGCCAAGTAGACAAAATACCAAAACCATTAGGAATGCTATGCGTTTAACCCTTGATGTCATGATAAGCTCCAATCAATTTTAATTAATAACAATTATATTATATATTTTTTTATATGTCAATGATTTAAATAAAAAAATAAAAAATACCCCTTATAAGAGTTTTTTATTATACAACTCCGTATATAATAATCTTCCTTCGCTCCGCTCAGATCTCATAAGGCTGATTTCTGATACCTGCATGAGCTCGTCGATTTTACGGGGGTTGAAGCTGTTACGGAGAAAAACCTCCCTGCCAAGGGTGATATGAGGAGCGAACTCTCTGTTCTCGAGCATAAAGCCGTGTTTTTTTAAGCTATCGGCAACTTGTTTTTGTAAACCGAGCAATTCTGTGGTTTTTTCGACCCCTACCCAGTGAAGGTCGCCGCTCCCACGGCGGAAAACACCTGTCTCGCCGAAATTAAGGTTGAACGGAGAAGCGTTTACTACCGAGAGTGCTTCCTTTGCTTCCCTTACTTTATCTGTTTCACCGATAAAAGCAAGTGTTAAGTGCAGGTTTTCCTCTCTTGTAAAGTTACCGCTTGCCGACACCGCCCTCAAGGAGGAAATACAACCGCATAACAGCTTTTTTATCTGTGAATTAAAGTTTATTGATACAAATAGCCGCATATAGAGCCTCACTTATGAAAAAAAGACTCGAACTGAGGTTGTCGTCCTCACGGCTACGAGTCTTTTTTCTGTTATACACCTTTGGATTGGGCGGCCTTCTGGTAGTCGGGTTTAGGGTTCCCCATGTCGCCCGTCTCTTTTTGGCAAGGGTCTTTTTTGCTTTTTTTGATAGCTTATCAAACGGTATGTGTTTGGACATCGCTCTATTCTCCTTCGTAAACATTATTTGCGGTTTTGAGCATTTTTACTCTTTGCTTATAATCGGGCATGTGTTTTTCTATAAAGGCATAAAACGCCACCCCGTGATTTTTATATTTTATATGAGCTAATTCATGTACGATAACATAATCGATAATTTCCCGGGGGTAAACCATCAGCCGCCACGAATAACAGATTCCGTTCTTGGCACTGCAGCTGCCGAAGCGTTTTTTTGCGGAGGTTATTTTTATGGAGGTCGGTGTTAAGCCTAAAAGCTCGGCAAAATGCTCTGTCCTTTTCGGTAAATACTCCTTTGCCGACCTTTTAAATTCGATTGCTTGTTCCTCAGTGATAACCCGTGCGTCGCGGTTTTTCTTTTTTCTTAGCTCCATATGCTTTTCTATCCAAGAACGATGCTTGTCCAGAAAAGATTCTATCTCGCTTTTCCTCATCTGCCGAGGCACTCTGACAAGGATCTGCAGCTCGCTTGTTATTTCAAGCGATATGCTCTTGCGGGTTGAACGGATAACTGTATAGCTTAAGCTCTGCATTTATGCACCTGAATAATTATGACATACTTGATATTATAATATATTTTGTATAATTATTGTAGCATAATGCTAAAATATATGCAATATGTATGATAAATATTTTCTTATGCGGAACATTTTAAAAGTTGTAAATTTATTATTTACTATTTCCTATTGACAAATCTCTTTTTATAATATAAAATAGCGTTAGTTTTTAGAGTCTTAGCCGTTTTATACGATAAGCATAAGGAACTTAGACCATTCCGTTTTATATAAAGAAGCGGAATAAAGGCCATACGGACAGCCGGGTCAACTGCCGAAAAGCAGCTTAACAGCTGCATTATTGATTGAGTTAGAAGCTCAAATTTTATAAGTTGGTTACTTCATAACCATGTGTATCGCATACACAACACTTGTGAAACGGTCAATAAGAGTGGTAAAAGTAGTTCTTGCCGTTACTGACGAAGCTCCTGTTTCTTTAGTAATTTATAGACTCTGAAATCTGCATTATAGGAACCAAAACCCGAAGACATATTATGTAGAATATTGTTTTCGCGGATTATATTGCGTTTTATGCAGAATATCGACTCGGGTGTTGAATGCGCACCGGAGTTATTTTTTTGTCAAATTAATTATCAAACAAGAGGTACAGCATTATGACCGAGAACAAGCTTAAGCTTTATGGATTCAACAATCTCACAAAATCACTCAGCTTTAACATATATGATGTATGTTACGCAAAGAGCGAGAGGGAGCAACGAGATTATATAGAATATATAGACGAGCAATATAATTCCGAGAGGCTGACAAACATTCTGCTTAAGGTAACCGATATGATCGGTGCGCAGGTGCTTAATATCTCCAGGCAGGATTATGATCCTCAGGGAGCAAGCGTAACCTTTCTGATTGCCGAGGAATCTATGATAGCCTCCAAGAGCGGAGACACCATTGTTTCTCATCTCGACAAGAGCCATGTAACCGTGCATACCTTTCCGGAGTTTCATCCCGGCAACTCTATTGCGACCTTCAGGGTTGACATTGATGTTGCTACCTGCGGAGAGATTACTCCGCTGCAGACCCTTGATTATTTGATAGGAAGCTTTGATTCGGATATAATAACAATGGATTACCGTGTAAGAGGGTTTACAAGGGATATAGACGGCAAGAAGCTCTTTCTCGACCATAATATAAACTCTATACAGAATTATATAAAATCGGATATGCTTAAAAAATATGATGCGATTGATATAAATGTATATCAGTCAAATATGTTCCATACAAAAATGCTTATAAAGGATGTTGAATTGAAGAACTATTTATTCAATACCGATGTTTATGAGCTGCCGCCGCAGACAAGACTGCATATAACAAACTCGCTCCGCAGGGAAATGATAGAGATTTTCAGCGGCTCAAATGTTTACAAAAGTTAGGAAATTGTATGGGTTTAAACAAATCACAATCAAATGCCCCGATATATGAGGCTCTGCAGAATTTAAAAAATATGCGAATAGTGCCTTTTGATGTACCGGGACATAAAAGGGGCAGGGGAAACCCCGCGCTTACCGAATTTTTAGGCGAGAAATGCCTAAGGGTTGATGTTAACGCAATGAAGCAGTTGGACAGCCTTTGCCATCCCGTATCCGTGATAAGAGAGGCGGAGGAGCTTACTGCCGAGGCATTCGGCGCCGCCCACGCTTTTTTTATGGTCAGCGGAACAACCTCTGCGGTTCAGGCGATGATACTTTCGGTCTGCAAGAAGGGCGATAAAATTATTCTGCCCCGAAATGTACACAGGAGTGTTATAAACGCATTGATTCTCTGCGGAGCTATTCCCGTATATGTAAACCCGCATACCAATCGGGAAATAGGAATAGCTCTGGGAATGTCGCTTGAAGGGGTAAGCGCCGCAATAAAAAAGCATCCCGATGCCAAAGCGGTGCTGGTAAACAACCCTACTTATTACGGTATCTGTTCAAATTTAAGGGGTATAACCGAGCTTGCTCACAGCAAGGGAATCAAGGTGCTTGCAGACGAAGCGCACGGAACGCATTTTTATTTTGGGGAGAATATGCCCGTTTCGGCAATGGCGGCAGGAGCTGATATGGCGGCGGTCAGTATGCACAAATCGGGCGGCTCGCTTACACAGAGCTCCTTTCTGCTTGCCGGCAAGAATGTAAACGATAATTATGTCCGTCAGATAATAAACCTTACTCAGACAACAAGCGGCTCTTACCTGCTGCTGTCCAGCCTTGATATCTCACGGAGAAACCTTGCGTTAAACGGTAAAAATATATTCGCTTCCGTTGCGGAGATGGCGGATTACGCCAGAGATGAGATAAATCAAATAGGCGATTATTATGCCTATTCCACAGAGCTGAAAAACGGCGACACTATATTCGACTTTGATATAACAAAGCTGTCTGTAAACACTCTTAATGTCGGGCTTGCGGGTATTGAGGTTTATGATATTCTGCGTGACGAATACGATATACAGACCGAGTTCGGTGATATAGGCAACATTCTCGCTTATATTTCCATCGGCGACCGCAGGAACGATATCGAGCGGCTCGTCGGTGCGTTATCCGAGATAAGACGGCTGTATAAAAAGGACAGAGCGGGAATGCTTGATTATGAATACATCAGCCCAAGAGTGGTGCTTGCTCCGCAGGAGGCGTTTTACTCCGAGAAGGAATCGGTGCGGATAGAGCAAACCGAGGGAAGAATCTGCACGGAGTTTGTTATGAGTTATCCGCCCGGAATACCCATACTCGCACCGGGTGAGGAGATAACGAGAGAGATAATAGAATATATAAGATATGCCAAGGGGAAGGGTTGCTTTATGACCGGTCCCGAGGATATGAGTATTGAACGGATAAATGTTTTGAAGGGAGGTTTGTAAGCTATATGGATTTCTGGTATTCGGAGAAGCATACAAAGAATGTAAAATTCTCGATAAGGGTGGACAGGCAGCTCTACAGCGGAAAGAGCGAGTTCCAACGGATTGATGTTTTCGAGTCACCTGAATTCGGGCGTTTTCTGACGCTTGACGGGTTTATGATGCTCACCGAGAAGGACGAATTTATATACCACGAGATGATAACTCATGTACCAATGGCAGTGCATCCCGCGGTTAAACGGGTGCTTGTTATCGGTGCGGGTGACGGCGGAGTTATCCGCGAGCTGACAAGATATACCTCCGTTGAGCATATTGACCTTGTCGAGATAGACAGCATGGTTATTGATGTATGCAAGGAATTTTTGCCTCAGACGGCGTGCCGTTTTGACGACGAGAGGGTAAACATCTATTTTCAGGACGGGTTGAAGTTTGTCCGCCGCTGCGAGAATCAATATGACATAATTATAGTTGATTCAACCGATCCGTTCGGACCTGGCGAGGGTCTGTTTACAAAGGAATTCTACGGAAACTGCTATAAGGCGCTCAAGGATGACGGAATTATGGTCAATCAGCACGAGAGCGCTTTTTATAAAAACGATGCGATTGCAATGCAGAGAGCGCACAAAAGAATTGTCGAATCCTTTTCTACAAGCAGGGTTTATCAGGCGCATATCCCGACCTACCCGTCGGGACACTGGCTGTTCGGTTTTGCTTCTAAAAAGTATCACCCCGTAAGGGATTTAAGAGCGGATGAATGGAACGCACTCGGTATAACAACGGATTATTATAATACCAACCTGCATGTCGGTGCATTTTATCTGCCGAATTATGTGGAGGCGTTGCTTGAAAATGTTGAATAAGCAATACGACTGTTTTATCGGATGCGACAATGAATATGCCGAGGCTAAAACGATTATTTTCGGCGCACCGTTCGATTCCACCACTTCATTTCGCCCCGGGACACGATTCGCTCCTAAGGCAATAAGGTCGGAGAGCTTTGGGATAGAGACCTACAGCCCATATCAGGATAGGGATTTGAACGATATTGCGGTTATGGACAGCGGTGATATTGAGCTACCGTTGGGAAACACCGAAAGGGTGCTTGAGATGATTGAGGAGCGAACCTCATGCATTTTGGAGGACGGTAAAAAGCCTGTAATGATAGGCGGTGAGCATCTTGTCACACTGGGAGCGGTGCGTTCTGCCTTGAGAAAATATCCGGATCTGCATATACTGCATTTTGATGCTCATTGCGACCTGCGAAAGGATTATCTCGGAGAGAGGCTCTCCCACGCTACCGTTATTCGTCGTGTTTGGGATATACTCGGTGACGGCAGGATTTATCAGCTCGGTATCCGCTCGGGAGAGCGAGACGAGTTTGAGTTCGGTAAAAAGCATACCGAGATGTATAAGTTCAATTTAAAATCAATTGATGAAGTTATAGAGAAATTACAAAGAAAGCATGTTTACTTCACGCTGGACCTTGATGTGCTGGACACCTCCGTTTTCCCCGGAACAGGCACACCCGAGGCTGGGGGAATAAGCTTTTCGGAGCTTTTATCGGCTATTTTAAAGCTAAAAAAGCTTAATATCGTGGGTTGCGACATGAACGAGCTTTGCCCTGTTTTTGACGGCAGCGGAGTATCGACAGCGGTCGCTTGCAAGATACTTAGGGAGCTATTGCTCATATTAACGGATTAAAGGAGACATTGTTATGAAAAAGGCACTTATTATAGGCTGCGGAGGAGTGGCGAGCGTCACTATACACAAATGCTGTCAGAACAGCGATGTTTTTGGGGAAATTATGATTGCGTCACGCACTAAGAGCAAGTGCGACGCCTTGAAGGTAAAGCTCGACGGCGGTAAAACCATTATACACACCGCACAGGTCGATGCAGATAATGTTGATGAGCTTATTGCTTTGATAAAAGGTTTTAAGCCGGAGGTTGTTATTAACCTTGCATTGCCGTATCAGGATTTGACCGTTATGGATGCCTGCCTTGCGACAAAAACGCATTATATTGACACCGCAAACTATGAGCCGACCGACACCGCAAAATTTGAGTATAAATGGCAGTGGGATTACCGCGAGCGTTTTGAAAAGGCAGGGTTGACCGCTATTTTAGGCTGCGGCTTTGACCCGGGAGTCACGGGAGTGTTTTCGGCATACGCACAGAAGCACCATTTTGACGAGATAAACTATATCGATATTTTGGATGCGAATGCGGGCGATCACGGCTATCCGTTTGCGACAAACTTCAACCCCGAGATAAATATCCGTGAGGTTACCGCAAAGGGAAGCTATTGGGAGAACGGCGACTGGGTGGAGACCGAGCCTATGGAGATAAAAAGGGTATATAATTTCCCCGAAATAGGCGAGAAGGATATGTATCTTTTACACCATGAGGAGCTTGAGTCGCTTGCAATTAATATAAAAGGAATAAAGCGGATACGCTTTTTTATGACCTTTGGTCAGAGCTATCTCACGCACCTTAAATGCTTGGAAAATGTGGGGATGACCTCAATCGAGCCTATCGAATTTGACGGAAAAATGATAGTTCCGCTGCAGTTTCTTAAAGCGGTGCTGCCCGACCCTGCATCATTGGGACCGAGAACAAAGGGCAAAACAAATATCGGCTGTATTTTTAAGGGAAAAAAGGACGGGATAGAGAAGAGCTATTATATATATAATGTTTGCGACCATGAGGAATGCTACAGGGAGGTCGGCTCGCAGGCTATTTCCTATACAACGGGTGTTCCCGCTATGATAGGTGCGATGCTGCTCTTGCAGGGCGTGTGGCGTAAACCGGGGGTATATAATGTTGAGGAGTTCGACCCCGATCCGTTTATGGCTGCGTTGAACAAGTGGGGGCTTCCTTGGCAGGAGAGCTTTAATCCTGAACCGGTGGATTAAATGTGCGGAATCGATTTTGATATTAATGCGTTGCAAACGCCCTATATAATAGTTGACGAAAAAAGGATAATAAAGAATCTTGAGAAACTAAAGAGCATCTCCGACGTAACGGGTTGTAAAATTCTGCTGGCGCAAAAAGCGTTCTCCATGTTTTCACTTTACCCGTTAATCGGGGAGTATTTAAGCGGGACAACTGCAAGCGGTCTTTTCGAGGCAAGGCTCGGACACGAGGAAATGGGGAAAGAGAACCATGTTTTCTCTCCCGCATATACAGACAACGAATTTGATGAACTGCTGTTGATATGCGACCATATTATATTTAATTCCTTCACACAGTGGGAGCGGTTCAGGGAAAAGGCGACAAAAAGCGGCAGGAGCTTCGGAATGAGAATAAACCCCGAGCTTTCCACACAGAGTCATGCCATTTACGACCCCTGTGCGGCAGGCTCAAGGCTGGGTGTTACCGAGAGTAACTTCCGCCCTGATTTATTGGACGGAATAAGCGGATTGCATTTTCATACCCTGTGCGAGCAGAACTCCGACGCACTTGCGGCAACGCTTGAAGCGGTTGAGGCAAAGTTCGGTAAATACCTTTATGATATGGAGTGGATAAACCTCGGGGGTGGACACCATATAACCCGTTCGGATTACGATACCGAAACGCTGATTTCCTGCATAAATCGCATAAAGGACAAATATGGATTACGCATTTACCTTGAGCCGGGGGAGGCGGTTGCGCTTAACACCGGATTTTTGACAGCAAGCGTTATTGATATTATTAAAAATGGGGTTACCAATGTGATACTCGACACAAGCGCTGCGTGCCATATGCCCGATGTTATAGAGATGCCATACCGTCCGGAGGTTGTCGGAGCGGGTATACCTAACGAAAAACGCTTTACTTACCGATTGGGAGGACCGACCTGCCTTGCCGGGGACGCAATCGGAGATTATTCCTTTGACAGGCAGTTGGTTGTCGGAGACAGGTTGATTTTCTGCGATATGGCGCATTACACGATGGTAAAGAGCAATATGTTCAACGGAATGAACCTACCAACGATAGCGGTATTAAAAAAGAGCGGCGAAACAGAGGTAGTTCGCCGATTTGAGTATTGCGATTTTAAAAACAGACTCTCTTAATGTTTTATGAGCCGTTCGCTATGACAGCGGACGGCTTTTTAACAAACAAAAATATTTTCTCCCCTTGAAACAAAACGGCGAAAAAATCCCACTATTATAGTAAAGGGATGTTTCCGCACGGTGCTTGAACATGGGGGGTTATAATAATGGTCGCAAAAAGAGCTGTTACACTTTTATTGGCATCTTTGTTTTCCGCTATTATTCTTTGGGCGTGCATTAATATCATATCGTAAAATACTTATTAAATCCAATCATCGTTTAATTTGTATAAAACTCGTCGACAGGTTTATTTTACGCTAATCCTTTCATAATATAAAATACCAAAAGCAAAGGAATCGCTCTGACCAAGCGGTTCCTTTGCTTATAAATTCAACCTTTTTTTATTACAACGATTCGCCGATTGCGGCGATGAAGTTCTCCGCTATTATCGGGTCAAACTGTGTTCCCTTGCACCGCCTAATCTCCGCAAAAGCGTCAGTGTAGGTCTTCGTGGTCTGATACGGGCGGTTCGAGGTCATTGCGTCAAAGCTGTCGGCAACGGTCAACACTCTCGCAAGCGGATTAATCTGCTCGCCGCTGATGCCGTCGGGGTAGCCTCTGCCGTCGTATTTCTCATGGTGGTGCAGTACGATATCCACCATATCCTCAAGCCCCTCAACCCGTCTGATCATCTCTGCGCTGTCCACAGGGTGCCGTTTCATCTCTATCCATTCTTCGTCGGTCAGCTTGCTTGTTGAGATAAGGATATTTTTTGCGACATTAATTTTTCCGAGGTCGTGCAGGTATGCACTGTAGACCAATTTTGTTTTTTCCTCCTCGGAGAGCTTCATATAATCGGCATACAGCTGGCAATACCACACAACCCGTTCGACATGGTTGTATGTATAGCTGTCTCTTGAATGAATGACATTTATAAGTGATTTAAGAGAGGTAAGTCTGCTGTCGAGATGGGATACATTATCAAAAACAGAAACATACTGCTCCACACGGTTACGGCGGAAGAACTTGGCACGGTACAGAGCGGAATCGGCACGGTTTACCAACTCTACAGGGTTATCGCCCTCACCGTTGAAGCCTGCAACTCCGACAGAAACCGTTACCGAGCCTGCAGGGAGCAGCTCCTGACCCTCGAAAGCATATTCCTCTACGCTTTTTCGTATTGTTTCGCCTATTTCTATTGCCTTATTTTTTTCCGTGTTGTCAAGTATTAAGGCGAACTCCTCGCCTCCGTATCGGCAGAGTATATCCTCACTACGGGTATTTTTACCGAGCAATTCTGCGAGCTGCTTTAATACCAAATCACCCTTTTGATGACCGTAAATATCGTTATAGGTCTTGAAATAATCTATGTCAAGCATAAGCAGAGAAAGCGGCTTGTTGTTCTTAAGTGATTCATCGCACTTATTCCGCAGGCTGTCCTGAAAATAACGGTGGTTATATATATTGGTAAGCCCGTCCAAATTGGCGTAGCCTGTTAGTTGCGCTATATGCTCGTTTGCTATTTTTACATATGAGCCCAGAATCCAAGCGATTACGACAAACATAGAACAAAGAGCGATATCGGTTTGAAATTGAGTGTTTACTCCACCGCTGTTGTCCATAAATAAATCAAGCCCAAGGATAAATACAGATGCGAGGGATGCGACAATTACACCTATTTTCATTCCTAATTCGACAGTATAGGAAATGACAATGAAAATAAATAGAAACTTATAATAACTCTCATGTGCGCCGCTAAACATTATTGAAGCAATACAAACAGCAAAGAATAGAGCAATTTCTGCAAAAACAGCAAATTTAATTTTTTTACGGTTTCGATCCATTATAAGCCAAATAAAAGTAATAATAGTAAAAATAGAGATAGATATTAATAATACCATAAAATTAGCATGCTCTAATGCGGATCTGCTAACGGTATCTTTGAAAAAATATTGAAATAGAGGAGCAGCACAAAAAAACAGAGCTAATAATTTTAATGTGAAAAACATAACATTATATTGCGATTGTTTTGTTTTTCCTATATCCTTCATAGAATAACAGCTCCTTTACTTATGGAAAATGTTTAGAGAGACCGATAAGGTCTCTCTAAACGGATGCCTTATCTGTCTTGCAAAGACTGTGGCTCCTCGGGTTGATACGACCAAAATAGACAAGCGGAGGTTGCAACCAGAGTTGCGAAAAGCGTTGCTAAAACAGAAACAGCTGCCAGGAGTTTAAGCTTCAAAATTAACACTCCTTTCCTTTTTTATCAGAAATCGACTAACTTGTAATCGATTAACTGTATGAATTTATGCCCGGGACCTGTCAGCATTGTGGTCTGCCATAAAACAGCCATGGTTATACCAATACCGTAACCGGAATGGAATAACTGCCTGTCCGAAACAAAGTAAAGGGCTGCAACAGCAAAACCATATATAAAAAGAGTAATAAAAGCGTTTATTCGCAATCTGCGGATTTTCTCCGGTTTTGTTATAGGCTTTTTGGTAGAATCTACAGGTGCTTTTTTATATATTATATAAAACGACCAGATGAAAACAACGGCGGAAAAAGCGGAATACAGATATACAAGATCCGGATTGGAAAGATAATGTGATAACAGAGCCATAAGGGTGATGAAAAATATACTTATTATAAGGCAGCCGGTAAAGGTATTGCTGTGCGCACCTCCGACCGATCTCCTTAGGAATCCTACAAGCAGAAAAATTATCATTCCCTCTACCCAAAAGCCTCCTAAAATCCCGAGAACGGAAACAACAGAAAAAATAATAAGCATTTGAAAAATCGCCGTCAACCCATATGAGATAACAGCTATTCTCTCGTAATCATATTTAAAATTTTGTCCTATATTTTCAGCTATTTGCTTTGCCAGCTTCTCCATCCGAACCGCCCTTTTTTAATCTTTTTGGTAAAATCCTATATAAAAAGAACATTTCAGTTACAAGTAAGAAATTTGTTGGAATGCCTAAAAGTGTCTTTTTAAGGGAACTATCAACATTTGGAGCTTCAGATAATATTGAATCAACAGTATCAGAGCCTAAAATCACGCTAAATATGCCATATACTACCAGTCCTTCAAAAATAAGGATTGAAACTACAGTCAATAATACTGCGAGAACAGTTTGATAAATTGATGTTTTAAATAAAGTATAACTAATAATCATGCATACAATGGTGATTATAATTGTATGGTATCCGAAGCTTATCGGTAGCTTCCTAATACCGAATGCTAAAAGAGAAAAAATAATCGTCATTAATAAAAACGGTTTTGGTTGAATCCTCTTTTTGTTGAAAGCATGAATAGCAAGCGAATAACCCAAAAATTGCAAAAAATAACCAAATATACCATCCGTTAAAAACAACAATAAGTACTTCCCAATCAAATTAAAATCCCAATCAGGCATTTCCATCTCCTCCTTGCAGGTCGACCGTATTCATTTTTTTTATTGCATAAAAAACAACAATTGTAGTAAACGAGTGTATAAACATGTCGCCTATACTCAATATAGAGAAACCGGTATCGATATAGTCAGCCAAGAAGTTGAGCTTGGTAAGGCTTGTCATGGGAATATGTAAATCGTCCACGCCCATTGTCAATACTTCATCGGTAACATATACTGTATACCTTGAAAGGGTAGGGTATACCGGCATATGTCCTCCGTTTGCATACATAACAATTCTGTTAAGAGCGGTACCGAAAATAACCAGTCCGCAGCCGATAATGGATTGTAAATATAGTCTTCTTGCCAAAATAGGAGGAATAAGCGCAAGCACAAACGCTTTTTGTATATGGGGCGCGTATTTAACATAATCATAATTGCCGCACAGAGCGGTTATGGTGAAAAAAATAAAAACGGCTTCGACGGCAAAAAGAGGATAAAAATCCAATCTTGTAAAAATACAGGAAATCTTATATTTTTTTATTTTTGCGATTAGCATCCCTGCAATAATAAATAAAGCCACACTTCCTCCTGCATTAACTGTAAGTATTGTAAGTACTGTATACATGTTAAATAAAAAAATAAAGCCACTTTAAAAATTAATATAACATATTAAAATTAAAAATGCAATACTTTTGGTAAATTTTGTGACAATATTTTTGTTTTGTTAATACAAAACTGACAAATTGTAACAAAAATAATAAAATAACGGCAACCGGTATATTTACGGCTGCCGTTATTTGCATAAAACGGTTATTTGTTTAGATTTCGGAACACATTTATACCCGGATAAACAGCTCTTGAACCCAGTTCCCGTTCGATCATCAGTAGACGGTTGTATTTCGCAACCCGTTCGCTACGGGAGGGTGCGCCTGTTTTTATCTGTCCTGCATTTACCGCTACGGCAAGGTCGGAGATAAAGGTATCCTCGGTTTCACCGCTTCGGTGTGATATTATGCTGTTAAACCCCGCAGCCTTTGCTGTATTTATTGCTTCGAGCGTTTCGGTAAGCGTGCCGATTTGATTGAGCTTTATCAGAATTGCGTTCGCCGCACCTGCTTCTATACCTTTTTTCAACCTTTTCGGATTGGTAACGAACAGGTCATCCCCGACAATTTGCAACGACGAGCCGTTCTCGGTAGTTAAATCGGTGAAGCTATCCCAATCATCCTCCCCAAACGGGTCCTCAAGCGATATTATCGGATATTTTTCGGCAAGCGTTCTCCAATGTGCAAGCAGTTCCCTACGGGAGAGTAAGCTCCGCTTTTTCGGGAGCAGATAATCACCCTCTGCGGTAATCCATTCAGCCGTTGCGGCATCCATTGCTATTAAAAAGTCATCCCCTGCTCTGTACCCTGCTTTTTCGATCGCTTCAAGAAGTGCCTTTATAGCATCCTCGTCGTCCGCAAGGTCGGGGGCGAAGCCACCCTCATCTCCCACAGCGGTGCTTAAACCCCTTTTGTTCAATATTCCCTTGAGCGTATGGAACACCTCGACACATTGGCGGAGTCCCTCGCCGAAGGTTGCCGCACCGACAGGCATAATCATAAATTCCTGCACATCAATGTTGTTGGATGCGTGTGCGCCGCCGTTTAAAATATTCATCATAGGAACGGGGAGGGTAATGGCATCACCGCCGCCGATGTATTCATAAAGCGGAACACCCTTCACCGCCGCTGCGGCTCTTGCGGAAGCCAACGATACGGCAAGCATTGCATTTGCACCAAGGCTTGTTTTGTTCTCGGTTCCGTCCGCCTCGAGCATAAGCATATCAATGCTTTTTTGGTCGGTTACATCCTTACCCTTTAACAGAGCGGAGAGCGTGGAGTTAACATTTTCAACAGCGGCGGTAACTCCCTTGCCGAGATAACGGCTCTTGTCTCCGTCCCTCAATTCGTATGCCTCAAACGCTCCCGTTGACGCACCGGACGGAACAGCGGCTTCTCCGAGAACACCGCTCTCTGTCTCCACCTGCGCCCAAACTGTGGGGTTGCCCCTGGAATCGATTATCTCCATTGCACGGATGTTTTTAATTTTTGACATGATATATAAACTTCCTTTCTATTAACACATTTCTTCTTATCTGATTATAAACCAATATTCAAATTTATTCAATACCCGTAAAAAATCTAAATATCGATTTTAATCCTATACTTTTCCAGCCAATAATTAAGCTGCAGGAAGTAGCTTATAGTCTGCGGAGTTGTCATCAGCTGACCATACCACGGCTCGCTCCGCTCGGTACCGAGCAGCTTTTTCAACGCCTTTTTATCGGCAAGCTCGAATATGGGGGAATCCTCCCGTTCAAGCATATTTTTTAGCATACCTCTTACAATGGACATATATTCGGGGTTATGAGTTTTGGGGTACGGGCTCTTTTTGCGTTTTATAATGCTCTCGGGCAGCAGTCCTTCCATTGCGTAGCGCAGCAGCCCCTTCTCCCGTCCGTTAAGGTTCTTCATCTCCCACGGAGTCGAATACAGATATTCCGCAATCCTGTGGTCGCAGAAGGGAACACGCACCTCAAGCCCGTGGTACATACTCATCCTGTCCTTGCGGTCCAAAAGCGTCTGCATAAACCAGCTCATATTGAGCTGTACCATTTCACGCATTCTTGCCTCTTCGGAGGAGAGTCCTTCCAGCTTGGAGGTGTTTTTTATACTGTCATTGTAACGGCTGTCCACAAAATGGAAACCGTCCAACTGCTTTCGCAGCTTTTTTGTAAGGAAGGTATTCCTGTATTCGGTCGACTGCGCCCACGGAAATCCGTATGCGGAGCGGATTTTTTCATCCCTGAACCATGGGTAACCGCCGAAAATCTCATCCGCACATTCCCCCGACAGGGCAACCGTTACATTTTTCTTCACCTCACCGCAGAATAACAATAAAGATGAATCGATGTCAGCCATACCGGGCAGGTCTCTGGCATCCACAGCGGCGTATAAGGCGTCGGCAAGCTCTCGTGACCCGAAAACAAAGGTATGATGCTCGGAATCGAGGAATTCGGTCATTATTCTGATGTATTTGTCGTCGCTCTCGGGTTGGAATTTACTTTTTGTGAAGTATTTTTCGTTATCTGTGTAGTTTATCGAGAAGGTTTGCAGCCGCTCGCCCTTCTTTCTGAGATAATTGCCGGCAATTGCGGAAATTATGCTTGAATCCAACCCACCGGATAAAAAGGTGCCTATCGGGACATCGCTGACAAGCTGCCGCTCAATCGAATCGGTGACAAGCTCCCGCACCTTTTTGGCGGTTTCTTCCAGGTTGTCGGTATGCAAGCTGTCGCATAACGACCAATAAGCGTGTGTTTCTATCCCTTTGTCCCCGTATCTGCCGCAAAACCCCGGCTTTAACTCATTAAACCCCTCAAACACTCCGCAGCCCGGGGTTCTGCCGGGACCGATAAAGAACAGTTCGCATATACCTTTGTAGCTCAAAATCGGCTCGACATTCGGATGTGCGAGCAACCCCTTAAGCTCGGAGGCGAAGATGAAGCTGTTATCCTTTACAATATAAAAGAAGGGCTTGACTCCTATCCTGTCCCGTGCGAAGAAGAGCTCTTTTTCGCTGTCGTTCCAAACCGCAAAAGCAAAAATACCGTTCAGCCTTGCAAGGCAGTCCTCGCCCCATATACAAAACGCTCTTAACAGAACCTCGGTGTCGCAGTGACCTCTGAAGCTCTCACCCAAGCCGACAAGCTCGGCTCTTATGTCCTCGGTGTTGTAGAGTTCACCATTGTACACAATCGAATAATCTACACCTTTATAGGTGTACTTCATCGGCTGAGCACCGTTTTCGATATCCACGACGGCGAGCCTTCCGTGCAGTAGGGTAGCCTCACCGCATAAATATACTCCGTTTGCATCAGGTCCACGCCTTTTCAGGGTGTCAAGAACATCGTTCCGCTGACGTTCCGAAAGCGTATTGCCTCCGAACGAAACCTCTCCCGCTATTCCGCACATATCCGTTCCTTCTCTCTGTTTATTATAAAGATTGTCATAAAAAAAGCGTCCCTACCGTTTTATATGGGTAGAACGCCCTTGTTCCATATCTATTATATGCATATTTTAATGATATGATAGCAAAAAAGGCAAAAAAATGCCCGCCCAATAGGCAGACATTTTTACCGTTCTTTTAATCGATGGGAGTGAAGGCGGACTTATCGAGTCCGCAGACGGGACAAACCCAGTCCTCGGGCAGAGCCTCCCAGGCTGTGTTAGGTGCGATTCCGCTGTCGGGGTCACCCACGGCGGGATCATAGATGTAACCGCAGACACATTCGTATTTCATAAAAAATCCTCCTTTTGTATTTGTTGCTATTAATGCCGCATTAAGCGGTCATTTTACTTGCTTAAAACCATACGACCGAAATTATAGCCGTAATCAAAGGCGGCTTTTTTCTCCTGCTCGTTAGGTTTAAAACGAACCTTGAAGCCGTCCGGAACGGTCAGCTTTACCTGCTTTAGCCGTTCAATAATGTTTCCCACACCCTCGCCGCTCCAGCCGTAGCTCCCGAATGCGGAGGCTATCTTGCCCCTGTGTATCGGACAATACATGCTTATAACCAAATCCCATATCGGCTTCAACGCCTCTCCCAATATGGTTGGTGTACCGAACAGCAGCCCGTCGGCATATTCGATTTCCTTCATCACATGAGCATAATCCGACTCGACCATATCATAACAGCGAACATCAATGTCGCCGCCGGCAATAATCCCGTTTTTTATAAGCTCGGCGAGTTCCTTTGTGTAGCCGTATGCACTGACATAGGGGATTATAACCGTCTTTTTCCTATTAGGGTTATCGGTGTACGACCATTCTGTATAAAGGCTGATAACCTCATCAATTTTATTGTCCAGAACAGGACCGTGTCCTGTGCAAATCATATTTATGGTAAGCCCTTCTATGCGTTTAAGGGCATTGGTCATAAACGGCGCTCTGAACGGATAAATAATATCGTTAAAATACTGCCTGAGCGACCTTTTATAGTCCTCCTCATCTTTTCCGGTGAGGGCACTGCGTTTTACGCCGTCATAGCTGTAATGCGCTCCGAAGGAATCACAGGTGAAGAGAATTCCGTCCTCCCTTACATAGGTGTACATAGTGTCCGGCCAATGCAGGTTGGGCAGTATCATAAATTCAAGTGTCTTGCTGCCGAGACTGAGCGTATCCTTTTCCTTAACGATTATGCTCTTAAACTCGCAGTTCATAATATGCTTTAAAAAGGTGATTGCTACCTGTGAGCCGACAATCGTAATGTCGGGATTGAGCGTAACAATCCGCTCAAGGCTACCTGCATGGTCGGGCTCGGTATGGTTAACAATGATGTAATCGATTTCCGACAGGGCTTTTACATTTTCGACAGAAGCGATATAGTCGTCAAAATATCGAGCCTTTGCGGTTTCAAGCAGAGCTGTTTTTTCGCTCCCGACGAGGATGTAGGAGTTATATGTGGTGCCGAACTCGGCTTCCATTATTATATCGAATATTCTGAGATCGGGGTCCAAGACACCCACCCAGTATAGGTCATTTATTAAAAGTAACGGTTGCATTTTAAAATCCTTTCGAAATTTGAAAGATGAAATCTAAGACTTATTGCCGAGCCTTTAGGCAGTGAGCGGGAATTGTGCCGATTTGTATGAAATACAAATGACTGCACCTCTTGCAGTCAAGGCACAAAACCGTATTTGAAAGATGAAATCTTTCAAACTTCGGTGCGTCCCTCAATAGCTCTCAGCAGTGTCATTCCGTCCGCATATTCAAGTGTTGCGCCGACAGGCAGCCCGTAAGCAAGCCGTGTTACCTTAACACCGAGCGGTTTTAAAATCCTGCTTATATAAAGAGCGGTTGCCTCACCCTCGACACTCGGATTGGTCGCTATGATTACTTCCTTTGTATTATCGTCAATACGGGCTAACAGCTCCTTTAATTTAAGCTGCTCGGGACCGATACCGTCGATTGGGGATATAACACCGTGAAGAACATGGTACAGCCCCTTGTATTCGTGCAGATTTTCGATTGAATCAATAGCCTTTGCATCCTCAACCACACAGATAATCGTTCTGTCACGGTTGCTGTCGGCACATATATCGCAGGTGTCCCGTTCACAGAAGGACTGGCAGCTGTTGCAGAGACAAATAGCGTTCTTAACGCTTAGAAGACAGTCCGCAAAGCTCCTTACATCCGATTCCTTCATCCCGAGCACATGATATGCAAGCCTTGCCGCACTTTTTCTACCCACACCGGGCAGAGCGGAAAAATGGTTTATCAGCCTTTCAAGTGTCGGAGTCATATTAAAGCATCCCTGGGATGTTCATCGCTCCGGTGATTTTTGCCGACTCGGTTTCCTTTATATCGGCAACCTTTTTAACAGCCTCGTTTACTGCTGCGACAAGAATGTCCTGAAGCGTTTCGATGTCGTCGGGGTCGACAATCTCAGGTTTTATTTCTATATTCAATATTACGCTTTTACCGTTTATTTTTACCGAAACAACACCGCCGCCTGCGGAAATCTCATATTCTCTTTGCTCAAGCTCCGCCGAAAGAGCCTCCATGCTCTCCTGCATCTTCTGTGCCTGACGAATCATTGCGTTCATATCCTGAGGGCCGCCGCCCATTCCCTTTGGTAATCTAACCTTCATAATAAGCTGCTCCATTTCTTTATAAATAAGTTGAGTTATACCGTTATTTCATCTATTAAGAGCGTGTTATCCTCGCAAATACCGCTTTTTTCCTTAAATGTAATCGTATATGCCTTACCTGTAGCCGATTTTACCGCGCTCTCAAGCATTTTTATATTGTTATTCTGATTAAGTATGCTTAGAACAAACTTGTCGCCGTAAACAATAACGCTGTCATCCTTCTCATACATCCTTGTCATCCGTACCAACGAATAAATGTCTGCCTGCGGCTTCAATTCCTCTAAAATCTCGGGAAAGGCGGCAAGCTGGCGTTCCTCTGCTTCTTTCTTTTCCTTTATTAGCGGAGGATTGGGCAGAGGAGTAATTTTAGGCTCGGTCTTCCTCGGGGAGGGAGAACCTTCCGTAAGCTTCTTTTCCAGCTCGGATATGCGTGCGAGCAGTGCCTTTGGGTTCTCCGACAGGGATAGGTCGCAGAGCTTTATCACGGTAAGCTCAAAGAAGGTTTTTTTGTTGACCGTAAACCTGCCCATTGAGTTCAGCGATTCCTCAAGCACCGAGCTGTAATACAAGAGCATCTCGGTTGTAAAGGCTTCCAGTAACCCGTTAAGCATCCCGGCTGCCGAAGCGGAGAAGAAGAATCGCTCATGCAGATAACGCTCTCTCTCGGAGGGCAGGCTCTTGGCAATCAGTAAATCCCGTACAAACGCTATCAGGTCTACCATAAAAACGCTCAAATCCTTTGAGGATTTATGAACCTGTCCTATCAATAGCAATGCCTGCGGTACATTTTTATCGGCTATCGCACCAAAAAGGCTTATTATAGTATCGTTGTTGGTTATTCCGAGCTGCGACTGTATTTGTTCAAGGGTAAGGGTGTCGTTTTCGCCCCGTCCCGAGGAGCAGGCGTCAAGCAGGCTTATGGCATCTCTTGCGGAGCCGTCCGCAAGCCTTGATATGAGCTGCAGCGCATCATCGTTAATACCGATATTCTCTTTATTTGTAATCTCACGAAGCAACCCCGTGAGTATTTCGGGCTCAATTCGTTTAAAATCAAAACGCATACAGCGGGAGATTATTGTGGGAGGGAGCTGATTCAACTCGGTGGTTGCCAATATGAAAAGCACATATTCGGGAGGCTCCTCAAGCGTCTTGAGCAACGCATTAAAGGCACTGTCCGAGAGCATATGAACCTCATCTATTATATAGACACGCTTTTTCAGTATGCTGGGCGGATATACAACCTCGTCGATAAGCTCACGCACATCGGCGACACGGTTATTGCTCGCAGCGTCTATTTCAAGCACATCGGTGGCGGTGGCGTTGTCGATTGAGCGGCAGCAATAGCAATCGTTGCAAGGGTTTCCGTTGCTCGGCTTCTCACAGTTTACCGCTTTAGCAAGTATCTTTGCCGAGGAGGTCTTGCCGGTTCCTCTCGTCCCGCAGAAAAGGTAGGCGTGCGAAACTCTGTCCTCGGCTGTCTGCTTTTTCAAAACCGAGGTTATGTTATTCTGCCCGACAATCTCATCGAAAGTGCGGGAACGCCACTTTCTGTAAAGAGCCTGATACACAGCCTTCCGCCTCCTTTTATAAAATGAGATACACAATATGGCCATACAGCCAAAATCGAACAATACCTACGCCCGTAAACTTTTGCTCTGCCTCAAAGCAGGCACTCCCGCGGCACATCCGCAAATAATGCTTAATGCTGCTTGGTTCCCCACCTGACATAATTCGCAAAATGCGAATTGCGCAGGACCCGCTTATCAACGGCTTTGCAAAAGCGCAGCGACACAGGTATAGCCCTCAAAAGGCTACTCACCCCTGCTGTAGCGGATTGCAGGTACAGGGCACCGCTATCTCCCCGGTTAGTATGACCATATTCTATATCTCATCGTAAAAAAAGTATATCACGAGTGGGTTTATATTTCAATAGTTAATTTTGTAAATTGAAAATTTTATCCGTTTCATTGACAACGAAAATAAAACAATGTATAATTACCAGGTACATTTAAGAAAGGAACGGACAAATATGGAGCAGGAAAAAAAGTATGGCGGTATAGCATTATTTCTTGGAATTGTTACTTTTTTATGCTATTTTTTTATAGCTTATAACCTATATTTTATTCGTATATTCAAGCAAGCGGGGCAAACCATTCCCGCATTGGCGTCAAACGCAACGACTGTCCAAAAGGTCGTGGATAAATATATTTCGTTCTATGCTACTTTTTTCGGAAGGTATCCGTCAACGCAGGTGCTCTCGGTGCTGCTGCCAATCAGTGTCGTTGCAATCGTCGCTTTTATAATTTATCTTGATAAATATATTAAACAAAAAAACGAAGAAAAAAGACTTATAGACAACCGGATAAATACAGAGGAGGCTGCCATAAATGACCAGTCCGCTATACAAGGTTAAGCTGACCAAGCTTGTTGAGGAGTTTGCGTTTGAGGAGATATTTATTCCGGAGGGAATAGAGGACTTATATGTAACCCGTTCGGATATGAGCCGACCGGGGCTTCCGCTTGCGGGATTTTTCACCAATTTCCAAAACGAGCGGATACAGCTAATCGGCAACATGGAGAACTCGTATTTATCCTCTATGTCGCCTACGGAGCGGTTGGCCGCTCTCGAGAGCTTTTTTCAGCATGAAGTTATCGCTCTTATTATAACCAGCTCGCTTGAGATATTTCCGGAGATTCTGTCGCTTGCCAAAAAATACTCCACTCCGTTATACAGAACAAATATAGAAACCTCTGCGATTATGGCGGCATTGACCGCAAGCCTGAGCGTATCGCTTGCGGAGCGTATTACAAGGCACGGAGTGCTCGTTGAGGTATACGGCGAGGGAATACTTATGCTTGGCGACAGCGGAATCGGTAAAAGCGAAACAGCAATCGAGCTTGTAAAACGGGGACACCGCCTTATCGCCGACGATGCGGTCGAGATAAAAAAGGTGTCGTCAAAAACATTGGTCGGAACCGCACCGGAGGTTATCAGGCATTATATCGAGCTGAGAGGTATCGGAATAGTTGATGTAAGACGCATTTTCGGTATGGGCTCCGTTAAGCTGACAGAGAAGATTGACCTAATAATCAATTTTGAGCTGTGGGAGCAGGGAAAGCTGTACGAGCGGTTTGGTATGGATACCGAATATACGGAAATACTCGGAATAAAAATTCCGTCAATAACGATACCCGTTAAGCCGGGCAGAAACCTTGCCGTTATAATAGAAATAGCCGCTATGAATAACAGACAGAAAAAGATGGGTTATAATACGGCGATTGAGTTTAACAACAAATTAATAAACCAGATGAATAAGGAACAAGAGGGTTGATTTATTGTTCCTGACAGTTTAATAAATAACGGGAGACAACGATATGTATTATCTTGGAATAGATTTAGGCGGGACAAGCATTAAGGCAGGTGTCTGCAATGAAACGGGTGAGATTCTATATAAAGAGAGCTGCCCCACAGTTACAACCGAGGACGGCGACAGAATAATAGCCGATATGGCTGCATTATGCAAAAGGGTTATCGCAGGATGCGGCTTGAAATCGGATGATATAGCATATGCAGGAATAGCTTCGCCGGGGACGGCGGATTCCGAACAGGGCGTTATTGTTTACGCCTGTACACTGCCCTTTTTAAACTACCCGATAGCAGAAAGACTGAGTATGCTCACAGGTATTAAAAGGGTGTATGTCGAGAACGATGCGAATGCGGCGGCAAAGGGAGAGGCAACCATCGGAGCGGCAAAGGGGTATGCAAATTCGATTATGATTACACTCGGAACAGGTGTCGGTGGCGGAATTATTATCGACAGGAAGGTCTATGCCGGTTTTAATTTTGCGGGAGCGGAGCTTGGACATATTGTAATTGTTCACGGCGGAAAGCCCTGCACCTGCGGCAGAGACGGCTGCTGGGAAGCTTATGCCTCGGCAACGGCGTTAATCGAGCAAACAAAGGAGAAAATGCTCTCGAACAGGAACACGCTTATGTGGAGTCTTGCCGAGGGCGACATAGAAAAGGTAGGCGGCAAGACAGCGTTTAACGCAATGAAGCAGGGAGACAAGGTCGCCACGGAGGTTGTGGATACATACATCGGGTATCTTGCCTGCGGAATAGTAAATATAATCAACATTTTTCAGCCGGAGGTACTGAGTATCGGCGGCGGCATAAGCAACGAGCGGGAATATCTTACACAGCCGCTCATTGATATAGTTAAAAAAGAGCAATATTCTCGCAACAGCCCAAAGCAGACGATAATAAAAATAGCGCAGCTCGGCAACGACGCCGGAATAATAGGTGCGGCTATGCTGGGTTGTTAAAAAGAGCTTACCTCAACTGTTTGTCCGGTGACAAACGGTTGGTTATCCGTTTTTAAGTCGCCGGAGAAATGGGAATCAAAATGATCCGAGAAAAGGAAAAAACAGCAATAGTTACATATAATACAATTGCTCTCCGGGGCGTTGTCGTGTTTCCGAACATAACAACCTCTTTTGAGGTGGGCAGAAAAATGTCGGTCAAATCCTTCAGAGATGCTCTCGAGAGGGAGGAACCGGTGTTTCTCGTCGCACAAAAGGATATGTCGATTGTAGACCCGCAGAACGACGATCTGAGCAGGGTGGGAGTTATTGCCGTCGTAAGGCACGCCCTCAGGCTGTCAAACGGCAATTATCAGCTTATGGTGGAGGGGCTTCACCGTGGTGAGAGGTACAATTCCTATTACGAAAACGATACATTAAAGAGCGATGTCGCACTCATTGAGGACACGCCAAGCGACAAAAACAAGGCGGAGCTGGAAAACGCCTTAAACGAGACGCTTGCGGTTTTTGACGAGTACCTGAAATATGTCGCAAAACCCTCGCCGGAGGTTGTCTCGGAAGCAAAGCAGATTAAATCGGCGTCCTATCTTGCCGACTTTTTGGCATCCTCCTTCCTTATAAACTTTGAGGATCGGTTGGGTATTATCGAGGAGAGCGATGTTATCGCACGTCTTGACAAGCTAAATAAAATATTCGAAAAAGACATTCAGATTATGCAGCTTGAGGGAACCATTCAATCCAAGGTCAGATACCGTCTGCAAAAGAGCCAGAGGGAGATGTATCTTCGTGAGCAGCTCCGTACAATACAAAACGAGCTGGGAATGAATGACGACGGCGAGGATGACGACGAGGACGAATATACAAAACAAATTGCGGAGTCGAAAATACCCGCCGCAGTCAAGGAAAAGCTCCAGGCGGAGGCTGACAAGCTCTCTAAAATGCCCTTCGGAACACCCGAGGCAACCGTTATCAGGAATTATATAGAGACCTGCCTTGAGCTCCCGTGGGATAAAAAATCCAAGGACAGGTTAGATATAAAGGTGGCGGAGAAGATTCTGAACGAGGATCACGACGGGCTTAGCAAGGTTAAGGAAAGAATCCTGGAGTTTATGGCGGTTAAGCAGCTCAAGCCGGACCTCAGCGGACAGATTCTATGCTTTGTGGGTCCTCCCGGTGTCGGAAAAACCTCTATCGCCCGTTCTATAGCAAGAGCTACCAACCGTAAATATGTCAGAATCTCGCTCGGCGGAATCCGTGACGAGGCGGAGATAAGAGGACACAGGCGTACCTATATAGGCTCAATGCCGGGACGCATAATAAACGCCTTGAAACTAAGCGGAACGGCTAACCCCGTATTGCTTTTGGATGAGCTTGACAAGCTGACAAGCGACGCTCACGGAGACCCGACAAGCGCGCTTCTCGAGGTGCTTGACACCGAGCAGAACGCAACCTTCCGTGATAATTTTATCGAGATACCGGTTAACCTCTCGGAGTGCTTGTTTATTGCGACCGCAAACACCACCGAAACAATTCCTGCACCGCTGCTCGATCGTATGGAAATAATATATATGAGCAGCTATTCCGATAACGAGAAGCTGTCTATCGCAAAGAATCACCTTATTCCCAAGCAGGTGAAGAAGCACGGGCTAAACAAGCGGATGATAAGGTTTAAGGATGAAGCGGTTAACGAGATTATTTCGAGCTACACCAAGGAGAACGGTGTGCGGGGGCTGGAAAGAGAGATTGCAACCGTATGCCGTAAAACAGCCAAACTGATAGTATCGGGAAAATGCAAGAGCCTTGACATAGATAAAAAGCAGGTAAACGAGCTTCTCGGAACAGTAAAGTTCCTTCCGGACAGGATATACGACAACGACGAGGTAGGTATTGTCAACGGGCTTGCGTGGACATATCTCGGCGGTGAAATGCTGAGAATCGAAGTGCTTTCGATGAAGGGCAGCGGTCATCTTGAGCTTACGGGTCATCTCGGCGATGTGATGAAGGAGAGCGCAAAGGCGGCTATCAGCTACATAAGAAAGCACTCGGAGGAGCTGGGTGTGGACGAGAATTTCCATTCGTCAAAGGATTTACACATCCATGTACCGGAGGGTGCGATTCCGAAGGACGGTCCGTCTGCGGGAATAACCATCGCAACGGCTATAGTATCCGAGCTTTCCGGTAAGGCTGTGAGACAGGATCTTGCAATGACCGGAGAGATAACTCTTACGGGCAGGGTGCTCGCCATCGGCGGCTTAAAAGAAAAAAGCATGGCGGCATACAAGAGCGGAGCGAAAACGGTTATAATACCATATGACAACCGCAACGATGTAAACGATTTTGACGAGGAAATTAAGCAAGGTCTAAGCTTTGTTCCCGTTAAGCATATATCTGAGGTTCTTGATATAGCATTTAAAAAAACAGAGGAAATATAAATATTATGGAAATGAATCAAGGCGGGTTGAACCTGCATAATGTAAGCCTCGCAATAACTGCCGGACTGCCTACACAGCTTATTAAGTACGGTGTACCGCAGGTGGCGTTTTCGGGACGCTCGAATGTAGGTAAAAGCTCGCTGGTTAATTCGCTTCTGGGCAGGAAAAAGCTTGCGAGAGTAAGCGGAGAGCCAGGTAAAACCATAACGGTGAATTATTACGAGGTTGACAAGAAGCTCTTTTTGGTAGACCTTCCCGGCTACGGTTATGCACGCCGCTCCAAGGAGGACACAAAAAAATGGTCCGGTCTTACCCAGAGCTATTTCGGTATGAACAGTGTGCTTCGTCTGGTATTGCAGCTCGTTGATATTAAGGTGGGGCTGACAGACACAGACCTTGTTATGCTTGATTATCTGCATTATTATAATGTACCGTATATAGTGGTTGCGACAAAATGCGACAAGCTCAACAAAACCGACCTCACAACGAATGTACGGCGTTTGCTAAAGGACCCCGCACTTCGTCCGGGAACGGATATTATACTTTATTCCGCCGTTAAAAATATCGGTCGTGACGATTTATGGAGTAAAATAATACAATATACTATAACAGGAGACAACTGATGTTACACGACAATCTTTCGGTCGGGAACAACGGCCGCTTATATTTTGCGGGGATGGATACGGTTGCTTTGGCGAAAAAGCACGGAACTCCGCTGTATTTGATAGACGAAAATAAAATAAGAGAGAACTGCCGTACTTATGTTTTGCTCGTGCAAAAGCATTTCGGCAAAAAGAGCATACCGCTCTATGCAAGCAAGGCGTTATGCTACCTTGATATTTACAGAATACTAAAGGACGAGGGAACGGGAGTCGATGTGGTTTCGGGCGGTGAGCTTTTTACTGCGCTCAAGGCAGGCTTCCCCGCAGAGATTATGTTCTTCCACGGCAACAACAAGCCCGACAGCGAGATTGATTTTGCGGTAGGCAGCGGAGTCGGGTATTTTGTGGTTGACAACAGGGAGGAGCTTGACGGGGTAGCCGCTGCGGCGGGCAGATACGGCAAAAATCAAAAGATATTGCTTCGGTTAAGTCCGGGTATTGATCCGCATACCCATAAGGCGGTGGTTACAGGCTCCGTGGACTCCAAGTTCGGCACCGCTATTGAGACAGGGCAGGCAATGGCGCTTGTAAAGCACGCGCTTTCACTGCCGAATGTAA
>PGZT01000010.1 GCA_002841455.1 Firmicutes bacterium HGW-Firmicutes-21 | reverse complement strand
GCAGCTTAACGCAATGGTTTCGCATTCCCGCCGCAGAGCCTGTTATCTCGTCGGCAGTCTCTCCCTTCATTCCGAGAGCAATCAAATATGCGCTCATCTGAACGGGGGAAGACTCGCCGCTCATAATTTCCTCCATCACGGCTTTTGCCGTTTCAAAAGACAAATCCTGCTTTTTTATCAGCTGCAATATCGCTTCCTTTATCATTTTTTATCAACATCCTCCAAAAAGTTCCTTATTATCGCTTCTCCGTCCGGAGTAAGCACCGATTCGGGGTGGAACTGCACTCCGTAGATAGGGTATTCGGTATGCTCAATCGCCATTACTTCCCCGTCAGCGGTCTCGGCGGTTATTCGTAAGCAGTCCGGCAGGGTGTCCTTTACAACAGCGAGCGAATGATAGCGAGCCGCTTTTATTTTCCCCTGCATTCCGCTGAAGAGCCTGCTCTGCGTATCTATGGCAACAGACGAGGTTTTGCCGTGCATAAGCGTTTTTGCATAGGATACGGTAGCGCCGAACGCCTCGCAGATTGCCTGATGCCCCAAGCAAATACCCAGGACAGGTGTTTTGCGGCCGAGGGATTTAATAACCTCAATACAGATACCGGCATCCGCAGGTCTGCCCGGACCGGGGGAGAGTATTATTGCGGCGGGAGCGAGTCTTCCGATTTCGTCAACCGTTATCCCGTCGTTGCGTATAACCTTAACATCGGGGTTTACCGAGCCGACAAGCTGATAAACATTGTAGGAGAAGCTGTCGTAATTATCGATTAAAAGTATCATCAGTCTATACCCTCCTGTGCTTTATAAACGGCGCTCACAACCGCTCTCGCCTTGCTTATACATTCGTTATATTCGTTTTCGGCGACGCTGTCGGCCACAATACCGGCTCCCGAACGGATAAACAGCTTGCCGCCCTTTGCGTAAGCGATACGGATAGCTATACAGGTATCCATATTTCCCGTAAAATCAAGGTATCCGATTGCACCACCGTAGATACCCCGTTTATTTTTCTCAAGAGCGTTTATAATCTCGCAGGCTCTTATTTTCGGCGCACCCGAAAGAGTACCGGCAGGCAGAACGGCGCTGATTGCATCCATTGCGTCCTTATCCTCCCTGATTTGACCTGTTACGGTTGAGCCGATATGCATAACATGAGAGAAGCGTTCCACAGACATATATTTTTCAACCTTAACGGTTCCTATTTCGCTTATTCTTCCGATATCGTTACGCCCCAAATCAACCAGCATATTATGCTCGGCAAACTCTTTTTCGTCCGACAACAGGTCCTTTTCGTTTTGAATATCCTCCTCGGGAGTCCTTCCTCTTGGGCGAGTTCCCGCAAGAGGGAAGGTGTACAGCCTGCCGTTGTTGAGCTTTACCAGTGTTTCGGGCGACGCTCCCGCTATTTCAATATCATCGCTGGAGAAATAAAACATATAGGGCGAGGGGTTGGTGGTGCGCAAAATACGATATACATCAAACAAGCTACCCTCAAAGTCCGCTTCAAGCCTGTTGGACAGCACAAGCTGAAAAACATCTCCCTCGAATATATGCCCTTTCCCTTTTTCAACCATATCGCAGTACTGCTCCTTGTTGAAAAAAGGTTTGAACTCGGATTTTAGCTTTAAGGGCTTAATACGGGCAGGTGTGCCGTATTTAATCAGCTCGATAAGCTGCCGAAGCTCGGTTATTGCCCGATTGTATTCGGCGGTAAGTGAATCGGTCCTTATATTTATTATCAGAATAATTTTTTGGCGGAAATTGTCGAACGCGATAACCTTATCAAACAGCATCAAATCAACATCGTTAAAGCACTCGTTGTCGACGGCATCAAGCCTTAGCGACGGCTCGGCGTATTTTATAAAATCATAGGAAAAATAGCCGACTAATCCGCCCGTAAACGGGGGCAAGCCCTCAATACGCGGGCTTTTATGTTCGTTGATTATTCGGCGGATATGCTCGGCGGGGTTGCTCGTGTACTCGTTAATCTCACCGCCGTTTTTTATCCGCAGGTTGCCGTTAAGGTAGGTCAGCTCCATTTTCGGGTCAAAGCCCAAAAAGGTATACCGCCCCCAGTTTTTAGTATCCTCTATACTCTCCAGCATATAGCAATGCCTGCTGATATTCTTTAGTATCCGCAGCACCTCTATCGGTGTTTTAATGTCGGAATTTATCTCGCAGCTTATCGGGATACAACGGTATTGCTCAGTTGCGACAAGCTCGCTCGCCCTTTCAAATGACGGAAAAAACATCTCCCTACCTCCTACAGTAATAAATTTTTTATTTCATAAATTAATAAATTTCGTTTTCCTGACGGGTTTCCCGACCGGAAAACACCTTCAAAGACGCTAAAAAAACGCCCTCGACAGAAAATCTGGCAAGGACGAGAATAAACCCGCGGTACCACCTTGATTCACGGTATAAGGATACCGTGCGCTTTAAGGAATACTAACATATTCCCGACAACTGACGAGTGTCTTTCGTCGCAGGATACTCGGCGATAAAGCCTTTCGCTGCGCCCTCGGCGGCCCATTTAACAACCTGCGTTCTGCCCGGCTCTCAGCTACCCAAACTCTCTGTGAGTGCATCTGTTGTTTTTACTCCCGCTTCGACGGTTTATAAATTATTGTATATTATAATTCTATTTTATTATTTTGTCAAGATTTATTTTTTCGTTTTCCAGCTTTATGTTAAGATTCTTTGCAAGAGTAACAAAATCAGAGGGTATCATTAAAAGGGTAGTGGTATTATTCTCCGCTCCGACTTCGGTTATCATCTGCATACGCCGCAGCTCAAGAGAATAGGGATTTACCGCTATTTCTGCCGCCGCTTGTGCCAGCTTCTGTGAAGCCTCATATTCGCCCTCTGCCTTGATAATTCTCGCTCTCTTTTCCCGTACAGCTTCTGCTTCCTTTGCCATTGCACGCTGCATGGCTCCCGGGATCTCAACATCCTTCATTTCAACCAATTCGACCTTTAACCCCCATGGGTCGGTAATTTCATCAACTATCCTTTGCAGGGTTGTATTAATATGGTCACGGTTCTTTAGAACCTCATCCAAATTATTTTGTCCGATAACATTCCTTAGTACGGTAAGGGATGCTTGGAAAATAGCATTTTTATAATTCGCAACCTCAAGAATAGCCTTCTTCGGATCGAGAACTCTGTAATATAAAACAGCGTTTACACGAATTGTTACACTGTCCCGTGTGACGGTATCCTGCGCATCGATATCCACAGTTCGTGTACGCATATCTAACGAAACACGACTTGAAATAAAGGGAGGTATCCAAAAAATACCGGGGCCCTTTATACCTGTAAACCGTCCGAATACAAAAATCACAGAACGGTTATACTCCTGTTCGATTCTGAGCCCGCATAGGAGTAAAATAACAATAACCATAGCAAACAAACCGATTATAATTTCCATAATAACCCTCCTTGATAAATTTATTATATATCGTTAGTTGAAAAATGTCAATAATTTATATAATTGTTTCAATAATAAGTATTGCAGTATAAAAACAACCCAAAATTCAAATAATGTAAGCATAAAAAAACAACAGGACGGAACAAATGGAAAATTTCAAGCGAATACCAAAACATATAGGTATAATTCCGGACGGAAACAGAAGATGGGCGGTTGACAGAGGGCTTGAGAAGTGCGACGGTTATCGATTCGGTGTCGGACCGGGGTTCGAGCTGTATGAAGCTATGCTTGAATACGGGGTTAAGGAAGCTACTTTTTACGGCTTTACAAGAGATAACAACAAAAGAGCGCCCGACCAACGGGAGGCTTTTACAAGGAGCTGTGTGGATGCGGTTGAGCTTTTAAGCGGAAAGGACGCTAATCTGCTGGTTATCGGGAATGACGAATCCGTGGCGTTCCCTCCAGAGTTGAAAAAATACGCCAATAAAAGAGTTCCCTTCGGCAGGGGATTGATTAATCTTAATTTTTTGGTAAATTACGATTGGGAATGGGACCTATGCAAGCTCACGGAGGAGAAGCATATCGAATCCCGTGACATACCAAAAATAGATTTGATTATCAGGTGGGGAGGGCGCAGGCGGCTAAGCGGATTTCTACCCGTTCAATCGGTGTACGCCGACTTTTATATTATAAACGATTATTGGCCCGATTATAAAAAATCTCACTTCTTGGATGCGATGCGGTGGTATCAGGAATGTGATGTTACCCTGGGAGGGTAATGCTTGTATTGCCGGTTGCAAGTAAGCCGCAAAGTCCGCAAAGCGTGGCTGCGGTCGTGTGTGGGATATTATTTGTAAGCACGGCAGCGAAAACGGTGTTTTTTTCAGACTGTATTATGCCCGAGTCGTTATATACATCGTCCAACTGACCCGACTTGCCGAAAAAATCCACTCCACCGTAAATATAACGCATCAGACCGTTTCTTTCCTTTTGCATGGCGAGTATTTTCATAGCCACAGGATTTTCAGCCAGACGCTTGAGCAGCGTGACGGTATCAAAAGCGCTTGTATAATTGTCATATCCTTTTACAATAGCGGAAAAGTCCATCATATACCGCCGAACGGCTGTATCGGTTAAGCGGAGTTTGTTTTGTATATAAGCATTAATTAAGTCCGGCCCTGCCTTATTTATTAGAGCATTTGTAGCCGTATTATCGCTTGACGCTATCATAACCGTCAACAGCTCCTTGATTGTCATCTCGGTTATGCACAGCTCTTTAACAACGCTGAAATCGACATATGAGCTACTGTCGAACTTAATTATCTCGTCCGGAAAACGATATTCGTCAATATAAAACGACAAAACAAATGTCTTGATAACGCTTGCGCTGCGGAAGCGCTTTTTTTCGTTATGGGAGAGGGTTATATTTCCGTTCTTGTCGGTGATTAATATCCCAATATCGGACGGAGCAGAGGTAATAATCGAGGCTATTCGTTCCTCTATATTCATTCAATCAATCCTTTTTATATCCTTTATTTCGGTTATACCCAAGCCGGGCAGGGTGTCCTTTACTAGAATACTGTCGGGGGAGAACTCGGTTGACGACATAACAGGGTTGTATTCCAGAAGCTCTACCGCATCAAGGTCGTACATGGTAATAATGTCATTAGCCGCCGCAAAATGTGCCGCCGCAATGATTCCGACGGGGGACTCCAGCATACAGCCCATAAGGCAGGGTATTTTCGCTTCCCTCGCGACATCACAGATTTTTTCCGCCTCGCTATAACCTCCGCATTTTGCAAGCTTTATGTTTATGTAATCCGCACAGCCTGCCGCGGCTATTTTCTCTGCTTCCCTTGCGTAAAAAACGCTCTCGTCCGCAAGTATCGGGATTTTACTTATACCCCTGAGCTTTTTCATCAACTCAAGCTCGTGTAAAATAAAGGGCTGCTCGATGAATTCTATGTTATACCCTTTTTCCTCACAATGAGCGACAATAATTTCGGCGTTTTCAAAGCTCCACGCTTGATTTGCGTCAAGCCGAAGACTGCAATGACGGCTAACAGAAGCGACGGTATCGATTCGCCGAACATCCTCCTCGGCTGTTCCGCCGAGCTTGATTTTAAGTATATTTATGCCTTTATCAAGGGCTTTTTTTGCATCCGCCGCCATTTCCTCGGGTGAATTTAAGCTGATGGTTATATCGTTTTTCAATCGTTGGTCGCCTGTTCCTCCGAGATACCTAAAGAGCGGCAGACCTTTTTCCTTCGAGAGCAAATCATACAACGCCGTTTCAACCGCCGCCTTTGCGGAGGTATTGTGTGCAATTGCGCTTGTAATTGCAGCGGTCAGTGAAATGTCGAGCGTTTTCCCGACCAAAACAGGCTTAATATAATCACGGACGGCGCAGATTATCGAGGGCATTGTTTCGCCCGTAATAGCTGCGGTCGGAGCCGCAGCACCGTAGCCGTACAAACCGCTGTCGGTGATAAGCTCAACAATAACGGAGGAAAGACAATCAACACTCCGTAGAGAGGTCTTAAACGGTGTCTTAAGCGGTATATTTTGCTGGTATAGATAAATATCTTTGATTATCATATAAAATCCTTATTGCATGACTGATATTAATATTAAGAACATAATATCATGTTATAAAAAATATATCAACGATAAAACGAGCTCTATATAATTAAGCTCGTTTTAATTTTATATTAGATAATTTGATATAATTACCAGTCAACAACACCATATTTATTTGTATAGTCTTCCCATAATTCCTTGCATATTTTACAGAAACGATCGTAGGTTTCGTCATCTATATAAGCATATCTACCGCTGTGATTTATGTATTTCTTACCTTCGGATGATACTCCTACGGCAAAATAATAAACAAAAGGATATGATGATGCTCTTTTATCCGAATGCGATCTACAGATAATTCTGAAATTGGCATAATCATAATGCATACTTCCACTGTCGTTAAATAATTTTATTTTTTGTGATGTGGTGAAAGTTTTTAGATCCTGGTTAAATGCAAGGCGTATTAGTTCCTCAAATAGATTAACATTTATAATATCGTATCCCACATTGCTTTGTTTTTTTACATCCGTTACATATCCTATATGAAGATGTTTTAATACATACTCCGGAGAATAAACATATTCGAATATTTTATCATAATCAAGTGTATTTCCTTTATAAAACTCCGCAAAATCGATAAATGCTTGTTCAACAGATAAGAAGTCGAATAATTCAAGAGTTTTTTTGCTTGAAGCGTTCGGACTAAGCGCTCTTCTGTATTTGGTATAATTAGGCTTTGATTCATTATATGTCATAACATCAAACAATCCGTTTAGGCATAAATCCGAGCTTGAATAAAAAGAGTTAAAGCCTATACGATATAAAGTAAAGGTATTGTCTCTGTAATCTTCTACCATTGCAAGAGTCATTCCACCGTCGTTGTATACAACCAAACAATTGAAGCCATTGCCCTTATACATTATACAACTTCTTGCATCGGTTTTTCCTTCGATATAGTCGCTGTAAAGTGAACCTATTTTATATGCGGAATATTGGTAAATCAAGTAATGCATGTCTTCCATACTATTGGTTTCCGGAAAGGTCTCGCAAATAACAAATGGAATAGACTCTTCATAATTTGATTTTTCAATTATACTGACATAGTAAAACAGTATAATTCGGGTCAAATTGTTGTTTATGGTTAAGTAGCAATCTGCTCTATAACCTGCTTGGATATTTTTTATTGCATTTATAAAATTATCGTTAATCGTTATAGTGAAGGATTCAAAGGATTTCATTGAGAAAATACTTACATAATCCGTATCATCTTTATATGTATATACATAATCATCTCTTGTAAGATAATAGCTTACTCCTTGTTCTATTATTATACTATCTTTTGTTGTATCCAAATAAGGTCTAAGCGTAAGATTATATAAGCTTTTACTATATAATTTAGTCTTGCTCTCGATATCGACGTTATATTGCTCGGATATATCTAATCTGTCATAAGTATTTATCTCCTCACCGGTGATTGTATCTATAATCTTAACACCGCCCGTTGAGTTTATAGCAACTAAGCTGTCGTCATTTGCAAACCTTATTATTTCACCCATTGCTAAGACAGCGGTCTGCTTGTCTACGGAGTATATAAAACATCTGGCGTCAGAGCCCGTACCGTGATCCCCATCTTCGTTCAATACATTAAAATATATCAAATTACCCTTGGAAGATATATTCAACCAGCCACCCATATATGCAATATATGAAGTATTGTTTATTTTAGATATGCATTTTGTTTCAAATGAAGTTAAATCTACTTGGAACACATCATCTCCAAGAGCTTCATAGCTTGGACTGGAATAATAGCCATATTTATAATCGGGTGTAACTAAAATCGACATTACACAACCATCAGGTGTGGGTATTTCCCGAATGGTATTATTTTTAATATTAAATAACACAAATTCAATACTGTTACCATAAATTTGCGTGTCGAAAATAGCTTTTGTCATGTCACTGTTGAATTTGCATAAACCGTATACATCATAATTTAGACCTGCAGCAAGCATCGCATTTTTAAATAAATGCGAAAAACAAACAATCTCACCGGTTTCAATATTATAGTATACATCCTGACAACCCGCATGCTCTCCGCTTTTAACGGTTACCTTTAAGTAATTATCTGTTGCACTGCCTTGAAATTCCATTCCGACTGGAAGTATAATTTCTTCGCTCTGTACTATTTCATTATTATCATTATAAGGAGTGACCAGACCTCCAATAGAGTTGTTCTCTGTTGAAGATAGATATCCCATACGATTACTTCTAATCGTATTTACTGTTAGCATACCCGGCTCATACCAATCAGGTACATTCCTGATTATCGGATCAGTAATATCAGTGTTGCTGTTGTTAGAAGATTCGTTTTCGCTTTCCGAAACAGTGTTACTGATTTCAGTGGAAATATTTATCGGGAAATCTCCTTTTCTTAAAGCAACAAGAGGTATTGTTATCGCTCCAGTTACAAGAACCACCGCAAGCAATAAGGCACATGCTGTGAGTAGAGGTTTATTTTGCTTACCTTTTAAATTGGTTTTACCGAATAAAATCTTTTGCCAAAGCGTCTTAACCTGTTCATCAGAGAGCCTTGTTTCACTTATTGCTTTGATATAATCATCTTTCCTCATTATTTATGTCACCCTCCTCTAAAATTAATTTTAATTTTCGCCTTGCTCTTTGAAGGCGTGCGCTAATTGTGTTAATGCTCGTATTAAGTAAACCCGAAATCTCCTTAAGATTATATTGCTCATAATAATACAAGTACAAGACAATACGGTCGTTTGGCTTAAGAAGAAACAATTCTTCTAACACGCTGGAATTATTCTCAATCGATTTATCACCAAGTTCTTCTAACGGAACAGTTTTTCGATACCAAAAGGAACGCAATCGATCCTTCGAAGCATTAACCGCAACTCGTATAAACCATGCTCTCTGATGGTTGTCGTTCTCAAAACATGGTTGTTTTTCGAGTATCTTCAAAAAAGTTTCTTGCACTATATCCTCCGCATTGGCCTTGTTCTTTAAATAATGAAGAGCTATCCTATAAACCATATCGGAATAGGTTGTGAGCATTTTTGTGAATAATTCGCTGTTTGTTGTTAATAAAGCCATTACTCTACTCCTCCACACATAATACGAATGATTTATATAATTTCGTGCAATAACAAAAATAATTTAAACAAAAATGTTTTATTCCTCAATAGCCGCTTTTTGGGTGTTTATTTTTTTGAATACCTCGGGGTCGAATTTAAATTTCCTGTCATAGGTCATCAGCCCGTTGACCTCCTGCTCCACATCATATAACTGTGTATAGCAGAAACCGAAAATGTTCTCGTTGTTCAACAAAACATTGGTTAAGCCCTTATATCTTTCAACAAACTCCTTTTCCGTTTTCGGTCCGTCGCCGTAGCCCCAGCCATCGGAATTATCCACAGCCCATTTTATTCCGCCGTATTCGCTGATGAAATAAGGCTCACCCCTATGTGTCTGGCGGTGAGGGAAATTATTATATAGACTGTCCTTGTAATGAGATGCGAACTCACTAACATCCTGACAGTAATCATGAATATCGAAAATATCTGTAACAACATGGAAGTTACCGCTCGTATCAATTACAGGGCGGGTTGAATCAAGCGACTTTGTAACATCATAAACCATTTTTACAAGCGTATCGCTCTGCGGCTTTCCGTTATAGTCCCAGGTCTCGTTTAACGGACACCATCCGATTATGCAGGGATGGCTGAAATCCCGTTCTACCGCTTCGATCCATTCGGGCAGAAAGTGCTCGATTTGCCCAACCTCGGTTATGTTCAACCCCCAGTTTCCATGCTCTCCCCAGACCATATAGCCTAATTTATCCGCCCAGTACAGAAAACGGGGCTCGAAGAGCTTCTCGTGCAGTCTTGCACCGTTAAAGCCCAAACGCATCGAATAAAGTATATCGTTTTTCAACGCTTCGTCAGAGGGTGCGGTATATATTCCGTCGGGATAAAAGCCCTGATCCAATACCCATCTTCCGAAAACGCTCCTCCCGTTGAGCAGGAACGCTTTTTCGGTAAGACAAACACTGCGCAGCCCGAAGTAACTGCTTACCCTGTCCGTTGTTTCCCCGTTCTTTTCGACGGTTATTTCCAAATCGTATAGGTTACCCTTACCGACCTCCCAAAGGTGCGTCTCTTGCAGTGCTATGTTTAGAAACGCCGAAAAGGAGCCGACCTTGACGGAACTCTCACCGACAGGGTTCCCTTCAAAAAACGCCTTTGCGGTTACCCTTGCTCCGGCGGAACAGGGCGAGAGCTTAATTTCGAGGTTGACCGAGCAGGTCTCTGTATCGGCAACAGACTTTATATTTTGTATATAATTATCGCTTACACACTCCAGCCAGACCGTTTGCCAGATACCCGTGGTTCGGGTATAAAAGCAGCCGTGTGAATTAAGCAGGTGCGATTGCTTTCCGGCGGGTTGGTTACCGCTTCTCAAATCGTCCTTGGCGCAAAGAGTTATATAGTTACCCTTGTTGCTCAAATGCTCTGTTATGTCGAAGGTAAAGGGAGTATATCCGCCCTTATGCTCTCCGACATAAGCTCCGTTGACATAAACGGTTGCGTGATAATCTACCGCTCCGAAGTTAAGCAGGACCCTTTTACCCGACCAGCTCTTCGGTAATTCAAAAGACCTCCTGTACCAGACACAGTTCATAAAATCGGTGTTCCCCACTCCCGAGAGAACACTCTCCGGGCAAAAGGGTACGATTATTTTGCCGTCAAGCGATGCTCTGCCGAAAAAACCTTTTTCGGTTCCCGTTATGGAATTATCTGTCTCAAAATCCCATTCACCGTTTAAATTAATCCAATCCTCCCTAACCAGCAGCGGTCTCGGGTATTCATTCCTCGGAATCGACATTTTTTAATCCTCCAAACATGATGTATGAATAATATAAAATTTTGAGCTTTTTGCTCAATTATTTCCGTCACACTTGATTATATAATCTATCACATATATTATCCCTTGCTATCTTTTCTCTTTATATAAATAAGACTGATATTCTGGTTTTTTCTCTGAATTGACTTTATATCAAAACAATTCATATGCTTTATAAACGGGGTTAATTTAACAAAACCGTAGTTTCTGACATCAAAATCCGGAAACCGCTTTGTCAGTATAGTTCCTATTCCGCTGAGAGGGCTCCAGCCGTCATCGTCAGAGGTCTCGTCAACAATAGAGGCAATTGCTTTGGTTACGGTATCAAGCGGAGTTATTACCGCTTCGAGCGGGGTTATCTCGACAACGCTCTTCCCTGCGGCGGGCTTCTTCTCGGGAGCGTCAAACATTCCGCCCTTGGCGAGCACCTCCAAATATTTAAACTTATTACAGGCGGCAATAAACGGTGCCGGAGTCTTCTTCTCTCCCATACCGACGACATACATACCGGACTCACGCAATCTCGAGGCTAAACGGGTAAAATCGCTGTCACTGGACACGATACAGAAGCCCTCGACATTGCCTGTGTATAAAATATCCATCGCATCGATAATCATTGCGGCATCGGTTGCATTTTTACCGGTGGTATATCCGTATTGCTGAATGGGTGCGATTGAGTTATTCAACAGAATGGTCTTCCATGAGCCGAGTGCGGGCTTTGTCCAATCGCCGTATATGCGTTTATAGGTAATAATTCCGTAATTCGACAGTTCGTCAAGAATGTTCTTTACATATTTATCCGATACATTGTCCGCATCTATCAATACCGCAAACCTTTTATCCTCGTTCATTGTCCTGTTCCCCCAAGCAAAATTTAATATATGCTTATTATATCCAATTTAAGAATTATGTCAAGTCAACCATTAATAAGCTGCGGACTGATAAAACTTAGTCCGCAGCTTAAATTAATTATGAATAGGGGATAACATCATATATATCTACTCGCTTATTTGATTTATATGCAGGTATAATTACCATAACATCCTCATCTATCTTAACTTTGTTTTTACTTCCGTTATATAAATAAACATCTCCTTTAGAACTGTCGGTATTGTAGTCTGTTAAAAAAGCAATGCATTTATCGCTTACTGCATAAAAGTCATGAACATCATCCGCTATTTTTATCGCTTCCTTACCTTTATACATTTTAAGTGTACCGCTGTATTCTACTCTGCTATAATCGGTATAATATAAAATCGTATCTGTCGAATCGATATAAGATACTTTACCGATAAAAACATCCCAATCGATTTTAGCTTTGTTCATATATAAATCGCCGACATAATCTTTAACATCCTTAAAATAATAGAATGTATCGCTGTCCTTTATGAAAACATACCTAAATACATCACTATCGTATTTAACCGCTTTTTCCAATGAATCGTTCGAGATTTTAACCTCCATTAAATCACCGTAAGATTGCTCGTTGTCGTAATATTCCATAAAATATATTGCGGTTGCGGAATTATTAATTCGGAAATCGTTTCCGTTTTCCTGCTCTATAACCGAGCTTTTTGCTTTAACAGCGGCATAAACCTCATCTGAAGCGGAGGAATAGGATTGTGATGCAAGGGATTGCACCTCATAAAACGAAGGATTCGTCGACATTTTTATTTTTGCGTACTCGGATTTTCTTTGAGTTTTGTAGATTATAACAGCCTTATCGGAATTACAACCAAAATGTGTATATAAATTCTCGGTTACAACCACCGATTCCTTATTGTTATAATAATAAAGCGTTCTGTACATTATCGAGACTGTCTCTTGCGGAAGAAGCTCTCTTAAATTATCTCGGCGTAATTTCTGTATATAAATATTATATTCATTTTGGTAGATATCATTTAATTCGTAATACTCGTCTCTTGCTGCATAGTATTCGTCCCAGGTAACAAAGTCCGAGGATGAAGGGTATTTCGGCTGTACAGGCTCTTTTATGTTCTCATCGGCTGCCTTCATATCATCATCTACGATATCTGACAATTTTAGTTGCTCTTCATCGTATTTAATATAATAAATCTCACCGGATTCATATATTTTTACAACCCCCATGACATCGGAAGCTATTTTTTCCTTTTCTTTACCGGCTTTTTTGATATATAAAGATTTATCTTTAAGATAATACAGCTTGTTTAAATCCTCGGAAGCATATACTATATTCGAATCGCTGTCGATTTTCTCCTTGTCCTTGGAGCCGTCCTTAATATAGATACTGCCTTCTTTATTAGAATATACTATTTTACTGCCGTTTTCGTTTATATAAAAGGAATATACATCGCTGTCTATCTTCTCTTTATCGGTCAGATTGTTAATGTATAAATTATTTTCGCTTCCCTTTATATAAAATACCCTGTCTGCTTTTTTATTTATTAAATAATACTTGATTTCAGAGTCTATTTTAATTCCCTCGGGATCATTAGCTCTAAGGTTTTTATAATACAGTGCTATTCCGCCTGAATTTTCAACCGTCCTGTCGGGGTAAAAAATCCTCTTGCCGTCCTCACTTATAAATATGTAATTTCCCAACGAGCGTGCTGTAACCGTGCTAATCTGACCGCTTGAATAGAGTCGCTCCGTTACCTCAACGGGTTTTATTGTTTTTAACGAAGTATAAGAGATTTGGTTATCCTTTACATATAATAATGACATTGGAACAGAACTGCTCCCGCTGAATAAACCCGTAAAAATCACAGTCGCTACAAGCGCTGTCACCAATACAATTGCGGTGCTTATTATAGCTATTTTAGGCACTTTCCTTTTCGGTCTCACTTCATTATAATTAATGGTTACGGTTTCTGCGGCAGGGGCATCCGCTGCTTTTTGAGCTCCGCAATACTGACAGAAAGCAAACGCTCTATCCGTTCCTCTACCGCAGTTCTGACAGGTATCGGTTCTAGCAACCGCACTTCCGCACTTGTTGCAAAAATTCATACCCTCTTGTAGCTCGGCACTGCATTTACTGCATAATATCATTTTTATTCCTCCAAATATGTTGCTTTATGATTTGTAATAGTTATTTATTTATTTCTATCCAGGATATTAAACAAATAGTGTTTTATTTTAGCATATTATAACAGATTTTGTATTCGGTGTAAATACATTTACACGAACATCCTATATAATAAACAAAAATGTAATCATTTACAAAAAAAGCACACATTTATTGCTCTGTCTATTGACAATAAAATTAATAAAGCTATAATAATAAAATGTATATTAATGCATTGTTGTGTTTTATTAGCATCATAATAAAACATTTTGCGAACAATTCGAGGAATTTTGAATGGAGGACCGATGGTTATGAAATACTGTCTTAAATGCGGAATTCAAAGCGAGGATAACGCTGTGTTATGTGCTTCATGCGGTGCGGCATTTGAAGGACAGCAGGACGCCGTTAAAAATGAAGGTATAAATACAGTCGAAGCCCCCGACGCAAATCAGTATTACGCACAATATCGGCAATCGGTGCCGTCATTTGCCCAAAACCCGACAATTGCGGCATTAAAAAGAGCGGGTTCTTCAACCGTGTTCTTCATAGCGGTTATATTATATTCGGTTCAAATTTTATTAAGCTTAATTCACGCTTTTATCAGAGAGCCTGTGTCAAACACCGATATATATTCGGAGTTTAATGAAGAAATCGGTGTACAGTTTGAAAAGATACAGGATGCTCTATCGACATTTGCTCTTGTGGTTTCAATACCGACTATACTTATTTGTATAGGTATGTGGTTGTTTTATGCGTCCTCACGCAGCCGCTATGACGGACCGTTACCTACAACGGGCTTGACAATGATTAAGGTTATAAATTTTATATTTTTAGGGTTTTTGTTGCTTTTTCCTTTTCTTGTTTTTTTAACAGTATTATTTGGAAATGTTGATACAGAAGAAAGCAGTGCTGTCCTTATAGCGATTATAGCGATTATTATCTTTGCAATTGTATTGACGCTACCGGTTATATATATTATTGGTATAATCAATACGATAAACACATTGAAAAAAACAATAAAAACAGGTATGCCATCCGATAAGGTGTCCGGGTTCGTTGGAGTAATGAATTTTATAATAGCTGTATTTTTTATACTGACAGCATTAGCGGCAATAAGAACCTTAGATATAGTAGCGATATTTAGTAATCTTTTAAGCGCGGCGTTTTTTATATTGATTTCTATCGGTCTATTCGCTTATAAAAAAGAAATGAGTCTTATAATTTACAAGAATTATTATTCCGCCTCGGTTTCAACATACACGCCGTTTGTTTAGGTTTTATGCAATATAAAAATTCAACAAGGGCAGCGTTCGACCTGTTCAAAGAGATGTAAACCGCTTTAATATAATACATGGTATAAATTTTGATGAATAAAGGAGGAGTATAATTGAACAGTGCCGTTTTTATTATAGGGTTGCTTTTTGCTTTATCGGCAATTCTGATTACAGTAAATATATTCGCTTTTTCTTCAAAAATGAAGGTAAGGGGTAAAAAGCTGATAGGGCTTCTCTTCGGTGCTACCTTTATCTATACCTTTGGCTATTCCATGGAACTTAGCAGCGTCGATATATCGTATAAGCTCTTTTTTAATCATTTTCAATATATAGGACTTTTGGCAATCGCACCTTTATGGTATTTGATCTCTTTGCAATTTAAGGATAAAAACATTAAATGGACTATAAAAAATGTTTTACCGCCGTTTATTTTACCCATTATTATACTGATTCTTAATTTCTCGCATGAGATGAACGGATTATTATATGCTTCATATCAAACGATTGAGGATTACGGCATTAATATCGTTGTCTTTGAAAAGGGATTGTTTTATTATATAAGTATCGCAAATCAGAATGTATTGGAGCTGTTATCGTTTATAAACTATTATTTGGTTTTGCGAAAAGCCGCCGGTATGGAAAAAAAGCAAGCTGTTTCATTGCTTACATTCAGTGTTGTCGGATTTATCATGACAACCCTTTGCTATTTCGGCAGATACACGAGCAATATTGACAGCGGACTCATTGTTATCAGCATATCAGCCTTTTTCCTTCTTGTCACATTGTTTAAGTATGAGCTGTTTGATTTGCTGCCGTTGGCTTACAGAAGTGTTTTTGATTCCTCGGACAATCCGATTATGGTGCTCAGTGATTCGCTTAAGATAATTAAAGCGAACGCAAAAGCCCGCATTGTTTTTGGGGACAAGCTAAAGCAAAACGCAAGCACCCTTCTGCACGAGATATTTAACGATGACCCGGAATTTGTAGATTCACTGAAAAGCAACAAGGATTGCTTGATTACTAAAACGGTTGGAGGGGAGCATTTTTATTATGCCGTCAAGCTGATAAGCTTGGATACCGGAAAGAGCAACAAAACTAAGGATTTTGGATATCTATTGATGCTCTCAAACGAGACTACTCATATTAATCAAATACAAAACCTTGAGAATGTAGCCTCAACAGACCCGCTTACCGGCGCATACAACCGCAGATATTTTTTCCGTCATGCCGAAAAGCTCATATCAAGAGCAAAAAGCGAAAATAAACCGGCATCGGTCGTTATGTTCGACATCGATAAATTCAAAAGAATCAACGACGATTACGGTCATCCGGCTGGAGATTATATTTTAAAAGAAATAAGTAGTATTATAAAGAGCCATATCAGCGACAATGATTTGTTCGCACGGTTTGGCGGCGAGGAATTTTTGGTACTGCTCTGCTCTACCGATGCCCAGACGGCAAAAAACACCGTGGATAAAATATGCACCGCAATACGGGAAAAGGAATTTGTGTTTGGAGAGCATAAAATAAGAGCCACAATCAGTGCCGGTTTGAATACATTAGAGCCGTTCACCGATTTCAGCTTGGAGGAGAGTATTGCCCTGGCAGACGGTGCGTTATACCGTGCAAAAGCGGAAGGACGGGATACTGTATGCCTGTATATAGAAACCAACAACGAGGATCAATCATGTTATCATTGAGACACCAAAATATTTTTCAATAATTCAATCATTTTTATATAAACAGGTTGTTTTTATTTTATTGTTATGATACAATTGTTCCATACATAATAACATAATGGATTGTAAAACTTTTTATCAGAGGATGTAGCGGAATTGAAAAAGCAAATCAGAATCACCTTCATTATATTGTGCGACATTTTATTGGTTTTTATATCGTCACTCGTGGCGCTTCGGCTTAGATTAGACCTTAACTTAAACGAGTTATTGGATGTATATGCGGAAGGTCTTTTATACTATCTGCCGATTAACCTTGCGGTTACGGTAGTCATCTATACTATTTTTGGGCTCTATAACAGCTTGTGGGAGTTTGCCGGCATTAACGAAGCCGCAAAGGTTTTTTTTGCAAGTCTCTTATCGAGCATTGTTTTTTATGTCGGAAGCACATTAATGGATAAAGCACGACCCGAGAGTTATTATGTTATATATTTTCTGCTTCTGATGACCTTAACCGTAGCTATACGGTTCTCTTATCGAGCTTTCCGCTTAGTCAAGTACAGGTATTTTAATAACGGCTCCCAGGATAAGAATATAATGATAATCGGAGCGGGCAGTGCCGGAGATATTTTGATAAGGGATATAAAAACAAGTAAAAAGTTTGAAAACAGCAAGGTTGTCTGTGTTATTGACGATGACGAGATGAAAACGGGCAGCCGTATCAGCGGAATCAAGGTTGTCGGCACGAGGAAGAATATAATCGAAGCGGTTAAAAAGTACAAGGTAAACGAGATAGTTTATGCCATTCCTTCCGCAAACAGCAAGGACAAAGCGGAGATACTAAATATTTGCAAGGAAACCAAGTGTGCCCTAAAAACACTACCCAGCATTTATCAGCTCGTCAGCGGTCAGGTCAATATTTCAAAGGTACGAGCCGTTGAGATTGAGGACCTTTTAGGGCGACAGCCTGTCAAGGTGGATATTGACGGAATAATGGGTTATATAAAGGGAAAAACGATTTTAATAACAGGCGGCGGCGGCTCGATAGGCAGTGAGCTATGCCGACAGATAGCGGCGAGGAACCCTAAGCGGCTGATTATTTTTGATATATATGAGAACAGTGCATACGACATACAAAACGAGCTGAAAAAGAAGCATCCCGAGCTGGCACTTACCGTTTTGATAGGTTCCGTGCGGGATGAAAAGCGCATAAACAGCGTTTTTGAGAAATATCATCCGGATATCGTATACCATGCAGCGGCTCATAAGCATGTGCCTCTTATGGAGGACAGCCCGAACGAGGCGGTCAAGAACAATGTGTTCGGCACACTTGCCACAGTCAAGGCGGCGGATAAATACGGAGCCGAGCGTTTTGTGCTCATCTCAACCGACAAAGCGGTTAATCCGACAAATGTTATGGGTGCGACAAAGCGAATCTGCGAAATGATTTTACAGTGCTACAACCTGATGTCAAAAACAGAGTTCGTCGCGGTAAGGTTCGGCAATGTTTTAGGCAGTAACGGGAGCGTGGTCCCGCTGTTCAAGCAGCAGATAAGAGAGGGCGGACCTGTTATGGTTACGCACCCCGATATAATACGCTATTTTATGACCATTTCCGAGGCGGTTTCGTTGGTTATCGAAGCCGGTGCAATCGCAAAGGGCGGAGAGATTTTTATTCTTGATATGGGACAGCCGGTCAGAATAGTAGACCTTGCCGAGATTTTAATAAAATTGTCAGGCTTTAAACCGTATGAGGAGATTGATATAAAGTTCACGGGACTCCGTCCGGGAGAGAAGCTGTACGAGGAGCTCTTGATGGCGGAGGAAGGATTAAAATCCACTCAAAATGAGCTTATCCATATCGGTAAACCGATCGAAATAGACAGCGAGGATCTGTTCGCAAAACTCGAGAACCTTCGTTCCGCGCTTAAAGACGAGGATTGTGATATCAGAGGACTTATCTCGGATATTGTAACAACATATAAGATTCCCGAGCATGATGTACAGGGAATACTTACAACCGTATCAAGTTCAAAATAGCAATTCGCTTTATCCCTCTTAATATCTTCTCATAGCAGAGACGAATCAAAAGGAGAGCTGATAATGAAAAAGTATATTCTAATGTTTTTAGTGGGAATTTTATGCTTTGTTTTTGTTTCATGCGACCCTGTTGCATATGATAAACCAGTAATATACCTCTATCCCATGGAGGAAACCGAGGTAAGCGTTAAGCTGCATTTCAACGGCTCGCTTGACTGTACATACCCTGCATACAACGATGGGTGGAATGTTACCGCTTTCCCCGACGGAAGGTTGATAAACAAGGCTGACGGCAGGGAATACTCCTATTTGTTCTGGGAGGGTGTTTCCGATGTGGAATACGACATGAGCAAGGGCTTTGTTGTTCGAGGCGAGGACACGGCAGCCTTTTTACAGGAAAAGCTGGAGTATTTGGGTCTTACCCCGAGGGAATATAACGAGTTTATTGTTTTTTGGTTGCCGTTGATGCAAAGCAATAGGTATAACCTGATAACCTTTCAAGAGGACGCTTATACGGACAACGCCGTGCTGGATATAACACCGCAGCCCGACAGTATTCTTAGAATTTTCATGGTATATAAGCCGCTTGACGAGCATACCGAGATAGAAGAGCAGATATTGCCTACCTTCACCCGACAGGGCTTTACCGTTGTCGAGTGGGGCGGGACCTGTTTGAAATAGAAAAAAGGCATAAAAGAGCCGATGCGGTCATAATGACAAGCGCATCGGTTCTTCTTCTGATACCGTAAATATCTACTGCGGAAAAACAACCACAAGCAGCATTTTAAAAGGCTCCTTTGCCCTGACGGCATGGGGAACACCTGCGGGCATTACAATTACCTTGTCCTTTTCGGGGTAAAAAACCTCGCCGCCGATGGTTATTTCTCCAACACCCTCGAGCACATAAACCATAGCGTCCCCGCTTGACTCGTGGGAGCTAATCTCCTCGTCCTTGTCAAAAGCAAAGAGTGTGATGCTTACCGCTTTGTTCTGTACCAGCGTGCGGCTGACTATCTGACCGCTCTGGTATGCGACAAGCTCGCTAAAATCCAGAACCTTTGAAAAATCGATATTTTTGAGTATATTATTCATAATCAAAACCCCTTTCACTTATTGTATGTTTAATATTTTTGCTAAATCCTGTTCGGGTGTAGAAATAGGCGTAAGCGCAAACTTTTCCACAAGTACATCTAAAACATTTTTTGACACAAAGGCGGGTAAGGTGGGACCGATATAGATATTCTTTAAGCCGAGATAGAGCAGAGAGAGCAATATGCAAACCGCTTTTTGCTCGTACCATGAGAGCACAAGCGTAAGGGGTAATTCGTTCACGCCGCAGCCGAATGCATCCGCAAGTGCGATGGCGACCTTTATTGCGCTAAATGAATCGTTGCACTGCCCCATATCCATTATGCGGGGCAGCCCGTTTATTGTACCCAGATCCAAATCATTAAAACGGTATTTTCCGCAGGCTAAGGTTAAAATAACGCTGTCCTCGGGGGATTGTTTTACGAAATCGGTGTAATAATTTCGTCCCGGCTTTGCACCGTCGCAGCCTCCCACAAGGAAGAAATGCTTTATGGAACCGGTGTTGACGGCATCTATTACGGTATCGGCAACGCCAAGAACCGTATTATGTCCGAATCCGGTGGTAACCTGCGTTCCGCCGTTTATTCCTGTCATAACCCTGTCCTCGGCATAACCGCCGAGCTGCTTTGCTTTTGCCATTACCGCAGAAAAATCCTTATTGTCTCCGATATGAACCATTTCTGGGTAACCGACCGTCTCGGTTGTAAAAATCCTGTCCCGATAGCTCTCCTTAACTGGCATTAAGCAGTTTGTGGTAAAGAGAACGGGGGCGGGTATGTCGGCAAACTCCTTCTGTTGATTTTGCCAAGCGGTCCCGAAGTTGCCCTTTAGGTGCGGATATGATTTCAACTTGGGATAAGCGTGAGCCGGCAGCATCTCACCGTGTGTGTATATATTAATTCCGCTGTCCTTTGTCTGCTCGAGCAGGAGCTGCAAATCCAATAAATCATGGCCGCTTATGACAATGAACGGTCCTTTTTCAATGGTCAGAGGAACAACCGTGGGTACGGGATGACCGTACGATTCGGTATTCGCCTTGTCCAGCATCTCCATACATTTAAGGTTTATTCTGCCTGTTTCCATTACCAGCTCAAGCAGTTTATCGGCAGGTGTGTTCTCTCCAATGGCATACAGAGCCTTGTAGAAGAAGGAATTAACCTCGTCGTCGGTATATCCGAGAACAAGCGCATGATATGCGTATGCTCCCATTCCTCTTAAACCGAACAAAATCAATGATTTTAATGAACGGATATCCTCGTTCTCTCTCCAGAGTTCTTTTAAATCGTAATCAGATGCGCCCTTATCAAGCTGTTCCTTTTGTATTCTTGCGGAATCGATATAACCCCTAATAGCCTCGTTATCGAAGCTGACATTGGTTACGGTGACAAAAAGTCCCTCAATAATCGCCCTTGTTGCGTCGTCTGCGGGTGTGTTCTCTTGTGCCGCACGAGCTATACCGATTAACGCTCCTGTTAGAATATCCTGAAGCCCTGCGGTGTCGGCGGGCTTTCCGCAGACACCCGCATTCCCCGTACAAGCCTTACAGCCTGCGGTTTGCTCGCATTGAAAACAAAACATTTTCTCCATTGTAAAAATCCTTTCAGTACATAAATTTATTGATCTATAATTTCTCCGTTTATGGAAACGGTAAAGACCGACCACGGAATAAGCTTACCGCAATTTTGAAGTGCCGTTTTTGCGGCGGCTTCGATACCGCCACAGCAGGGAACCTCCATTCTGACAATGGTAACGCTCTTTATATTGTTGTGAGCGAGTATCTCGGTCAGCTTATCGGAGTAATCTCCGCTGTCGAGCTTCGGGCAACCGATAAGGGTTATGCGGTTGCTTATAAAACGGTTATGGAAATCCGCATAAGCATATGCGGCGCAGTCGGCGGCGATGAGGAGATTCGCATTCTCAAAATAAGGTGCGTTAACGGGTACGAGTTTTATCTGCACAGGCCATTGCCGCAGCATACTTGCGTTGCTCTTGGAGGTGTTTTCTGTAGGAGCGGCGGGCGTAATACGCTTTATCATATGAGTTTTTACTCCCGGGCAGGAAAAAGCGGCGGGTGCTTTGAGTGGTTCGGTTGTGTTCTTGTTTTCCATATTTTTTTGAACCTCCTCCTCGTTATAAGCGAGAGCCTCCCGTTCCTCAAAGCTGATAGCTCCCGTAGGGCAGACAGGCAGACAATTACCCAATCCGTCGCAGTAATCATCCCTGATTAGCTTAGCTTTTCCGTCAATCATAGCGATTGCGCCTTCGTGGCAGGCGTCGGCACATAGTCCGCAGCCGTTGCACTTGCTCTCGTTGATTTTAATTATCTTTCTTATCATTTTTTAATACCCCCTTGACTTTATGCTCCTATTTTAATATACTGTATTCATTAAGTATGTTGTTTTTACAACAAAAAAAAGGATATTTTTTATGAAAATAATTATCGATAAAATAAAAAGCTCTCCGTTGTTTGCCGGAATCAGCGAGAAGGATATAGAGTCACTCCTTGGCTGTCTGAAGTCGGTTGTCAAGCAATACCCTAAGGGAAGCACTATATTTGCGGCAGGCGACAGGGTCGGTATGATAGGCGTTGTAATGTCGGGCAGGGTGCAGATTATCAAGGAGGATTTCTTTGGTAACCGCAGTATCCTGACGGAGATCGGGGAGGGGGGACTCTTTGCCGAGACATTTACTTTTGTACGACTGGAAAAACTCCCTGTAACCGTAATTTCGGTAACAGAGAGTGAGGTTATGTTTATTGATTATATGTCGATAATAACGAGCTGCGCATCCTCCTGTGTATTCCACACCAAGCTGATTGAAAATATGCTGTTTGTGCTCGCCCGCAAAAATCTGGTACTGAACCGAAAAATCGAGCATATCTCGGAACGCACGACAAGAGAGAAGCTGCTCTCGTATTTATCCACACAGGCACAGCAGGCTGAGAGGAACGAGTTTCGCATCCCCTTTGACCGTCAGGAGTTAGCGGATTACCTGTGTGTGGAACGCAGTGCAATGTCCGCCGAGCTGTCAAAGCTCCGCAGAGAGGGTGTTTTGGAATACAAAAAGAATTGGTTCAGGTTTATTTAGAAGACGAATAAAATCCGATTAATACATACTGTCAACAACAATGACCGCTTCCAACGGCGGCTCATCACCGACAAGACCTACAGCATATACCGAATAAACCGTTCCCGCCGACAACTGTACATTCGGAACCGACAGAACCACCTGATCCACTCCGGCAGGCTTAACCTGGAGCGTATAAGTGCCCGGGGCAACCTCAAGATAATCGGTATAATCCCCATATGAAACATTCTCAAAGAGCATGGTTCCGTCGGGGAGGGTAATATCCACCGCAGGTGCATTGGGGGAGAGATGCACAAACCTTACATATGCCTTGTTTCCGTTGATTTGCGGCATATATTCCTCCTCGATAACCATTGGAGTAATCTCGGACAATTTACCTGTAGCCGCAACAGTCAATGCTGAATTGGGAGGCACAAGTAAATCGGTGTTTATTACCGCATTTATCCTTTGTCCTGTGGGGTATACCTTAACATTGTAGGTCCCCGTGGGAACGGTTAAGTAATCCGTCATTTGTTTGTAGACTAAGTTTCTGGCACTTAATCTGTTGTTTACATAAACATCAACACCGGGAGCATCCGGGGAAGCATGAAACAGTCTGACATAGGAATTAGGCTGCATTTGTGTATCGTAGGGACATCGATTATTGTTCATTTAGTTACACCTCAAAAATATAATTTATACCATTATATGTTGTGAGGCGGTTATTGTTCGGAATAGAATTATATAACATAAAAAATAAGCACACCGAATCGGTGTGCTTATTTTGGTGGGGACTGAGGGGCTCGAACCCCCGACCCTCTGCTTGTAAGGCAGATGCTCTCCCAGCTGAGCTAAACCCCCGATTACATTGCCATGCTGGTTATCGGCAACGAAGTGAATTATATCATAGCTTATTATTCTTGTCAATACCTTTAAAAGCATTTCTTGAAAAAATTCCGGTAACTTTAATCTACTCAAAATGGAAATTACCGATCACAGTTTCGAAAGCGCCCACAGTGGCGTTATAATCCGCCTCCGAGGCGGTAAAGGTAACGAGGTAAACAACACCCTTGCGAATACAGATAATCTGTGCGAAATTAACGGCGGTATCGCCGAGACTGCCCTTGTATTCCTTCCTTGCGGCAACGACACCGCTGAGCGTTGTTTCTTTTTCCGCATAAATATCTTCAACCCCGAAGGTCTGCTTAATATCGTCAACATTCTCCTCCCAATACTCGTTGACCCGCTGGTTAGGGTTGCTCAGAGTAAAGGAAATAACCGAAACGCTTGCGTATGTCTCAAACTTGCTGCTTAATGAGGTGTTGTAACGGATACTAATCATGCCGTCGTTACGGTCAAGCACCCAGTTCGACGGATAATAAAAATAATAATCCACCGCTTCGTTTGCGGCTTTTTTTGTGCCCTCGGGCATTGATTCCTCGTCGTTGCTCTTGCCGCTGCAAGCGGATAGAAATAATAGGGTAACGGCAAGGAGTATTATTGATATTCTTTTTATAATCGTCATTTATATGACCATTCCTTTTTCTGATTAATCTCTGATTTGTCGCATTTTAAACATTTATGCACTGCCTTATTATACATTACATTTAATAAAAACTCAATACTAAATACTGAAAATTTTTATTGTATTGGTTATGAATATATGGTATAATAGCAAGATACATTTATGGAAGAGGGTGCGGAATGGGTAACTTTGTTTTGAAAAGCGAATATAAGCCCACGGGAGATCAACCCATGGCGATCGATAGACTGACCGAGGGAATAATAAAGGGTTATACCGACCAAACCTTGGTCGGAGTTACCGGCTCGGGCAAGACCTTCACAATGGCGAACATAATAGCGCGGCTTAACCGCCCCACATTGGTTCTCGCACATAACAAAACGCTTGCGGCACAGCTGTGCTCGGAGTTTCGTGCGCTCTTTCCGGAAAATGCGGTGGAATATTTTGTATCGTATTACGATTATTATCAGCCCGAGGCTTATGTACCGGGCAAGGATGTGTATATAGAGAAGGACTCGTCGGTTAACGAGGAGATAGACAAGCTCAGGCATTCCGCAACAAGCTCTCTTTTTGAGCGAAGGGATGTTATTATAGTTTCCTCGGTATCCTGCATATATTCGCTCGGAGACCCCGACGAATACAGAAAACAGGTAATTTCGCTCCGTCCGGGGCTTGTCTTCCCGAGGGAGGACATTATAAAACGGTTGGTTTCGTTACAGTATACACGGAGCGATCTTGGATTTGAGCGAAACAACTTCCGTGTGCGTGGGGATGTTCTGGAGATTTTCCCGTCAAACACAAACACCGAGGCAATCAGGGTTGAGCTGTTCGGCGACGAGATTGAACGCATCTCACAGATAAATATTGTTACCGGCGAGGCGGTCTCAAGGCTGTCGCACGCCGCCGTATATCCCGCAAGCCATTATGTAACCAACGAGGAAGTGCGTAAAAAAGCGCTTGAGAATATTTTTGCGGAGCTTGACGAACGGATAATTTACTTTGAGGAGCGGGGAAAGCTCATAGAGGCACAGCGAATAAAGGAACGGGTTCTGTTCGATTTGGAGCAGATTAGGGAGATTGGCTTCTGCAGCGGTGTCGAGAACTACTCGAGAGTGCTCGCAGGCAGAGAACCGGGGAGCGTGCCTTTTACTTTGATGGATTATTTCCCGAGCGATTACCTCCTTTTCATCGACGAGAGCCATGTTACGGTGCCGCAGGTCAAGGGAATGTCGGGCGGAGACTATTCGAGGAAGAAGAACCTTATCGATTACGGCTTCCGTTTGCCGTCGGCATATGATAACAGACCGCTTAAATTCCACGAATTTGACGCAAAACGGGGAAAAACGGTATATGTTAGCGCAACCCCTGCGGAGTACGAAAAAGAGCTGTCGCAGCAGATTGTCGAGCAGATTATCAGACCTACAGGGCTGCTGGACCCCGAGGTGGAGGTTCGCCCGATAACGGGGCAGATAGACGACCTTCTCGGAGAGATAAGACAGCACGCCGAGAGGAACGAACGGATTTTGGTAACAACTCTCACCAAAAAAATGGCGGAGGACTTGAGCGAGTTTCTTGAGCTTAACAGGGTTCGCTGCCGATATATGCATTATGATGTGGATACAATAGACAGAATGGACCTTTTAAGGGGACTTCGTGCGGGAGAGTTCGATGTATTGGTGGGTATCAACCTGTTAAGAGAGGGGCTTGACCTGCCGGAGGTGTCGCTGGTAGCGATTCTTGACGCAGACAAAGAGGGCTTTTTGAGAAGTCAGAGCGCATTGATACAGACCATAGGCAGAGCGGCGAGAAACGAGCACGGCAAGGTTATTATGTACGCCGATAAAATCACCGGCTCTATGCAGCGTGCGATAGAGGAGACAAACCGCCGCCGTAAAATACAGGACGAGCATAACAGGTTGCACGGAATAGTTCCCAGGACTATTATTAAGGAGATTCGCGCCAACCTTGAGATAACCAGCAAAGCGGAGATGGAGGCGGGCGAGCAGGGCAAGCTATCCAAGGATGCGAGAAGTAAGCTGATAGACAAGCTTACCGCAGATATGAAGAGGGCGGCAAAGGAGCTTGATTTTGAAACGGCGGCGGCGATAAGGGACAAGATTAAACGAATAATGCCGTAAATATGTAATAAAGTAATTCTCTCATGAATTATAAAGGAGATTAGAGCTATGGCGACAGATATTATAGTCAAGGGTGCAAGAGTGCATAACCTTAAAAATGTTTCGCTCACCCTGCCGAGGGATAAATTTATAGTTTTTACCGGTTTATCCGGCTCGGGTAAATCCTCATTGGCTTTTGACACCATATATGCGGAGGGACACCGCCGTTTTGTGGAGTCGTTGTCCTCCTATGCAAGGCAGTTCCTCGGTCAGCTCGATAAGCCTGATGTCGATTCCATAGAGGGCTTGTCGCCGTCCATTTCCATAGACCAGAAAACCACCTCAAAGAATCCCCGTTCCACAGTCGGTACGGTAACCGAGATATACGATTATATGCGTCTGCTCTACGCAAGGATAGGCGTACCGCATTGCCCCGTTTGCGGCGAGGTAATCAAGCAGCAGTCTATTGATGAGATTGTTGACAGGGTTATGTCGCTGGAGGAGGGGACCCGCTTTATGGTGCTTGCGCCTGTTGTAAACGCCAAAAAGGGTTTGCATGAAAAGGTGCTTGAGGATGCGGCAAGGAGCGGTTATGTCCGTGCGAGAATCGACGGTATTATGTTCGAGCTTTCCGAAAACATACAGCTTGACAAGAACAAGAAACACGATATAGATATAATTGTGGACAGGCTTATTATGCGGAGGGATACGCTGCATACAAGGCTGACCGACAGCATTGAAACGGCGGCTAACCTATCCGGCGGTATTGTAAAAATTCTGCTTGCAGATGATAATACAGGCACCGAGGATAATGGAGAGAACTCCGAGAACGAGATGACCTTCAGTCAGAATTATGCCTGTAAAACACACGGTATTTCGTTGGGTGAGCTTGCACCGAGAATGTTTTCCTTCAACAGTCCGTTCGGAGCCTGTGAGGCTTGCGGCGGCTTGGGTGAGAAGTTCGTCGTCTCTCCCGATAAGCTGATTCCGGACAGGAATATGACGCTGTTCGGCGGAGCAATATTATGCAACGGGTTTAAATCAATCGAATCGGGTAGTTATTTCGGCGAGGTTCTCAACAATATAGGAAAATATTACGGTTTTGACATTCATAAGCCTATTAAGAATTATACCCCCGAAGCATTGAATGTACTGTTTTACGGAAACGGAGATAAACAGCGTGTATTTGGCGAGCCCAAATTTGAGGGCATTGTAAGCATGATAAAACGCCGTTACGAGCAGAACACCTCCTTTGAAGCAAGGGAATACTACGAGGAATTTATGGAGAATGTCGCCTGTCAGCAGTGCGGCGGGCAGAGGCTGAAAAAAGAGTCGCTTGCCGTTACGGTCGGCAACAGGAACATAAGCGAGCTCTGCGGTATGAGCATTACGAACTTAAAGGACTTTTTCGAGCGTTTGAAGCTGTCAAGAACCGATGAGACAATAGCAAAGGAAATAAGGAAAGAGATAAACGAGCGGCTCGGCTTTTTGCAAAGCGTAGGGCTGGATTACCTTACACTCGGGCGGAAAGCGGGCAGTCTGTCGGGCGGTGAGGCGCAACGAATAAGGCTTGCCACTCAAATCGGCTCGTCCTTGGTGGGCGTACTTTATATACTTGACGAACCGAGTATCGGTCTGCACCAGAGGGATAACCTTAAGCTGATAAACACGCTTAAAAGACTGCGTGACATCGGAAACACGCTTATTATCGTAGAGCACGACGAGGAGACCATGCTTGCCTCGGATTTTATTGTCGATATAGGGCCGGAAGCGGGTATTCACGGCGGCGAGGTTGTGTTCACGGGGACTCCAAAGGAGATGACGGAGTGCGAAAAATCCATAACAGGTCAATATCTGTCGGGTAAAAAGTTTATCGCCGTTCCCAATAAACGCAGAGAGGGCAACGGTAAATTTATAACCGTAATCGGTGCGGAGGAGAATAATCTTAAAAATATAGATGTAGCTTTTCCGCTCGGCTGCTTTATCAGCGTTACGGGTGTTTCCGGCTCGGGAAAAAGCTCGCTTATCAACGCAATTTTATTCAAGGCGCTCGGAAAAATGTTGGGCAGAAACAGCCTGTCTCCCGGTAAATATAAGGAGATAACCGGTGCGGAGGAAATCGACAAAATTATAGCTATTGACCAATCACCGATAGGAAGAACACCCCGCTCAAACCCCGCAACCTATACGGGACTCTTTGCGGATATAAGAGGCGTGTTTTCCTCAACACTTGAATCAAGGGCAAGAGGTTATAAGGACGGCAGGTTCTCCTTCAATGTAAAGGGCGGCCGCTGCGAGGCTTGTCAGGGCGACGGCACGATTATGATAGAGATGCACTTCCTGCCCGATGTTTATGTTACCTGCGATGTTTGCAAGGGCAAGAGGTATAACAGAGAGACGCTTGAGGTAAAGTATAAGGGTAAAAATATATATGATGTGCTGGAGATGACGGTTGACGAGGGGAAAAAGTTCTTTGAGAACTATCCGTCCATACACCGCAAGCTGAAAACGCTCTCCGAGGTCGGAATGGGATATATAAAAATAGGTCAGTCCTCAACAACGCTATCCGGCGGTGAAGCGCAGAGGGTTAAATTAGCAACCGAACTGTCAAAACGCTCCACGGGCAGGACAATGTATATCCTTGACGAGCCGACAACCGGACTGCACACATACGATGTCGACAAGCTCCGAGAGGTTTTGCAAAGGCTTGTTGATGCCGGTAACACGGTCGTTGTTATCGAGCATAATTTGGATCTGATAAAAACCGCCGATTATGTTATAGATATGGGTCCCGAGGGCGGCGACGGCGGCGGAACCGTTATCGCAAGCGGAACTCCCGAGCAGATAGCGAGCAACGAGAATTCATATACGGGTAAATTCTTAAAAAAAGCCTTGGAAGGGAGGAAACCGGAAAATTGAATACCGACAGATACGCACATCTTTTAAAGAATGTTGAAAAACCGGGCAGATACATCGGCGGCGAGGTAGGCGAGGTTATAAAGGACAAAGACAAAGCGGAGCTTAGATTTTGCTTCTGTTTTCCCGATACCTATGAGATCGGTATGTCCAATCTCGGAATGCGGATTTTAACCGCCGTTTTAAATAACACCGATTATTGCTATTGCGAGCGTGCCTTTGCTCCGTGGCATGATATGGAATCACAGCTGCGCAGCACAAATACTCCGTTATATGCGCTGGAGAGCGGTGATCCGCTCGGAGAGTTTGATATATTGGGCTTTACGCTGCAATATGAGCTTTCCTACACAAATGTACTTAATATGCTGGATATGTCGGGTATACCGCTGTATTCCGCCGATAGGGGCGAGCAATATCCTCTTATAGTCGGAGGGGGCCCCTGCACATATAACCCCGAGCCGCTTGCCGATTTCTTTGATATATTTATCATCGGCGAGGGTGAGGAGGCGATACTTGATTTAACGGAGCTTTATCGCGAATGTAGGCGAAACGGCACTAAAAAGGTCGAATTTCTGCGTAAAGCCGCACAGATAGAGGGATTTTATGTTCCCTCCCTGTACGAGGTTACCTATAACGGGAGCGGAATTGTAGAAGCGGTTACGCCAAAATACGATGATGTGCCCGCAAAAATAAAAAAGCGTATAATTGAGGATTTGGACAGTGTTTTTTTCCCGACAGCGCCTATAATTCCATACATCGATGTCGTGCACGACAGGGTTATCCTTGAGGTGTTCCGAGGTTGTATAAGGGGCTGCCGATTCTGTCAGGCGGGGATGGTTTACCGCCCATACAGGGAGAAAAGCGCCGAGGTGCTTGACCGTTGTGCCGCCCAAGCAATAGAGAACAGCGGATATGGTGAAATTGCTCTATCCTCCCTTAGCATCAGCGATTATAAGCAGCTTGACAAGCTTATAAACGGGTTGTTATCCTGGACAGACGACAAAAAAATCGGTTTATCCCTGCCCTCGATGCGAATAGAATGTTATCAACAAGAATATTAACGAGGAAGAAATAATGTCCGCCTGCCGCAAAGCGTTTGACGGCGGAAGGAACAGCCTAAAGCTGTACTTTATGAACGGGTTACCAACAGAGACGGATGAGGATATAATAGGAATAGCAGACCTTGCGCAGAGTATAGTAAACGAGTTTTATTCGGTAAAACGGCAGGGCAGAGGAGTTATGGTTACAATAAGTGTTTCCGGATTCGTTCCCAAGCCTTTTACGCCCTTCCAATGGGAGCCGCAGGACAGCCTTGACGAGTTTGAGCGGAAGCAGAAGCTACTGAGAGAAGCCATTTCAACAAAAAAGATTTCATATAAATATCACGACGCTCGTGTTTCGCATATAGAAGGCGTGTTCGCACGGGGAGACAGGCGGCTCTCGGCGGCGCTTGCCGAGGCGGTCAGAGCGGGACAGCGGTTCGACGGCTGGGACGAGTTCTTTGATTACGGACACTGGATGAGTTTATTTGAAAAAACGGGTATTAATTCGGATTTTTATGCTAACAGACGGATTCCTTTTGAGGAGACACTCGCATGGGAGCATATCGATATCGGTGTATCAAAGGATTTTCTTATAAAAGAAGCAAAAAAAGCATATGAGGGACAGGTAACACCCGATTGCAGGACAAAATGCTCCGCCTGCGGAGCAATAAAGTGTTCTCGTTAGCATTTCATCGCTTTGAGTTTAAAGGGGATTTTTTCATGGAACAGGTTAGAGTTTTTTTCAAAAAAATCGGAATTATAAGGTATATATCGCATTTGGATTTGCAAAGAGCGATGTCGAGAGCGCTGCTGAGAAGCGGGCTTGACATAGTTTTTTCGGAGGGATTCAATCCGCATACAAAAATTGCGTTTGCGTTGCCGTTATCCATTTTTTGGGAGAGCGAATACGAGATATTCGATTTTAGGTTAAATAAGGACACACCAAGCGACGAGGTCAGAAAAAAGCTGCTCGGCGTTATGCCGAGAGGAATTGAGATTTTTGCGGTTGCGGAGCCGAAAGAAAAAATATCCTCATGCTGTACCGCGAGGTACCGCTTAACTTTTACCACCGATAAAAGCGCGGACGAAATAAAAGAGGTGCTCTCGGGTGATATTACAGTTTTGAAAAAGACAAAATCAAAGGAGTACCTTTGCGATATTTCGCCGTTTATTACCGACAGGGTTATTTATGAGAGCGAGGGCAGAGTTATTCTTGAGGCTACGCTGACGGCAGGGAGTGCGGATTATCTCAACCCGAACTACATAGCGGCGTTTCTGGATAGCCGGATCGACGATTGTCTGATACGCAGGCTTTGTTTGTACGACGGGGATTGCAGACCCCTCGAATGAGGAATAAAGGCGAATATTTTTTGCAATTTAATATTGATATGCCGAGAAAATTTTGGTATAATCAAAGGAAGGAGTATTGTAATTGAAAAAAATACTCATTTATATAATTGTTTTTATTATCATTGCGTTACCCTTTTCCGGTTGCGGCACCGGTAAAAACTCGGATAATGTGGAAGACAGCATTTTATCGGAGGACTTAAACTCCGAGCTTATATATGACAATACATTATTAGAAACCGCAAAACAGCTCCTCGGAGCCGACAAGCTGATTACCGATTTATTTGTCGGCGGCTTGCTTACCGAGCTTGTGGATGTAGGCGAAAAAACACCATATGACCCGACACCCGCAACGGGAAGCGAGTACGAGGATTTTTATGTTATAGAAAAGCTGCTTTCCTCAACCTATTCGGTTTCAAGCGGTGTTGTTTCAGAATACCTGTCCTTCCCCAGATATGGGGAAAAATCGATATCACAGGTTGAGGGTAAGACCTATTTCAGCTATCATTATACCGAGGAATTTAACGGTATTCATATCGACGGCATATGGCTCTCGGACGGTCGTAACGAAAACGAAAAAATCATATCCGCAGGCATTTATACGGTTTCCATGGTGTTTGACGGAACTGTATGGTTGCTTGAGGACAGCATATACTTCCGGCATTTAAGAGGGCAGAGCGAACCCGACAGTGTCATAATGTTCCCGACAATGAACGAAGGCACGGCAAAAAGGCTTGCCGGCAATATACTTGCGGTCGAGATATTTATTTCCGACACAAAGAGCAGTATAAATGACGAAGAGATGGTTGAGTTTCAACAGAGAACAAGGGACAGCTTCGACCTTATCACCGAAAGGGCATCATCATACGGCGAGACACTCACAATCGAATACAAGCAGTTGTTTTATAAATATAACGGGAATTTAAGCTTATCGGCGAACGAGCCGTACAATTTTGATTTTATAATAGCATCTACAACCTATGATTACCTTGACAAATATATAAACGATAATATAAATACCGAGGGGTATGACGGCTACATTGCCTTGCTTTATATCGATAAGGAGGGTGTGAGCTATTCGCAGCCCTATTCGGAGGGTGAAGCGGATATATTCTACGCCGAGCGGTGCTATATTTTTAACAATACCACCGAGCTGGAATTAACAAAGAACATTCTCGCATTATTCGGAGCGGAGTCGCCGACGGACGAATATCTGACGGGACTCATGCGGAGTTATTATGATAACGAAATTATGCTATCCGACAGCTTGGAGGACGCCGTTTTTGGCGAGCTTACCGCTTATCAGCTGGGTTTGATAAATAAGCTGGATAAGCAGTTCTTTGTTTTCTATAAAGAAACCGAGGAAGAGGAAATTTCGGAAGAACCAAAAAACAACTCAAACAACAACGCTTTGATAAAATAACCGAATATTATAAAATATGAATACAATAAATTTGTTTTTCGGGCGGGTAACCCGACCGGGAAACACCTTCTATGACGCGTTACACGCGTCTCACTCGCCGAGGGGGTTCCCTGAAACAGCGTTGTAATCGTTGTTTTAGGGCGATAAGCGAGTGAAATCCATGGACTCGATTGCGGAACCGTAGTTTCGCAATCGAATAAAATAACCTAACAATAAAGGATGTGGTCGTATTGAAGGACGCAGACAGCAAAAATGTTGCTTACAAGCGGGTACTGCTGAAGCTGAGCGGCGAGGCACTAACCGCTGTCGACGGCAAGATACTTAACGGAGCTTTTCTTGAAAGGATTAGCGCAGAGATTAAAAAGTGCGCAGATATGGGCGTACAGTTTGCGATAGTTATAGGAGCGGGCAATATCTGGAGAGGTTCAAGGCAGGGCGGGCTTAACATTGACAGGGTTCGCGGCGACCATATGGGTATGCTCGCAACAGTAATAAATTCGCTTGCGATGCAGGATTATCTCATAAAAGCAGGACTTAAAACACGGGTTATGAGCGCATTCGAGATCTCGCAGGTCTGCGAGCCGTATTCGCAGTACAAGGCAATGGATGCTCTTGCAAGCGGTGAGGCTGTCATTATTCCGTGCGGGGTCGGATATCCGTTTTTTTCCACTGATACAGGAATGATGCTCCGTGCAGCCGAGCTTAGCTGCGAAATAGCGTTGTCTGCAAGGAATGTGGACGGCGTTTACGACAAGGACCCCAACAAGCACACAGACGCACAGAAATATGATGTCCTGACCTATGACGAGGCACTTAAGCAGAACCTAAAGGCACTTGATGCGGCAGCGGTTGCGGTTGGCAGGGAGAATAACATAAAGACCATTGTTTTTGCACTCGAGAACCCCGAGAACATAACAAAAGTGATTACAGGAGACAGAGTGGGAACTCTTTTAACCAACTGAAAATTTATAAAAAGGAGAATGAAATATGAAATTCGATACAGCACCATACGAAGAAAAAATGAAGAAAACGATATTTGCACTCAGCGAGGAATTAGGCGCAATCAGAGTAGGAAGAGCAAGCATTAAGGTGCTTGATAAAATCAAGGTCCCTTATTACGGAACGCCGACGGCGCTTGACGGAGTGGCAACGGTCAAGACGCTTGACGCAAGGACACTTTCAATAGCCCCGTGGGAGACAAGCGTATTAAAGGATATTGAGAAAGCGATTTTGGCTTCTGATTTGGGAATAACCCCGCAAAACGACGGCAAGCAGATTAGATTGGTGTTTCCCTCTCTGACAGAGGAGCGCAGAAAAGAGCTGACCAAGCATGTCGCAAAGCTGGGTGAGGACGCAAAGGTTGCGCTCAGGAACATCCGCAGAGACGCCAACGAAAAGTCAAAGGAGCAAAAGAAGAACTCCGTTTTAACAGAGGACGAGCAGAAGTCTGCCGAAAAAAGCATACAGGACCTCACCGACCGCTATTCCAAGGAAGTTGATGCGGTAGTACAAAAGAAGGATGTAGAAATATTGGAGATATAATTTTAAAAGATTTCATCTTTTAAATACGGTTTTGCGCCTTGGCTGTAAGAGGTGCAGCCATTTGTATTACATACAAAATCGGCGTAATTCCCGCTCACTTGCAATAATATAGTAAAAATAAAAAAAGATTACATCCTTCAGATACGGTATAATATAAACCAAAGGATAAATCTTTTAAATATCCCGCTTCCGGCGGTTGTACCGCCGAGCAAAGGAACGGTCAAATATAATGTCAAAAAACAAAACGGCAGCGCCTGCGGTTATACCGGCACATATTGCTATAATAATGGACGGAAACGGTCGCTGGGCAAAAAAACGGTTGTTACCCCGTACCGCAGGTCATAAAGCAGGCTTTGATAACTTTGTATCCACGGTAAACGAGTGTGCAAGGATAGGCGTTTCCTACTTAACCGTATATGCTTTTTCGACCGAGAACTGGCAACGGGAGAGGGACGAGGTTGACGAGCTTATAAGGCTTATGAACAACGGAATCACCAAATATATGCCCGAGATGATAGAGAATAATCTAAGGCTCCGTATACTCGGGGACCTGTCTATGTTTGACACCGATTCGCAGGATATGCTTAAAAACAGCGTACAAACATTGTCCGGCAACACAGGCATGCTGCTGTCAATCTGCATCTCATACGGAGGGCGGCAGGAGATTTTACAGGCTGTAAACCGTCTTCTGGCAGAGGGCAGGCAAAATATAACCGAGCAGGACTTGGCAAGCTGTCTGTACTCGGCAGGGATACCGGACCCCGACCTTATTATCCGTACAAGCGGCGAGCTGCGCACCTCTAATTTTTTATTGTGGCAAAGCGCATATTCAGAGTATTATTTCACCGATGTTTTATGGCCGGATTTTAAAAAGGATGAGCTGCATAAGGCTATTGAGTCCTTTGCAACACGAAGCCGCAGGTTCGGAAAATAAATAGAGAAGCTTAAGAGGTTAGCGTGAAAGAACATAAAACAATAAGAACATCAGGTGCTTACCAGTGCGATATTTCTTTCCTGTTCGTTCAAAGGTCAGTGCGGAGGCATTTATATGGGTAAACGAATTTTTACCGGTGCGGTGGCAATGCTGCTTTTCATACCGGTTTTATATTTTTCCGATTCTATTGCGTTCCCTATAGTACTTGGGCTGCTCTCGGGGATAGCCTTTTATGAATTTGCCGTCTGCGCGGGTTTTACAGGGAACAAATTATTCGCTGTATCGCCGATTATAGTATTATCCGCATTATTACCGATACTCGCAAGAAACGGACAGCAGTGGCTTGTCATCATCGGCTTGTCCGTATTCGTTTATCTGCTTTTTCTGTTCGTTTTAGGACACGGCAGGATAGAGGTTCCCTCTGTAACCGCATTATTCTTCGGGTTTGTTTATGCCGGTGTTTCCTTCGCTCTGCTCGTTATGGTCAGGGACAGGGTTCCTGAGAGATACCTTTTAATATTCATTGCCGCATGGTGTACCGATACCTTTGCTTACTTCGGAGGGCGTTTGTTCGGCGACAGGAAACTGTGTCCGTCTCTTAGCCCCAAAAAAACGATTGCGGGAGCGGTGAGCGGTGTTATCGGTGCGATAATAGGTTTTGCCGTATTCGGATTAATTATTGTATCTTTTGGAGGCGGCTTCCCGTTTTGGAAGTATTGTCTTATCGCAATCCCGGCAAGCGTTGCCGCACAACTGGGCGACCTCGCCGCATCTGCGATAAAAAGGCATTACGTTATCAAGGATTACGGCAGTATTTTCCCGGGGCACGGCGGAGTGCTTGACAGATTCGACAGCATACTTCCCTTATCGGTCGGAGCGTTCTTGGTTTTAAGCTTAATATAGGATACATATAATTTGAAGGTGTGAATAGATGGTAAGAGACATTATCGTTCTCGGCTCAACAGGCTCCATAGGCAGGCAGACTCTCGATGTTGCAGGTCGCTTGGGCTTGAATGTTGTCGCTGTTTCGGGTTATAATAACGACAGCCTTTTAGAGGAGCAGTGCCGTTTATTCAAACCCGCATTTTGTTGGGTATGCGAGGAGAAATACAGCGACCTGAAAACCGCACTTGCCGACACTCACACAAAGGTGATAACGGGTGAGGATAACCTCGATAACCTTGCGGGCGAGCAAAAAGCCGATTTACTGTTAAACGCTTTGATGGGCATAAGAGGACTAAAACCCACGCTTGCCGCCATAGAAAGCGGAAAAACGATTGCGCTTGCCAACAAGGAAACCTTGGTCGCAGGCGGCGATATAGTAATGAAAAAGGCAAGGGAGAGGGGCGTTCAGCTCCTTCCGGTCGACAGCGAGCATTCGGCTGTATTTCAGTGCCTACAGGGCGGAGTAAAACCAAAGCGAATACTGCTTACCGCTTCGGGAGGGCCTTTTTACGGCAGAAAACGCAATGAATTGAAGGAAATAACGGCGGTAGATGCTCTAAAGCACCCGAATTGGAGCATGGGTGTAAAAATAACGATAGATTCCTCGACTCTGATGAACAAGGGGCTTGAGCTTATCGAAGCGGTGCATCTTTTTGATATGGAGCCTGATGACATAGAAGTAATAATTCATAAGGAAAGTATCATACATTCTATGGTGGAATTCCACGACAACACCGTGCTTGCTCAGCTCGCTCTGCCTGATATGCGACTCTGTATACAATATGCGCTGACTTATCCCGAGAGGACAGAGAGTCCGGTTGGGCGGACAGATTTTTTCAAGATAGGAGCATTGTCCTTTGATAAGCCTGACGAGCAGACCTTTTCCCTGCTGCCGTTGGCAAGAGAGGCAATAAAAAAACGAGGAAATATCCCCGCAGCGGTAAACGGGAGCAACGAGGCTGCGGTTTCATTATTTCTAAACGGAAAAATCGGATATCTCGATATTTTTGACATAGTTACCACGGCATCGGAGAATGCCGTATTTATAAAAAATCCTACGGTTGCCGATATAATGGAAACGGATAAAGCGGCACGGGAATTCGTCTTTTGGAGGTATTAAATTGACAGGCATTTTTTCATCCTTACCCACAATTCTGATAACAATATTCATTTTCGGGCTGCTCATTTTCGTGCATGAGCTGGGTCACTATATTGCCGCACGGCGCTGTGGTGTCGGAATTATTGAGTTCGCAATAGGAATGGGTCCCAAGGTATTCAGCTGGGAGGGTAAATATAACACCTTTTCGCTCCGTGCGTTACCGATAGGCGGCTTTGTAAGTATGATCGGCGAATACACCGACGAAATAGAGGAAAAGGACAAGGGCAAAACTCCGCTTGCCGATAAATCGGTATTGCAGCGCATTATTATAGTGCTTGCCGGACCGATGATGAATATTCTGCTCGCATTTATCGTAATGAGCATACTTGTAATGTCCGGTAAATATATATACACCGCAGTCGTTGCGGAGTTCCATGACGGAGCAACCAGCTCGGCTCACGGGCTTATGCGCGAGGACGAGATTATAGAGATAAACGGCAAAAACATTTATGTCTATACAGATTTAAGCTACAAAATCGTATCCGACGGAATTAAGCCGCTCGAGATTACCGTTCTGCGAAACGGCGAAAAGGTCCATCTTACCAATGTGCAGGTTCCGACTGTTAACGATGGAGGAGTTAATTACGGTTCGGTTGACTTTAAGGTCTGGGCAAAGGAGAAAACGGTGGGAGCGGTAATCCACCAGTCCTTCTTTCAATCGGTATCCACCGTTTATATGACGGTTGATTCGCTTTTTGACGCTATTAAAGGGCGTTACGGAGCGGATGCTATTTCCGGCCCGATAGGAATAGGCGGCGAGATAGGCGAGGTAATTGATGCGGGTAATAGTTTTACGGATACCATCCGCAACCTTGCTACCGTACTTGTTTTCATCTCAATTTCACTCGGAATATTCAATTTATTACCAATCCCCGTGCTTGACGGAGGAATGCTGTTGTTCTGCATTATCGAAGCGATAAGAAGAAAGCCGATGAACAAAAAGGTCGAGAGGACCATAAGCGGAGTATTTATGGTACTTCTATTGACTGCTACCGTGGTAATATTCCTTAAGGACTTGGTTAAGCTGTTTTAATTAGACATTTTAGGGCAGGGGGCGTATGAAGAATGGAGCGACGAAAATCCGATACTGTAAAAATCGGAAGCATCCCGGTAGGCGGGGGCAACCGAATAGCCGTTCAATCGATGACCAATACGCCCACCTCGGATAGAGAAGCGACATTGCGGCAGATTAAACAGCTTGAGGAAGTCGGGTGCGACATTGTACGGTTCACCGTCAACAATATGGATGCGGTACGAAGCATTCCCTTTTTTGCAGAAAACACGAGCCTTCCTCTTGTCGCAGACATACACTTCGATTATACTCTTGCGATTGAAGCGGCTATGGCGGGGATCTCCAAAATACGCATCAATCCCGGTAATATCGGGAGTGACGATAGGATAAAAAAGGTTGCCGATATATGCAGGCAAAGAAACATTCCCATACGCATTGGTATAAACAGCGGCTCGCTGGAGGAAAACATACTTAAAAAGCACGGCGCACCCACGCCCGAGGCACTTTCCGAAAGTGCGTTGCAATCCGCCAAAAGGTTAGAGCGGTTCGATTTCGGTAACATTATATTGTCGGTAAAAAGCTCGGATGTTTTTACCATGATAAGGGCTAACAGGCTTATTGCCGAGAGGAGCACCTATCCTCTGCATCTTGGTGTTACGGAGACGGGAACGGCGAGGAACGGCATTATAAAATCCTCGGTCGGCATCGGCTCTCTGCTCGCGGACGGTATAGGAGACACCGTAAGAGTTTCGCTGACAGACGACCCGGTTAACGAGGTCAGGGCGGCTCACGACATATTACGGGCATTGAAGATTAAAAGCGGAATAAACCTTATATCCTGCCCGACCTGCGGAAGAACGGGGATTGACCTTATTAACATAGCGAACCGTTTACAGGACGAGCTGGACAAGCTTCCCTGCGATAAACAGATAAATGTTGCACTTATGGGCTGCATAGTAAACGGACCGGGCGAGGCACGGGAAGCGGACATAGGCGTTGCGGGCGGAAAAGGTGAGGCAGTACTGTTTAAAAAGGGCGAGATTATCAGAAAAATCGACGAGAAGGATATAATAGAGATATTATTGACGGAGATAAAAAGCATTCTGTAAAAGTTTAAAAGAATACGGTTTAATGCCTTGGTTGCAAGAAGTGCAACCATTTGCATTTAATATTTATAATTTATTATTTATTATTGCATACATAATTAGCACAATTACCGCTCACTACCGAAAGGAATGGTCATAGGGATGACAGAGGATTTTAAAAAAACCTTCAAACGCATAAGCTTAAATGCGTCGGATGAGGTTATTATAAAAAATATGACCGATTATAAGGTGCGGATAGACAAGGAGAACAAATCTGTTGAAATTGATATGCAGTTCTCGCAGCTTATTGATTACAGGCGGATTTTTGAGCTTGAGGACAATATAAAAAAGACCTACGAGCTGTCCGGTGTGCGTATTTTTCCGTCCTTCCCGTCCTCCTGCTTTGATACCGATTGTGTAAAAAGGCTCGTGGCAACGCTTAAACGGGTTTTCGGCAGCAGCATAGGAAACGGTTTCTTTGAAAACAGCAGAGCGGAATATAATGCCGACGAGCGGAGTTTTACCATCTGTCTGCGGGACGGATTATCGGCGCAGCTTCTCACACAGAGCGGTGTCGATAAATTTTTCGAGGAATGTATTTCGCATCAATTCGGGCTTAATATTAAGGTATATCTCGAGGGGCAGCTTGTAAATGAGTATTACGAGCCGGCTGGGCTTGAGGATCTGAAGGAATCGGCTGTAAAGACCTATGAAAAAATACGCTCTGACGAAATTAAGAGCGAGAAACGCAGTCATTTTGCGGATACAGAGAGCGTGAGCGAGGTCATATTTGACGAGGATAACTGCTTTATTATAAAATCGGGCGGAATGAAGTTTGACACAGAGAACCCCATACCTATACACGGTAAGAGCAAAAACGATGAATTTATGCCTATCAGAGCGATTAGGGACGGGATGACGGTTCGCTTTACGGGTATGATGTTTGAGTTTGAGCCTAAGGAGAACTACGACGGAAATAAGATAAACTATAGGATGTATGTAACCGACCTTGATTCGTCCGTTATAGTAAGATTCTCTGCCGACAAGGACAAGCCCATTTCCATACCGTCCGCACCCGCCTGCTTTATTATCGAGGGCAAAGCCGCATATGACAGGTACGACGGAGAGGTTATTGTTCGCGGGACCTATTTAGCCTCCGTGAAAAGGGTAATGCGAAGAGACACCCATCCTACACCCCGTATTGAGCTGCATTTACATACGAATATGTCGGCGCTGGATGCGCTCCCCGCACCTGCCGATGTTATCCGTACCGCTCACGATTGGGGAATGCCCGCCGTTGCGATTACAGACCATGGGAACCTTCAAGCGTATCCGGAAATTATGAAAGCATGTAAAAAATACAAGGATGTTAAGCCGATATACGGTATGGAGGGGTACCTTGTCGACGATACGGCAAGGGCGGTTTTTGAATACACGGAAGAAAATAATGTACCCTTCAAGGACGGAATTTTTATTGTATTTGACATTGAGACAACGGGCTTGTCTCCGCAGAACTGCGGAATAACACAGATAGCCGCATTAAGGTACTGCGGCGGTGAAAACGTCGACCGGTTCGAGACATTTGTAAATCCTGCTATGCCGATACCCGAAAACATCACGAGGCTGACGGGGATAACGGACGATATGGTTAAGGACGCTCCGAGTCAATGCGAAGCGGTACAGGCGTTTTTGGATTATGCCGACGGACATATGCTTGTGGCGCATAACGCACCCTTTGATATCGGTTTTATACGCAAGGTATCGACCGACAATAAATTAAAGTTCACCAATCCATATCTTGATACGGTTTCCATATCAAGATACTTAAATAATGACATTACCAAGCATACTCTTGATTCGCTCGCAAAGTATTTCGCTCTCGGAGAATTTGATCATCACCGTGCGGGCGAGGATACCGAGATGCTTGCCAGAATATTTACATGTCTGATAAAAAAGCTTGCCATGAACGGTATCACCGATACAAACGAAATGGCGGAGGCTATGTCACGCAACTCCGATCCGAAACGGCTTAAATATTACCATGTTATTATTCTTGTCAAGGATTTGACAGGGCTTAAGAACCTGTATAAATTAGTCTCCCGTTCCTATATAAATTACTATCACCGCTTCCCACGCATACCGAAAACGCTGTTGAAAGAATACAGGGAGGGGCTTATCATAGGCAGCGCCTGCGCCGACGGAGAGCTTTATCAGGCACTGCTTGACAACAAATCCTACGGTGATTTGATAAAAATCGCTTCCTTTTATGATTATCTGGAGGTGCAGCCTAACTCCAACAACCGTTTCCTTGTCGAGGGTGATAAACTGGGCGAGGATAAGGCTGCGGCGGAAAAGCAGCTATGCGCAAATGTTAAAAGGATAATCGAGCTGGGCGATAAGCTGAAAAAGCCCGTTTGTGCCGCCGGAGATGTGCATTTCCTTGAGCCGGAGGATGAGACATACCGGAAAATTCTGCAAAGTGGTATGGGATACCAGAACTCGGACAGAACAACCGGTCTTTATCTAAAAACAACGGATGAGATGCTGGAGGAGTTCGAGTTCCTCGGCAGAGTAAAGGCGGAGGAAATAGTAATTACAAACCCTCGTTTAATTTCCGATTTGATAGAGCATATAAAACCGATTCCCGACGGAACCTATACACCGAAAATAGAGGGAGCGGAGGAGCAGCTCAACGAGATATGCTATAATACCGCAAGGGAAATGTATGGTGACCCACTGCCCGAGATAGTTCGTCTGCGTACCGAGAAGGAGCTTAATTCGATAATAAAAAACGGCTTTGCCGTGCTTTACATAATCTCCCGCAAGCTGGTTAAAAACAGCGAGGAAAACGGGTATCTTGTCGGCTCGAGAGGCTCGGTAGGCTCGTCTGTCATAGCCGCTCTGACAGGGATTTCCGAGGTAAACCCTCTGCCCCCGCACTACCGTTGCCCTGAATGCAAAAAGAGCATATTCTTCACCGACGGAAGTGTCGGCAGCGGTTTCGACCTTCCCGACAGCAACTGTGAGGAATGCGGAGTTAAAATGATTCAGGACGGTCATGATATTCCGTTCGAGACCTTTTTGGGCTTCCACGGAGAAAAAGCGCCCGATATTGATTTGAACTTTTCGGGCGAGGTGCAGAGCGAGGCACATAAGTTCACCGAGGTTCTGTTCGGAAGAGAGAACATTTTCCGTGCCGGTACGGTGGGAACATTGCAATCAAAGACCTGCTACGGGTTCGTAAAGGAATACCTGCAAAGTAAAAACATTAGCCTTACCAAAGCGGAGGAGAACCGCCTTGTAAACGGCTTTGTCGGAGTAAAACGCACAACGGGACAGCACCCGGGAGGTATTGTAGTTATTCCGAAGGAGCACGAGATATACGATTTTACACCCATACAGCATCCTGCCGACAAGGCGAGCAGCGGTATTATCACAACCCACTTCGCCTTTGAATATCTGCATGACACCCTGCTAAAATTAGATATACTCGGACATGATGTGCCTACATTTTATAAGGTGCTGGAGGCATATACGGGAATCGATGTAAGAACCGTTCCGATGAACGATAAAAAGGTGCTGGAGCTGTTCGCTTCGACGGAAAGCATAGGGGTGAAACCGGATCAGATCGGCAGTGAAATCGGTACATTCGGGCTCCCTGAATTCGGAACCAAATATGTCCGTCAGATGATAATGGATACAAAGCCGAAGAACTTCTCCGACCTTGTTCAAATATCGGGTCTTTCGCACGGTACAGGTATATGGCTGGGTAACGGTGACGAGCTTATTAAGAACGGAACCTGCACAATCGATGAGATTATCGGTACGAGAGACAGCATAATGGTTTATTTGATGAAAAAGGGGCTGGACAGCTCGGTCGCCTTTGAGTCAACCGAAAGCGTACGAAGGGGAAGAGGATTAAGTGCAGAGCAGGAGGAAGCAATGCTTAAATGCGGTGTTCCCGAATGGTATATAGCCTCCTGTAAAAAGATTAAGTATATGTTCCCAAAGGCGCATGCCGCCGCCTATGTTATTGCGGCGCTGCGTTTAGGCTGGTATAAGGTGTATCATCCGATAGCATTTTACGCAAGCTATTTTACGGTTAAAGCGGACAGCTTTGACGGTCAGCTCGCTATGGAGGGCGGTAATGTTATCCGCCAAAGGCTGAACGAATTAGAGAGTATGCCGGAGCAGAGCGCAAAGGAAAAGGATACGATTGTTTTTATGCAGATGGCGGCGGAGATGCTCGCACGGGGTATAGAATTCCTTCCTGTGGATATTTATAAGTCGGAGGCGTTTACCTTTGTGCCGGAAGACGGAAAAATCCGCTTACCCCTGTCCTCGTTGAACGGACTCGGAGCTACGGCGGCGGAGAAGATATATGCTGCGATAAGGAGCGGCAGAGCGACCACACTTGAGGAGCTGAAAATCGAGGCTTCACTCAACAAAACAGTGATTGAGGTTTTGCAACAGAACAACTGCCTTGCAGATCTTCCGATTTCCGACCAGGTATCGATGTTTTAAATTAAAAAGTTGCAAAGGGAATTTGATTGTGCTACAATGCATAATAAAAAACAGGGATTATAATTTATGTTTGATTATCATATTCATACAAAATACTCGGGTGACATTCCGGAGGGCAAGGGCAGTACGGTTGACGAGCTGTGCGTGGCGGCGTTATCGCGGGGTTTTACAGAGATAGCGATTACGGACCATTATGATGTGGACGGAATATATTACGGAGCGTTTCCCAATCTTGATATTGAGAGCGTATTCCGGGAGGTAATGGCAGCCCGTGAGAAATATGCAGATAAGCTGAGTGTTTTATTCGGCTTGGAGATTGGACAAGCCATTCATATGCCGCTTGAAGCGAAAAGGTATATAGATCGGTTCCCCTTTGATTATATATTAGGCTCTGTTCATTCTATCAGAGGGATTATCGATATTTCCTTCCTCGATATCAACAATATGAAGGACGAGGAGCTGCTTTTATTGTTTAAAACATATATTGCAGAAATGAAGGAGCTTGTGGAATGGGGCAACTTCGAGTCTCTCGCTCATATAACCTATCCATACCGTTACCTCAAGCTTGCGGGCAGAGAGCATCTGCTTGATCTGGAAAACAAGGGCAGGGAGATTTTCGAGCCGATTTTAAAACGGATAATACAGAAGGGCATAAGCCTTGAGGTGAACACCTCGGGACTGTGGCAGGGGCTTGGTCAGACAATGCCGAGCGATGACCTCATCAGGTTTTACAGACAATTGGGCGGCGAGATGATTACGGTGGGCAGCGACGCTCACAACGAGCGTAATTTGGGAATGAATATTAAAGAGACAATAGATAATCTAAGAGAAATCGGGTTCACTAATATAACGAGATATAAAAACAGAAAACCGTTTATGGAAAAAATATAAGTAAGGGTGTGGTATTTAGCATGAAGAACAAAATATTGACTTATCTTGAAAACGACGCACGACTAACCCCCGTGCAGATTGCGGTTATGCTCGGAACCACCGAGGAAAAAGTTCGTTCTATAATAGAAGAATGCGAGGCAGAGGGTAGCATCCTTTCCTACCGAGCGGTCATAAATTGGGATAAAACAGGCAAGGAGAGCGTTACAGCTCTAATCGAATTGAAAACAACACCCCAAAAGGACAAGGGGTTCGATGCGGTTGCCGAAAAAATCAGTAATTTTCCACAGGTGAACAGCGTTTATCTTATGTCGGGCGGCTATGATCTTGCAATAACGGTTGAATGCAAAACCATGCGTGATATAGCGATTTTTGTAGCGGAAAAGTTGGCGACTATCGAGGGAGTAACCTCAACGGCAACACATTTCGTTTTGCAAAAATACAAGGACAATGATGTTGTCTTTGAGTCCGACAAGAGCGACAAGAGAGGAAACACCTGGTAATGTTTGATTATAATAAGGTATTGTCGGATAGGGTTGTGGGAATTAAGCCGTCCGGTATAAGGAAATTTTTTGATATACTCGACGAGATGAAGGATGTTGTATCGCTTACGGTGGGACAGCCTGATTTCGTTACGCCGTGGCATATCAGAGAGGCAGGCATAAGGAGCCTTGAGGAGGGCAGAACCTACTACACCTCCAACAACGGTATCATTGAGATGCGTCAGGAGATAGCCGCATATCAATCCCGCCGTTTCGGACTTGATTATAATCCAAAGGACGAGATAATCGTTACAGTCGGAGGCAGCGAGGCTATCGATATGGCAATCAGAACGCTGACAAATTACGGCGACGAGATAATTGTACCGGAGCCATGCTTTGTATGCTATTCACCACTCGTTTCGCTCTCGGGCGGAGTCCCGGTTTCGATACCGCTGAAAAAAGAAAATGCGTTTAAACTGACGGCGGAGGAACTGAAAAACGCAATTACGCCAAAAACAAAGGCGTTGATTCTGCCGTTTCCTAACAATCCTACGGGTGCATGTATGAACAGGCGTGACCTTGAGGCTATCGCTGAGGTTATCAGAGACACTGATATTATTGTTATATCAGACGAGATTTACGGCGAGCTTACCTACGACGAGCCGCACTGCTCTATAGCAACACTTGACGGTATGCGTGAACGCACGATTATAGCAAGCGGCTTTTCCAAGGCGTATGCGATGACGGGATGGCGGTTAGGTTATACGCTTGCCCCAAACTATTTTACAAAGCAAATGGCAAAGGTGCATCAGTTCGGTATAATGTGCGCTCCGACAACAAGCCAATTCGCCGCTGTCGAGGCACTTAAAAACGGTGACGACGATATACAGTATATGAAGGACGAATACGATTCCCGCAGGCGTTTTATCGTAAACGGCTTAAAGGAAATAGGGATACATTGCTTCATGCCGGAGGGTGCTTTTTATGTATTTGCGGATATATCGCATTACGGCATGACCAGCGAGCGGTTCTGTGAAAGGCTGCTGATGGAGAAGAGCGTTGCCATTGTCCCGGGAACCGCTTTCGGCGAATGCGGAGAGGGCTTTGTCAGAATCTCCTACGCTTATTCGATAAAACGGATAGAAAAGGCTCTGAGGCTGATAGAAGAGTTTGTCGGAACTTTATAAGAGGGGATGTTTTGCGACTTATGACCGAAAGAGCATATGCCAAGATTAATCTTACTCTTGATGTTGTGGGTAAAAGGGCAGACGGGTATCACGACATAAAAACAGTTATGCAAACCGTCTCGTTGTATGATATTATAAATATAGAGCGCTCTGAAAACATAGTAATCACCACCAACAAGCACTTTATCCCGACAGACAGGCGAAACCTTGTTTATAAAGCATGCGAGAGTTTCTTCGGCTCGGTCGGAATAAAGGGCGGGGCAAAAATAGAGCTGATAAAACGCATTCCCGTCTCGGCGGGACTTGCGGGCGGCAGCAGCGATGCCGCGGCGACATTGCGGGCTCTGAACCGTATCTATAAAACCCGTCTTTCCGACGATTGCTTATGCGAAATAGGTGCATCCTTCGGTGCGGACATCCCTTTTTGTATAGGGGGCGGAACGGCTCTATGTGAGGGTATAGGGGATATAATTACAGTACTTCCTTCGCTTCCAAAAATGAATGTGGTTATATCGTCGGGCGGAGAGGGTATGTCCACCCCCGCTATGTATGCGGAAATAGACAGCAGAACAAGCCTTAGGAATATAGACACCGACGGGATGGTCTCGGCAATAGCCGCAAGAGATATTGCAGGCATCGTTTCAAGGCTTGGTAATGTTTTTGAGGACATCTGTACAGAGAGACGACCGTTTGTAGGGAAAATAAAGAGTATTATGCTCGCCAACGGTGCATTTGGTGCGCAAATGAGCGGAAGCGGTCCGTCCGTGTTCGGTATTTTCCCCGATAAGGAAACAGCGGTAAGCTGTACGCATATGTTAAAAAAATCAGGCTATTTTGCCTTTTATTGCACAACAATATAATATAGCAACAAAAAAATCCGAATCACTTCGGATTTTTCTATTATGTTTTATTATTCTAAGTTCTCTATGTCAAAAATCATTTTTTCTATAGCATAAATTATATGATCTCTTCGGTAATCAAACATACTTACGAAATCATTGCTTCTGTTGTTCATCAGGGTCGTAAAGATATTTGCTGCGCCAAAATTGTAAACCATATCCATATCGTATACAACATTATCAAAGATAATGTCAAGCATTTCGGCGCTTTCGTCATCCCTCATATCTCTGTATTTTAAAGTATAGTCATAATAAGCAGGAGTTATATAATTCTTTGCCTCGCATGCCATAACCTCAATCATAAAAGCGGAGAACTCCGGGTCCGGTAAGCCAACCGGGATAACAATAGCATGTGCCATTAAAGCCGCACAGGGCGTGTAATAAGATTCTTGTTCAGCATTGTACTTTGGCATCGGTAATACGCCGAAATCGAGATCCGTTTTATTGGATTGCCTTAAAAATTTAGTAACAATAAGGTTTGATGTGCGGAAAAGCGCACGATTCTCGGTAAATATGTCAAGTGATTTTTGCCAGATATCCGTTACATCATATTCGTTACAGTGGGTTACCCATTTATTTTGGTACTGGAGCTGTTCAAGTACATTTTGAGCAACGGTTATCGACCTTTCGCTGCCGATAGCAATGTTTGGAAAATCATTTGCATCCTTTGTTATCATACGCTCGCCTGACGCCAAGTAAAACATCATGGCGTCGGAGTAGGAGGAGGCGAGCCCCCATGTATCCTTATAGGTGAAACCGGCTATTCCGTCGGTATCCTTGGTAACTGCCTTTGAGAGGGTTATCATCTCATCGAGCGTCCATTCGCCATTCCTGACCATCTTATAAAGGTCGACATCGGGAAACTTCTGTGCAAGCATATTCTTGTTAAAGAGAACCGCCAATGATGTTTTCTTTTGAGAGAATGAAATATCTCCGGTTGTAAAGTATACCTTGTTTCCTATGGAAAACGATTCGGTAGTGTTCTGATCCCACCAGGGCATATTTAAGTCAATATAATCATTAAATCGCTCATCGGCAAGGTTGTACAAATGCCCATTCTGCGCAAGAGTTGTACAGGCTAAGAAAAAGGGCATCGCCGCGTCATATAAGCCGGTTCCGGCAAGCGTGTCATATACAAGTTCCTGCCTTACATCGCTTGCGTATATAGCTTTGATCTCAACACCGTATTTTTCAAGAACAATATCGTTCCGTTCTCTTACGGATTCATTAATAAAAACATCGATAATATCCGGCTTATCCGTGCCGACTTCTTCTGAATAATATGTTTTTTGAATAGTGTTATCATACACTAAGACCTTGAATTCCGTTTTATCGCTCCACTTAAATTCAGGCATATTTACGAAATATTTACCGTAAGTCGGGTCATATCCGCCGCGTAAACCCGATATGTCCGACGAGGTGTCGTCCGATATATCCTCGGAGGAATCCGATTCCTCGCTGCTCTGGGCATCAATGATAGATGAATGCTCCTCCTCTGAGCTGCCGTTTACAGAGGGCTCCGTATTACAGGCTCCGAGAATAAAGGATAAAGTTAAAACAATACATATGGCTAAAACGAGAATCTTTTTGCCGATATATTTCATAAGTATTTCTTCCCTTTCCGCTCAATTTAAATATATATTATACTAACACTATCCTACAAGGATGTCAATATAAAATTACAAAAAAATAAAAACATCCAAATACAGATGCTTTTATTATATAGTTGTTAAACGGGCAGCGGAATTAGATTTGTTCTCTCCGCAATTGCCGTATACATGAGCTTATGTCCCTCTTTGTTTGGATGTATTCCGTCCTCGCACAGATAATCGGTAAAATTATTTTGCTTAAAGAAAATACTCCTTATATCCAAAACGGGCAGCCCGAACAGACCGGATAGCTGGTGAACCGCATCATTAAACGCACTCTGCCAGCGTCCTATATGCTCAACATCGCCCAAGAATTTGAGGATATTATCCTTGTTCAGTCCCTTGCTCACCCAATTGAAAAACCTTTTCGAGTCAATCGGCGGCAGGGTTATAAGCACAGGACGGCTGCCGGCAGCCCAAACACGCTCAATCATTTTTTTGTATTTTTCCTTAAAGACCTCAAGCGGTGTGTTACAGTCGTGATTAATGTCGGGGTTTTGAGCCACCTCCGACCATTTAAAATCGCAGTCATTACCCCCGAACTCAATAAAGGTATACTCGCAATCCTTTAGCTCTCCCTCAACCTTCTCGAGCAGATTAAAGCCCTTGGTAACCGTACAGCCGAAACAGGCATAATTATTAATCTCTATATCGGTGCGCTCCTGCACCATATTTACTATACTGTCTTTCAGAATAGCATACCTCTTTTTTTCCTCGTCATATATAACACCCTTGGCTATGGAATCCCCGAATACACAAACCTTCATGCAAAAACATCCTCCGTATCGCTTGATATGATAATCGATATTATATTACACGACATTACATATGTCAATAGGCAAAATCAATTATTTACAAATTTAGGTATTTATGTTATTATATAACCGATAATAAATTAGGGGTTAGGATATATGGAAAAGATTAAAGAATTAAAAGAAAAACTGCGCGTCACACGACCTGCATACTGGGAACAGCTCCCGGATATAGAGCTGTACAAGGACCAGGTTCTGTCGTATATGCAGCGGCAGCTACTACCATCGGAAAACGGGGAGATCCTGACCAGCGCAATGATAAATAACTATATAAAAGCAGGTGCGTTACCAAGACCAAACGGGAAAAAATACGGCAGGGAGCACCTTGCTTTTTTAACGGCGATATGTGCGCTCAAGCCGGTTATGAGCGTTAATGATATGGAATATTTATTGAAAAAGCAGAACGACAGCCTTGACGCAAAGAGCTTTTATGAGCTAGTCGGTACGCATATAGACAAGGCAATGACGGAAACGGCGGAAAATCTCAACGATAATCTTGACGAGAGCGCTCTGCCCGAATACATCCTGTCCACGGCTCTGCAAGCGGCAGGATTGCGTATAGTATGCGAGCGTCTGCTTCAGCTTATGCGTGATAAGGATACTGTTTTAGAAAAAGAAAGCAAAAATAAGACGCAAAACGGAACAAAAAAGGATAAAAAGGAGAATAAAGAGGATAATAAATAGCTTAAAGTGCTCTGTAGACGCCGATAATAATGTTACGGTATTATAAATTTACCGTTAAAATTAGTTCGGAGGTTTACTTAAATGAAAAGCGTTTCCTTATTATCAAGGTCCATTCTTGCATTCTGCATATCCTTTTTACTGCTACTCTCTGTGGATTGTTTTATTCCGCGTGACGAGAGCGAGGTTTACGACAGTGTTATCCGTCTGCACATATTGGCAAACTCAAATACAGACGACGATCAGCGGTTAAAGCTGTTGGTCAGAGATGCCATAATAGCGGAGAGCGGTACGCTCTTTGAGAACACCGCAACGGACAAGCTCCCGCTTGACGAGATGGAGCGGTTAGGCGAGCGGTTTACACATATAGCAAACCGTGTCATTACGGAAAACGGTTTTTTATATTCGGCACAGGCTGTATGGGGTAAAGAGAGCTACCCGACACGAGAATATGACGGAATTTCCTTTCCGTCGGGGGAATATTATTCGCTCCGTATAAATATCGGGGAAGCCGACGGCGATAATTGGTGGTGCGTGCTTTTCCCGCCGCTCTGCACAAATGCCTCCACCGCTAAGAGCAACCTTGAGGAAGTCGGTGTAAGTAAAAGCGGCAGCAAGGTCTATACATCAAAGAAGTATGTTTTCAGGTTCAAAATTTTAGAGCTGTTCAATTAAAGGGGGAATACATGTGCTGCATCGGGTAATGGGTGTTTCGGGCAGCGGTAAAACCGAATATATGCTCTCTGTACTAAAGGGAGTATCTCATAAAGGAAAAGGTTGCTTGTATATAGTACCCGAGCAGCAGTCCCTGTCTGCCGAAAGGAGATTGAACGATTTTCTTGGCGACAGCTACAATATGAGCGTCGAGGTGTTGAACTTCGAGCGGCTGCCAAACCGCATTGCCCGTGAACACGGCAACCTTGCGGTAAAATATATCGATGACGGCGGCAGGAATATTTTAATGTCCTTCACGCTTGAAAAGCTTGCCGACAGGCTCACCGAATACAAGAATGTGAGCGCAAACAGCGATTTTGTGAGGAGCATTATTTCGGTTATCGGACGATTAAAGGCAGGGGGTATTTCCCCCGGTAAGCTATCTGAAATAGCGGAGAGCGTTGCCGTTAAAAGCAACAAGCGTTTATATGCAAAGCTGAAGGATATCTCCCTTATATTCGAGAGCTACACACAGCGTTTCACGGCTGAGCTTAACGATCCGTTGGACGCACTTACAATGCTCGGAGAGGAGCTTCAAAAGCATAAATTCTTTAAGGGCTATACCGTTTTTATTGATGGGTATTATACCTTCACCGAGCAGGAGTACGCAATAATCACTCATATAATACGCCAGAGTACGGATACATATATCGCCTTTACCTGTGACGGGAGCGACAAAGCCCTTTTTAAGGAAAACAAGGCGAGTGCAGACAGAATAAAACGGCAGGCGGGTGGCATATGTACCGATGTTTATACAGGTGAGTGCAAACGGCATTCCTCTGCTTCATTGGCGCATATCGAGAGGCATTTATGGGAGCAGGACACCGTCTCTTTGGATGAGTGCGACGGTAATATCCGTATTATTGAAGCGAGGAATGTTTTTGAAGAATCCGAGGCGATAGCCTCTGAGATTATACGGCTGACAAGGGATTTTGGGCTGCGTTATAGGGATATCTCGCTCGTTTTCGGCAACCTATCCGATTATGAGGGCGTTATCGATGTCGTTTTGGAACGGAATAATATCCCCTTTTATATGTCCGCAAAGGATGAGCTGAGTACCAAGCCGCTTTTTTCCTTTGTTTTTGCCTGCCTTGAGTCGATTATTACCGATTTTTCGGTTTCCGCCATAAAAAAGTATGTAAAAACGGGTTTTACACCGCTTACTGTCGGGGAGAGCGATATTATGCTCCGTTATGCCGAGATGTGGGATATACGGGGAAAGCTCTGGTACGGCGACAGTGAATGGATGATGAACCCGGAGGGCTACAATGAGCAGCTCTCCCCTTACGGAGCGCACATTCTCGAAATAGCTAACCGTGCAAGGGGAAAAATAGTGCCGCTTCTGGCGGACCTGCGGCAAACGCTGACACAAAAGAGCATTACGGTAAAGCAGGCGGTCGGTGCGTTGTATAAGCATCTGACGGATACGGAAACCGACAGGAGACTGCTTGAAAAAACGCAATACCTCCGCAGTATCGGCAGTGAGGAGGAGGCACAGAAGGAACGGCAGCTCTGGGATATGCTTATGAATATTTTCGATCAGCTCTACAGGGTGAGCGGAGACGAAATCGTGAGCATAAGCAGACTGTATGAGCTTATAAAGCTTATGAGCGACGAATACACTGTCGGCTCCATACCCACCTCGGTGGATCAGATAAGAATCGGCTCCGCCTCGCTGTTCCGTCCCGACGCCTGCCGTGCTCAAATACTCGGCGGTGTTAACGACGGTATTTTCCCCGCATTCCCCTCGGGAGACGGTTTTTTTGAGGATGACGAGCTTATGCTCTTAGAGGAAGCCGACTGTAATATCGGAATAACCAAATTCGAGCAGCAGAACAGAGAGCGTTTTCTGTTTTATGCGGCGGCTGCCGCACCGTCGGATTATCTTATACTTACATATCCGTCAGGTGACTTTTCGGGCGGCTCAAGGCGTCCCTCGCTCGCTGTTACAAGGATTAAGAAGCTGCTGCCGTCAATAAGGACAATCCGTTTCGGTGATGAGGAATCGGACTACTTGTATTCTAAGGAATCCGCCGCTTTCTTCTGCCGGACATTAAAGGATGACACCCTTAAAAATTATATCCGCACCCTTCTCAAGCAAAACGGTATAAGCATCTCCGAAATAACAACACCTCTTTTTGACAAGGATGCTTATATAGAGATGAAAGCGGAGCAGCTCAACCTGTCGCCGAGCAGAATCGAGCGGTATAATTACTGTGCGTTCTCATATTTTGCCTGCTTTGTGTTGAAATTGAAGAAGAAACAAAAAATAAAGTTCTCCACCCCCGAAATCGGCACCTTTATACATAAGATACTGGAGCAGTTCCTAATGGAACACACACGGAGCGGTGTTTTTTCACCTCCGAGCGAGAGCGAGATAACACAATCGGTGGATACGCTTGCGGAGGAATATTTTTTAAAGGTTGTAGGCGGACTTGAGGGTAAGAGCCGCCGGTTTCTGCATACCTATGCCAATTTAAAAAAGACCTTGAATCTGCTGTTGCACAATCTATCCGACGAGTTCTCGCAGAGCGAGTTCCTGCCCGTTGGTTTTGAGCTTAAAATCGGCTATGATGAGGAGAACAGCCTGCCGCCGGTCAGCTTTGACATAAACAATAAAAAGGTCTTGATAAGAGGCTCGATTGACAGAGTCGACACATATACCGCAGAGGGTATTACATATGTAAGGGTTGTGGATTACAAGACCTTCGGCAAGGATTTCTCTCTTGAGCTTGTGGACGAAGGGATAGACACCCAGATGCTAAACTATCTGTTTGCCTATTGCGCCGCAGGAGAGAACCGCAAGCCGGCCGGAATACTTTATTATGCCGCAAAGCTGCCTACAATCAACATTGACGGCGATGAGAGCGATGAGGAAATAAACAAAGAGCTGCACTCGGCACTTAAACGCACAGGTGTGATTTTAAATGACAAGGGTGTTATAACCGCTATGGAAAAAAACGGAAGCGGCAATTTTATACCTGTAAAGCTAAAAAAGGACGGCGGCTTTTATGATTGCTGCGAGAAACGGTTATTAGACGAAAACGGCTTTGCAGAGCTTGAAAAAAAGCTTGCAAGGCAAATCGTTTCCCTTGCGGAAAGAGTGTTTGACGGGGATATGTGCATAAAACCAAAGCGGCTTGACGAGAAGCACGATGCCTGTAGATACTGCGATTATAAAGCGGTCTGCCGTTACACGGAATAGCTATAAATTAAAATCAACCCTAATGCAGACGAAAAGAAGATTATAAGGCTTATAAAGGGATAATCCGTATCTATAAGGGGCTATAAGTTTGGAGGATAAATCTTTCAAAAACGGTTTTGTGCCTTTACTGAGAAAAGCACAGTAATTTACCTAAAGGTGAAACGGCACAATTCCCGCTCACTACCTAAAGGAATGGTAATAATAATGAAATGGACGGTTTCGCAGACAAACGCAATAAAATCAAAAAATAAAACGCTGCTGATATCGGCGGGAGCGGGGAGCGGTAAAACAACCGTGCTTACCCGCCGCTTGACCGAGCGTATTTTATCGGGCGATTCGGTCGAGGATTTTTTAGTGGTTACATTTACAAGAGCGGCGGCGGGCGACCTGCGGGAGAAGCTGTATGATTCTCTTAACGAGGCTATTGCATCGCAGCCGCAGAACCGCCATTTGTTCAATCAGCTCTTTATGCTCTCCGGAGCGAAAATAAGCACTATACATTCCTTTTGCTATGAGATAATAAAAAAGAATTTCGCCGTACTCGGCTTTTCACCGAAGATGAGGATAGCGGACGAAACCGAGGCTGTGATTATTGCCCGAAACTGCATGGAGGAGCTTGTCGATTATCTATATGAGCAGGAGCACAGAGGTTTTCTGCTCCTTGTCGATAATTTCGGAGGGGAAAAAAGCGACGACACGCTCATCGAAACACTTATGTCTTTATACAGCCGCCTGCGTGCTTTTCACAATTATAACGATTGGCTGGCAGTACAGCACAACAACCTGCTCGAACAGGCTGAGATGGTAAAAAGCGGCTTTTTTAACACCGTGTTAGGCTCGAAAATACAGGAAAAAATCATTTTCTGGCTCGGTGAAGCAAGAACGGCGACCGAGGAGGTTCTGCTCTTCCTTGCGCATTCCGCCGGGAGCGAGGCTAACATTACTCCAATCGAAGCACTTATGTCGCATATAGAAGCTTTGATTAATGCGGCAGAGCACAGCTATAACCTGCTCTATGCCGAAATGTCGGATAAAAAGAGGACTCCTCCGCTTAAAACAAAAGGGATGAGTGAGGAGGATGCTCTGTTCTTAAAGGATAGCAAGAGCAAAATAACCGATTATTTAAAGCATATAAGGGTTAATTTCTGCAGGCTGTCCGAGGAGCGGATCTATGAGGATTATATCAGTACAGCCGATATAAACAGAGCGTTGAAAGAGGTTCTGGAGCTGTTCGACCTCCGTTTTTCGGATGCGAAGAAGAAACGAAACATACTCGATTATTCGGATTTGGAGCATGTTTTAGCGCAGCTGTTGGAGGGGAAGGATGAGAACGGCAACCCGAAACCAACCGAGCTGTGCGAGAGGTTGCGGCAGAGCTTAAAGGAAATATACATTGACGAGTATCAGGATGTAAACCCCTTGCAGGATCATATTTTCACATTATTGTCACGCAAAAACAACCGCTTTATGGTGGGTGACATAAAGCAGAGCATCTACCGCTTCAGGAACGCATATCCGGATATTTTTGTTAATTATAAGGACGCTTTTCCCGATTATTCAGATGACACAGCCGATAATGATAATGCAAGGATTTTCCTAAAGGAGAACTTCCGCTGCGGAAGAGCTATAATTTCCTTTGTAAACAGTGTTTTCTCGACAGTAACCACGGGGAACGCTTTTAAGCGGGAATACAAGGGAGAGGAGCTTGTTTATGCGAAAAACGATGAAACGGCAGGCTTTCCCGTTACGGTGGCCCTTTCCCTGTATGATAATAAGGATAAAAACGAAAAACAGATAACAAAGGAAAAAGAAGCGGAGTTTATCGCCGCCGAGATAAAAAGGCTGGTCGAGAGCCAAAGGAAAGCGGACGGCAGCCCCATTAAATACAGCGATATTGCGTTGCTGTTTTCGGCGGTGCGGGGACGGGTGCGTATTTTTGAACAGGCGTTACGCCGAGCGGGAATCCCCTGTATAACCGAGCAGGACGAGAGTCTTTTTCAAATGCCTGAGATAATGCTTGCCATATCGGCACTTAAAACGGTTGATAATCCTACCGACGACATTTCGCTCTGCGCTCTGTTAAGGAGCTCCTTA
>PGZT01000009.1 GCA_002841455.1 Firmicutes bacterium HGW-Firmicutes-21 | reverse complement strand
GGGCGGTTTTTTCATTTATAAAGAGTTGTTGTTAATTCAATCAGCTTTTATTTGCAAAATCCTCCACCATAAATCCCCATTGTACGCCGAACCTATCTATAAATTGCACCGCTAATTTACTATAGGGCAGTTCTTCTAACGGATCAATGGTAATGCTATCCGGTTTCATAATTTTATAACAATCAAGCAACTCGCCTGTATCTTTGAACATTATTATCAAGTGAACGGCTATATCGGACAATCTATCCTTATTACCGAATCTGTCATTAAGAAAAATCTTATGACCTTGAATATTCATTACGGCATGAGCAATTTTATTGTCCTGCTTTAATTTATCGGGTGAATAGTCGCTGTTACGGATAATGGTTTCCGTTTCGGTTTTAAACGCTCTTTCATATAAAAGGATCGCTTCTTCGCAATCACCGTTAAAATGCAAATGTGGTATTAGCAAGGCTACCTCTCCTTTGGTACTTGTTCGCTCACAATTTATATAATATATATGTATTGTATGCTATCATAAAATATTTTATATGTCAATGCTGTTATAAAAATATTTCGATAATATATAGTGTATTACTACAAAAAAACCTTGTCGGTTATACATATAACCGACAAGGGATTTATTACAGTTTTATAAGTATATTCTCTTGTTTTCCTTACCGCTCTTATAGATAGCACAAACCATTTCCTGTGTTTTATATGCACTCTCAACCGGAATAAAGGGTTGTGTTCCGTTTGCCAACGACTCGTAGTAATTCTTTATCTGCTTGACATGGTTTACGCCCCAATAGGATTTTACATTACCGTAATCGAAGCTCTCTCCAGGGGTTCTCTCCGCTATAATCGTTCTGCCGTCGAAGAACCTTATGGTTGATTTATCGGAGACCATCTCTACAACAGCGTTCTCGCAGGCAAGCTCGATCTCAACATCCGCATCATAAGAATAATAGTTTATTGCGTGGAAATTGGTCATAAGTCCGCTCTTGTATTTAATAATACCCTCTGCGGTGTCCTCAACCTCGATTTTAGCGTGTCCTCTTTTTGCAATGGTTGCCTCGATAAACTCAATATCCTCATCAATAATATAGCGGAGCATATCGAGCGTGTGAATAGCTTGGTCAATGATAACACCGCCGCCTTCACCCTCCCAAGTACCCTTCCAGTCACTTCCGCCGTAATAATCATCCGAGCGGTTCCAGGTAACAAAGCATTTAGCCGAGAGAATTTTCCCGAGCGCACCGCTTTGGTATTGCTCCTTTACAAGAACGGTTCCCGCATTGTAACGGTTCTGAAAAATACAGCCTAACAAAACATTCTGCTTATCGGCGGTGTCAATCATGGCCCTTGCGTCCTCGAGTGTGATGGACATAGGCTTTTCTGTCAGTACATTCTTACCCTTTTCCATACAGTAGATAGCGACAGGTGCGTGAAGGAAGTGCGGCAGACAGAGGTGAATAACATCAAGCTCCTCTTTTTCAAGCATCTCCTTATAGTCTGTGTACCAATTGCAGCCAAACTCGGCAGCCTTCGCTCTCGCACGGTCTTCCTTAATATCGCAAATAGCGACAAGTGATGCGTTCTCGCATTTTTGTACGCTGACCGCATGCATCGGAAAAATGTTTCCGCAACCGATTATAGCAGCCTTGTAGTTTTTCATTCAGATTATACCTCCAAACCTTTATTCCACGCTATTCTAACATAAATAAAACATATTTCAATAGCTTATGAGTAAAAAAACATAGGAAATATATATTTTTTTTTGTAACTATTGACAAAACACGACAACGCCGTTACAGTATAATTGTAAAAAGGAGGTTTTAACTGATGATAAAGCACGAATTGAACGAAAAAGATAAGGAATTAATCCTGACTGCACTAAAAACAGAACAGGAGAATCATGATTACGGAATGCATTACCGTGTGGTAGCCTGTGCGTTGCTCTGCAGGGACGGTAAGGTTTATAAAGGGATAAATATAGGTAAAATACACGGCTCCTGTGCAGAGTTTGTCGCCTTCGGAGCCGCAGTTGCGGACGGACAACGTAACTTTGATACCGTAGTAGCGGTCCATAAGGAAGCGGTTAATAATATTGTTACTCCCTGCGGCAATTGCCGACAGCTTATGATTGAATACTGCCCCGATATAATGGTTATTGTAAACGACGAGCAGGGGAGAGCGGTAAAAGTACGGGCTAAGGACTTAATCCCTTTCGCATATGAGGAAATCGTTATAAATTGAATACAGGTTAGTTATATGGTCAAAATCCCCTTACAAAGTGATTTGCTTTGCGAGGGGATTCAAATATTTATAAGCGAATTATTGTTTTCTGTTCCCTCGCACATTGCCCTTAGTGTAATATATCTTATCCCGTTATTAGTATTATCCGCTCCGGGGTGATAATGTCCTTGATACACTGCGACAATCCTTCCGTCGTCTGCAAGCGTTCTGCGGATTTCGGCGGCGTTTTTTATTATATGGTTCTGCTCGACGGCAGGATCCAAGTTCTGATGCACAAAAATATATATCTTTTCTTCCTTGCAGGTGCTTAGAACATACTTTAGCCATTCGAGCTGCTCGGGTGGAATGTTTGAATCTGTCCAATCTGTGTTTTTTCTATTATAAGCGGTTCCGTCATTTCGGTAATTTGCGTCAAGCAATATTAAGCGTTTATTGTCTGCGACTATTGTCAGAGGGGCTACTTTCAATCCTGATAAATTTTCAAAGCTCCCTTTATCAAACATATGAGCATCGTGGTTCCCCATACAGCAAACGCACCTTATACCATATGATTTAATCAGTTCACCGATTTCTGTCAGATTACGCTTGTCCTCTATTTCGTTTATATCTTTGTCAACAAGGTCTCCAAGGCAGATGATAAGCTCTGCTTGCTGTTCCTTGAAGCAGCTCATAGCGGCTTGTATTTTATCATATGACAGAGACGGTCTGCGGTTGGTGCATTTTATATCCACTTTGCAATAATGTGAGTCTGCGAACAAACCTATTTTCATTAATATGACCCTTCCTTTAGGTAGCGAGCGGTAATTGTATCCATTTGGTACAAAACTATATTTGAAAATTTATCTTTTATATTCATAACCGCTTCGGATAATTAGGATGCCTAATTCTACATTATTACAATAAAAAAGTCAAATAAAATATCGGTTATGGTGTATTAGTGTACTAATACAAAAATGAACCGTTTGAAAACATTTTTCATTATTTATTAACTTTGGGTTAGGAGTATTTACAACCTGAAATAATTATGCTACACTCGGTTGAATTAAAAAACATAATCATGAAAGGAACATAAAATGCTACAAATTAAAAATGTTTTCAAGAGCTACAAAACAAGCACCTTCTCTCAGGTCGCACTCAACGATATAAGCGTTGAGTTCAGAAAGAATGAGTTTGTCGCTATCCTCGGACACAGCGGTTCGGGAAAGACCACCTGCTTAAATATTATAGGCGGACTCGATCGTTACGACAGCGGAGATATAGTTATCAACGGTAAGTCCACAAAATCCTTCAAGGACAAGGATTGGGACGCTTACCGCAATAACAGTATAGGCTTTGTTTTTCAGAACTATAATCTTATTTCTCACCTAACCATTATTGATAATGTAGAGCTGGGGCTTACCCTCAGCGGTGCATCCAAAGCACAAAGAAATGCAAAGGCTAAGGAGCTGCTCGAAAAGGTTGGACTGCTCGAGCATATTAATAAAAAGCCGGGGCAATTGTCGGGCGGTCAAATGCAGCGAGTTGCTATTGCAAGAGCGCTTGCAAATGACCCTGATATAATTCTTGCGGATGAACCTACCGGTGCGTTGGATTCGGCGACAAGCGTACAGATTCTTGAGCTTATCAGACAGATTGCCAAGGATAAATTAGTTATAATGGTTACTCACAACGCCGAGCTTGCCGATAAATATGCCGACAGAATAATTCACTTCACCGACGGAAGGATCGATTCTGACAGTAACCCTCCGCAAATTAACGAAAATAAAAATGAATATAGTCTTAAAAAGACGGCAATGTCCTTTTTTACCGCACTTAAGCTCTCGAGCAGGAATATAGCAACCAAAAAGTGGCGTACCATACTTACCTCCTTTGCTTCAAGCATAGGAATTATAGGCATCGCTTTGATTTTAAGTCTCTCCTCCGGTTTCCAAGCGAAGGTTAAGGAGTTTGAGGCGGACGCATTGTCGGAGTTCCCAATTATTATCCAAAGAGCTACAATGGATATAGACGAGGAAAAAATGGAGGAACGCAGACAAGCTAATATGGATGTTTTTACCGGAAAAAAGGAATTTATCGATTCGGATGAGGTAGAATTATACGATGTGGAAAAAAACAATATAATCCATAAAAATGTGTTTACAAAGGACTTTATGGAATATATAAAAAATATCGATCCGTCCATTTGCGGCAGTATCGGTTACACCCATTTTACAGGTATTAATTTACTTCGCAAAACGGACAGCGGAATTATTCCTGTCTCCATTACACCCGGTTTTAATAATACAGGCAATCAATCCGTATTCAATAATATGAGCGCCATAGGGCTTACCTCTTATCCCACCGTTATCAGGGAAGGCGAGCCTACCTACCTTGAGAAGAATTACGACTTATTGATGGGTGAGTATCCGTCAGACGAGACAAATATTGTTCTTGTCATAGACGAAAAGAACAGGGTAGATTTAACCGTTCTGGAGAATCTGGGATTTGATGTCAAGGATGTAAAATTCATCAAGTTCAACGATATTGTCGGAACACAGTTAAGGCTTATTACAAACAACGATTTCTATACGAAAACAGATTTGGGCAGCTTTGTTCCTTCTATGGATTATAAAAAAATGTACAACTCCGAGAATAGTTTTACACTCACCATAAGCGGAATTGTAAGGCTCAAGGAAGGTGTGACGGTAGGATTGCTGAGCAACGGTATCGCTTACAGCGACAAGCTTGTCCAAAGAATACTGTCAACCTCTCTCGACTCCGAGATAGTCAAGGAGCAGAAGGACTCGGTAAACAGTGTATTTACAATGCAAAAAATGTCCGAGGAAGAAAGAGAGTTTACCCTCTATATAATCGGCGCAGATACCACACCATATATAATATATCTATATCCGACCGCATTTGAGGAGAAGGAAGCGATTATTACCTACCTTGACGCATTTAACAAGGGTAAGGAGGGCAAGGATGTCATTTTATACGATGACCTTGCATCTACCATATCGGGTATGACAAGCGGTATACTTGACGGGATTACAATAGTATTGGTAGCCTTTGCTGCTATATCCCTTGTCGTATCGCTCATTATGATTGGAATCATTACCTATATCTCTGTACTTGAACGGACTCGTGAGATAGGTGTTCTCAGAGCGCTCGGCGCAAGGAAAAAGGATATTACCCGTGTTTTCAACGCAGAGACCTTTATTATCGGCAGCATCTCGGGCTTGCTCGGAATAGGTATTGCCTATCTGCTGACGATTCCGATTAATGCTATAATATATAATTTAACAACTCTTAAGGGAGTAGCAACCCTGAATCCGCTTCATGCTCTTGCCCTGATAACTATAAGTGTAGTGCTGACCCTGATAGGCGGAACAATACCGGCAAAAATCGCAGCTAAGAAGGACCCGGTGGAAGCGTTAAGAAGCGAATAGAGACAAAAAAATGCAACAAAAAAGGACGGGAAGCCGTCCTTTTTGTTATTTTAACAGAATCAAATCCGCAGTTTCTGAAATGCTTCCGTTGCCGTTAATAATAAAATCAGAGTGTTTTTTATATAGCGGATTCCTTAAATCATACAGCTTTTTCAACGCTTCCACTCCCGAGGAAAGCGGTCTGTCGGCAGTTTCGAGCAACTCAATATTCCGGTCGATGTAAACAATTATTCCATTCTGCTTCAGAGCGTCTATATTCCGCTCGTCAAGCACAATTCCGCCGCCGGTGGCTATAACGGAGCCGGTTGTTTTTCCCGCATTTTGGGCAGCAAGTCGTTCTTCCTCTCTGAACGCCCGTTCACCGTCAGATCTGATTATCTCCGCCGCACTCTTACCTGTTTTATTATAAACCATTGTATCGCTATCTAAAAACGCTTTACCCAGCCTTTTTGCCAACACTCTGCCGATGCTGCTCTTGCCGCAGCCGGGCATTCCGATAAGTACGATATTCTGCATTATCCCGTTTACAGTGTCAACCGCTCTTTCGATAAGCTCATCCTCCAAGGGTATACCTGTAAACAGCTCGGAGGAGTATTTTGCCTGTGCGGCGAGCATCGACATTCCGTTTATATAGTTCAGCCTTAATTTCTCCGCCTGCAGAATAAGAGCGGATTTGAGCGGATTATAAATCAGGTCGGCAACCGCCTCACATTTTGAGAACATATCGAGCTTCACAGGGCTTCTGCCGTTGTTAGGATACATTCCCACAGGGGTGGTATTGATTATTATTTCGGCGTCGCTCTGCGTGTTAAGGTTGTCGTAGTTTATGCTTCCGCCTCTTGAAACAATTATGACCTCTGCAGCTCCCTCATCCTCACAGACGGCGTAAACGGTACGGGAGGACCCACCGCTGCCAAGAACAACAACCTTCTTTCCCGTAACGGAGATTTTTGCTTTTTTCAGCATATAGGAGAAGCCTCTGTAATCGGTGTTATCACCGTATATATTGCCGTTGGGAGCGACCGTAATTGTGTTAACGCTGTTCAGCCGTCGGGCGATAGGGGAGAGTGAAGTCACATAGGGTATTACCGCTTGCTTATACGGAATGGTTACATTGATTCCGTCAAAATCCTTCTTTTTAAAAAAGGGTTCAAGAGCCTCGGGTGCAAGCAGAAACATTTTATATTCATAATCCCCGTAGACTGAATGTATCTGCGGAGAAAAGCTGTGCGACAATACTCCGCCGAGCAGACCGAATCGCTTCATTCAGCCTACCTCCGAATAGCTGCCGAGATACCTAAATAGCTCAACACTGTATTGCAGCTCGTTAATCAGCTCCGTCAGGGTGGGGGAATATATAGAGCTCTCAACATCCATATAAAACATAAATTCAAAATCCCGTCCTAAAATAGGGCGGCTCTCTAATTTTGTGAGGTTTATTCCGAGTGCCGAGAATTTTGACATTATACGGTAGAGCGAACCCGGCTTGTGCGGGAGCACCATTACAAAACTGGTTCTGTTTGCTCCGGGATAGATCTCTGTTTTTCTTGAAATACAGATAAAGCGGGTGTAATTGCTCTCCGTTGTCTGAACGGCTTCTGACAGTATTTTTAATCCGTACAGCTCCGCACACGGACGGGAGGATATTGCGGCAAGGTCGTTTCTGCCCGAATTGCGTACTGCTTTTGCAGCAACGGCGGTGTTCTCGCAGAAGGTGATTTTTACATCCTTCAATCCTTTTATGAAAGCGGTGCATTGGTTTATTGCCTGCTCGTGCGATATTATTTCCTTGATGTCGGAGAGCACGGCTCCCTCATTGGCGAGCAGAGTATGGCTTGTTTTTAGCTTAACACTGCGTATAATGCTGAAATTGAAATCCGCCATAAGGTCGTAAATACGGTTTACCGAACCTGCCGTGCTGTTCTCGACAGGCAGGATACCATATTGACACAGCCCTGCATCCACCGCCGAAAAGACATTTTCAAAGGAGTTGAAATACATTATCGAGGGTGATTGAAAGAGCTTCTCACAGGCAATTTGCGAATATGCGCCCTCCGCACCCTGACAGGCGACAGTAGCCTTTTGCGGAAAAAGCTTCGGCGTTTCCTTAATGGCGGTATCTATTTTCTCCGCCGCTTGGCTTCGTCCGTTTATGAGCTTCCCCTGATAGGAGCGGCTGATGTCTGTTATGACAGAGAACAGCGTGCGGATATAGGACTCGGTGTCTTCTCCGGCAAGGGTCGCAACCTTATCAAATAGCTGCCGCTCCCTCTCGCTGTCATAAACGGGAAGATTGTTTGCCTTTTTATACTCGGCAACCTGCTTCACCGCTTCCATTCTACGGTTGAAAAGCTTGACAAGCTCCGCATCCACCGTGTCGATTTCAATTCTCAGTTCTTCTATATTCATATTAACTCCTTAATTACTTGCTAAAATAGTATCTACGAGTGCTATTGCGACAGCGGATTCAATACAGGGGACGGCTCTGTGAACGATACAGGGGTCATGTCTTCCGTTTATTATCAGCTTTGTGTTACTCATTGTGGCAAGGTCTACGGTATCCTGCTCCCTCGCTATCGAAGGAGTCGGTCTCATTGCTGCTCTGCCCACAAGCGGTATTCCGTTGCTCATGCCTGCGTTTATTCCGCCGCTGTTGTTTGTTTTTGTTTTGACATGACCGTCGACATCTATACAAAAAGCATCGTTGTTCTCCGAGCCTCTTAGCTCGGTACAGGCAAATCCGTTTCCGAACTCAATACCCTTTACCGCAGGTACACCGAATACGGCGGCGGAGATTTTGTTCTCCAATCCTCCGAAGTGGGGCGAACCCGTTCCGGCGGTTAGCCCGACAGCGGCAAACTCTATTATCCCGCCGACAGAATCTCCCTCCGATTTCACCTCAAGAATCAGTTCCTTCATCCTCTCACCGATAATGTCGTTTATCACGGGAAAAGGCTTTTCTGTTATTTCCTTTAAAACGCCGGAAGAGATATTTACCGCATCAAACGGTGTGTCCTTTATTTTTGCAATGGAATATATATGTGCTCCGACGGTAATGCCTATACTCTCAAGGTATTGTATACATATACTGCCTGCAATACAGAGTGCCGCGGTCAACCTGCCGGAGAGATGTCCTCCGCCGTCGAAGTCAGCATCCTCGCCGAGCTTCTGTCCTACGGCATAATCGGCATGGGAGGGACGGGGGGTATTACGTAAGCCCTTATAATCACCGCTCCGAACATTAATGTTCCGAATTATCGCGCTAATCGGCGTACCGCAGGTAACACCGTCCTTGATACCTGACAGGAATTCGGGAACATCGGGTTCCTGCCTTGAGGTGGATAAAATGCTCCTTGCCGCACGGCGTAATAAAAACGCTTGCAGCTTTTCGAAATCCACCTTTATTCCGTGCGGAAGTCCGTCGATAACGACTCCGATAGCGTCGGAATGCGATTGCCCGAAGAGGGAAATCTTAATTTTATCTCCGTATACAGATGACATTGTTCTCATCCTTTCAGTTAATGATACTTACCCTGCCGTTCAAAGCTCTATAATGCTCAAAAAAGGCGGGATATGATTTCTCGGCAGTCTCTGCGTTGTCTATGATAACATCGTCCTTACAAATCAGTGCCGCAACGGCAAGGCTCATCGCAATTCTATGGTCGCCCATCGCATCCGCACGACCGCCCTTTAACACTCCTGTTCCGTTAATAATCAGACCGTCCTCTATTTGGATTATATCCGCTCCGAGCCTGCCGAGCACATCGGACACCGCCAGTAAACGATCGCTCTCCTTTAACCTGAGACGGGAAGCGTTGAAAAACCTTGTCTGACCAATCGCACCGCAGGCGGCTACGGCAAGCACGGGTACGAGGTCGGGTATATTGGCAGCATTTATATCGATACCCTTTAGGGGTGCGGGAGACACTGTGACTGTATTATCTTCGGTTGTTACTATTGCACCGAATTCTGCAAGAATTTTACATACCGCTCTGTCGCCCTGTAGACTGTTTTGGGTCAATCTGTCTAAGGTAATACCGTTACCGCCAAGAGCGGCACAGGTAAGCCAGAATGCGGCATTTGACCAATCTCCCTCAATCTCATAGGAGCTCGGAGCTGTGTAGCTCTGACCGTTCTTGACAAAATAGCCGTTATCCCTGTATTCTACCTTAACTCCGTAGGAAGCCATAACGGCAACCGTAATATCAATATAAGGCTTTGATTCAAGCTCTGTCGTCAGCTCAATAAAGCAATCATCTCCAATTAGGGGAGCCGCAAGCAATAATCCGCTTATAAACTGCGAGCTTATGTTGCCCGCTATTTTAAAATGTCCGCTGTCGAGCCTTCCGCCGCATTCAAGCGGAAAGGAGGAACCTATATACGCTCCGTGGGAGATAAGCTCCTTGGTCAGAGGTGTTAAGGGCCGCTCGGGAAGTCGTCCGTAACCGTATATTTCGGCGTTTCTTCCCAAGGCGGAGACAAGCGGGAGTATAAAACGGAGAGTAGATCCGCTCTCTCCGCAATCAAGGCTTGCTTTTTTATTACTGTCTTTATCAATCGGTATTATCTCGAACACATTGTCGGTGCTTTTTATCTTTGCACCCAGCGCGTTTAAACAGTTTATCGTTGCCTCAATATCCCTTGACATTCCGTCACACACAATCACCGATGGTTTACCCGATAATACGGCGCATATAAACGCTCTGTGAGCGACCGACTTTGAGGGGATTGCTCTTATCCGTCCGTAAAGAGGGGAGGGAGTGATTCTTACTGTCATATACGGTCTCCTTAAATCGTTAGTTGTCCAACCCTGATTTTATAAAGCTCTCAAGCTCGTCAACAGATACTTTTTTTGTAACAGCTCTGCCTATATATTCGGGTATTACAAGCGATATTGTTCCGCCCTCCCGCTTTTTGTCCGATAAAGCGTGCTCAAGAAGCAGCTCTGCTGTCAGAGCGGTTGATACGGGCAGGTTATAAGCGGTTAACAGCTCCTTTATCTCGTCGTGAACGCTTTTTTCGCATAAGCCGCTTTTGTATGCGGCCTTCGATATAATAACCATACCGACCGCAACCGCTCCTCCGTGAGATACAGTAAAATCGGTTCCCCGTTCGATTGCATGACCGACCGTATGACCGAAGTTCAGTAATTGCCGCAGCCCTCTGTCCTGCTCGTCAAGAGATACAATATCGCTTTTAATCTGAATACATTCGGCAATAATGTCTGAAAGGTTGTTGTTTATTCCATTCTTTAGCGTATCAAAAAGTGTCTTGCTTGAAATAACACCGTATTTTATGACCTCTGCACAGCCGTCCTTGAAAATTCCTTCGGGTAGGGAGGAGAGCGTGTCGATGTCGCACAGCACTAAATCTGGTTGATAGAAGCTGCCGGCAAGGTTTTTCCCTGTCGGAAGGTTAACCGCCGTTTTGCCGCCTACCGAGGAATCCACCGCCGCCAGCAGGGTAGTGGGCAGCTGTACCAATCTTATCCCTCTTAGGAAAACAGAGGAGGCAAAGCCTGCAAGGTCTCCGACCGTACCGCCGCCGAGTGCGAAAACCGTGTCGCTGCGGGTAAAGCGGTTCTCCGCAAGGAAGTTTATTATTTTAAATGCGTTTTCCGGCGTTTTTATGCCTTCTCCGTTAGGGAGCACCATTTTAACCACCGTAAAACCGCTGTTCTCTAAGGAAGCGACAAGTATATCGGCATATAACGAATCGACTACATCATCTGTGATAACTGCGGCTTTTCCCGTGCCGACAACCGCTTTTGCATATTCACCCGCTTTACCGAGTAAACCTTTACCTATAATAACCTCGTACTTTTTTGAAGCGCACACATTAACTTTTCTCATAGCGACTAATTCCTCAGAGCCGATAGCACCTTATCGACGGCTTGCTTGACATCAAGAAACTGTTCCGGCGTCAGCGACTGTGCTCCGTCGCAGAGAGCGTGAGTCGGGTCGTTATGAACCTCTATCATAACTCCGTGAGCTCCGGCTGCGGCCGCCGCAAGCGACATAGGCTTTACATACCTTGCGACACCGCAGGCATGGCTCGGGTCAACCACAACGGGAAGGTGGGACAGCTCCTTCAACACAGGCACAGCGGAAATATCAAGCGTGTTTCTTGTCTGCTGCTCGAAAGTTCGGATACCTCTCTCGCATAAAATAATGTTCTCGTTGCCGCCTGCCATTATATATTCGGCACTCATGAGGAACTCCTTGATTGTATTGGCAAGTCCTCTTTTGAGGAGAATGGTTTTATTTGTTCTTCCAAGCTCTTTGAGCAGCTCAAAGTTCTGCATATTTCTTGCGCCGACTTGAATAATATCTACCTGCTCAAACATTGGAATATGATTTGCGTTCATTATTTCAGTTACAATCGGGAGCCCTGTTTGCTTTTTCGCTTCAAGCAGCAGAGAAATACCGACATCCTGCAAGCCTTGGAAATCATAGGGAGAGGTACGGGGTTTAAAGGCTCCGCCCCGCAGGAAGGTAGCGCCTGCCGCTTTAACCTTTTTAGCAATATCAATAATCTGCTCCTGAGATTCCACCGAGCAAGGTCCCGCAATAACACAAAAATCGCCGCCGACTTCAACACCACTTACATTTAAAACCGAATCGTCGGGGTGAAACTGTCTGTTGGCGTTCTTAAACGGCTCGCTTATGCGTTTTACACTTTTAACAACATCAAGTCCCTCAAGCAGCTGTATATCTATACCGCTTGTGTCCCCGATAAGCCCAAAAACCGTTTCAAACACACCCTTGAATATATGCACTCTTATATTACGGCTCTCAAGCCATTTTACAAGATTATCCACCTTTTCCGGATTGCTGTTGTTTTTTAATACAACTATCATTGGTTTACTCTCCGTTTCAATTTGTTTTTTAGTAAATAAAAAGGGTTCCGCAGGTGTTTTCACCGCAGAACCCTTAAATCTTACAATTTAATCGGTTACATTGTTTTTGCTGCAAGCGAAACCACTTTTATTTTATTCCCGCTAAAGAAAAAATAAAAGCTAAAATATATTGCAGCAAACAACATAGTCTTCATAAAAATATAGTAATCCTTTAAAAAGATTTTCCTGAATAATAACACATAAAAAACCGTTTGTCAATAGTAAAAATTCAAAACAAGCTATATTTATTTATACAAATTCATGAGTATTAAGCACTGTGTACTTCCTGACATCACTCACAAGAAGATCGTAGCAGGTGAAATTTGCTCCGACTCTCGCTATTCTTTTATCACCTTTATAGAACCGAACTATATTATACGATTTATTAAACTTATAATCGGTTATATCGGAAAAATGGAATTCTACTTTTTTACCATAATAATTTACATAAACAACATTGCCGTTATTTACCTCAAGCTTGTACAAAAAAGAGATTATTGATGTTAATAAGCATAACAAAAATGTAACCAATCCTAGGAATAATAAGAGGGTGTACCCATAGGAAATAACATATATAGAAAAAACACCTTGAACAATAGCATTAATTAATATAATAATTTGATGTTTGGGACGAACAACATAATGCTCGTGAGTATTTTTAACAGACATATTACCTCCTATGTTTGACCGTATGGCTTACTACCAGCGTCTGGAGCTTCCGCCGCCTCCGCCGCTACCGCCGCCACCCTTTTTGAATCCGCCACTGCCGCCTCTTCTCCCGCTACGAGCTAAAATATGAAGAAGAGCAATGGTAATAACCCCACCGGTAAACTTAAAATCCAGTATTATTAAAATGCCTATTAGGATTCCGCCTATTATCAATATAGGGGTGGGGATGTTAATACCCTGGGTACCCTGTATGGGGGCTTCGATTCCCGAGATGCTTTCCATATCAAAACCATATTCATTGTAAATCTCTGCGAGCAAAGCATTAAAGCCCTGCCGTATTCCCTGATTAAAATTGTTTTGGCTAAAATAGGGCAGCATATACTCATCCTGAATTCTTCCGGTTTTTCCGTCAGGCAAAGCACCCTCAAGCCCGTATCCAACCTCGATGCGGGACTGTCTGTTTCCAATATCCAAAAGAATTAAAACTCCGTTGTTTTTATCGGCTGACCCTATTTTCCATTCACGAAACAATCCGAGTGAATAATCCTCAAGACCTTGATCGCCTATGTTTATGGAAGTAACCACAACAAGCTGTGCGGATGTCTTATTTTCAAGGGCTGCGGCGGCATTATTAATATATTGCTCGGTCTGGGAATCCAACACTCCGGCATAATCGTTTACATAAAAAGATGCTGTGGGAGCGGGATAGGTAGCGGCTTGAACTGTTATAGGGATAAACAGAATTACCAACAGACAAAGTAAAACTATTGATAATCTTTTGTGAAGCATTACTTTGCTCTCCTTAATTATCAAACAGGTCATTTAAATTCGGGTTCTGTTTGCTACCTTCGGATGCTTCAAAGTAGTCGACCTTCTCAAAGTCAAACATACCTGCTAATATATTAGTGGGAAACCGACGAATGCGTGTATTATAGTCTCTTGCCGCTTCGTTATAACCCCGCCTTGCCGTAGCTATTCTGTTTTCTGTGCCTGCAAGCTCGTCTTGAAGAATAATAAAGCTCTGATTGGCTTTGATCTCAGGGTTATCTTCCGCAAGGGCTAAAAGCCTTCCTATTGCATTATTGACAGCAATATTAAGCTCATTATCAGCTTCCGCAATTTCGGGCATTGTGTTTGCTCCGGCAAGCTTTGCTCTAGCTTCGGTTATTTTATTTATAATCTCTGTTTCATGCTGTGAATACTGCTTCACTGTTGCTACTAAATTCGGTATTAAATCATTTCTTCTTTGGAGTTGATTATCTATTTGACTGGAAGCGGTATTTACCTTTTCGCTCCTGCTAACCAACCCGTTATAACCGCTGATGATAGACCCTGCTATAATGATTATTACAACGGCAATCGCTATTAGAACTTTTGTTCCTGTTTTCATGTTTTTTGCTCCTTATCACACAAAAATTAAAATATACAAAGACGATTATATCATAAAACCTAATAAATATCAACCTAAAAAAGGCATATCTAACTAATCGTTTTCCGTCAGCTTTGACGATTTTTGAAAAAAGGTTTTTATAGGCTTATAAAAGAATAAAATTAAAACCGGAATGAACAGGAAAAGCATTCTTCCCGCGATTGTATTGGCAAACAGTATAAGAGCACCCAGCCAGCGGTTACGATGCGAATATACGCCGTAGATCTGTGTTCGGTCAACCTCTTTAATCATTGTACCGGGCTCGTTTGGATAATTATCAATGTCTACGGTGAAGGTATCGCCGTCTATTTTTGTGATTCTCTCGATATATTCAATGTTTTTTTCTCTGAACAGAACAACCCATCCAAGCTCTAATTTCTCGGTCTCGTCAACCCTTCTAAAATATGCAAGGTCGTTCATTTCTATCTCCGGATACATAGTCTCCGATTTGAAAACATAGGGAATAACACCTCTTATGGTTACCTCCTTACCGGGCTGTGAGGTTGATATAAGGATAATAAATATATTAAATATAACAGTAGCGCAAACAAAAGCTATTAAGAGCGATGTTGTAGCAATATCAAAAATTTTACTCCGTATCTTCGCTATATCTCTGCTATCAAGAAGATAGAATTTACCCGTTCGTTCGTTAATGCGTGCTATCCTTTTACCGGGGGAGAGTTCCTGATTTATGCTTTCAAAGGGGAGGGTATAATATTTTGCTATGTTTTTCGCTCTAAAAAAGCACATTGCAAAGCATACCGTTATTATTATAACTATAATCATAAAATATGGTGAGGCAGAGGAGCAAAAAGGCATAAGGAAATCTTCTAACAATATCAAATTTTGTGATGTAATGATTCTGCGGTAATCGGTAACTATTTTAAGAATATATAATAATACGGATGAAAAAAATATCGCATAACGGGCGTTACTTGTCTGTGATGAAAAAAGTGAAATAGTAGTTGCGACAAAGGTTATAACCGCAATGTCGATGATGCCCGCCACATAAAGAGTCGGTAAATAGCCGGTCGTGAAAGGATATTTTAGAAAAACGGTCATAATAAAGGTTACTGCAAAACCTGTTGTATAAATAAAGATAAAAGAAGAAAACAAAGCAATTATTTTTGTAAAAATCATATTCTTTGCGCTATAACCCATCTTAACGAGCAGATACCAGCGATTCTTTCGTATTTCTACAAAGGACAGGTATTCGTAATAAACGATAAAATAAAGAATATATAATAAAAATGAAACCGTTATATAAGTAAACAATGTCGAAAAATAGGTTGTTTGCATTATATGCGGAAATACATCTGTTATAACACTTTGAATAAGCGTTTGAAGTACAAAATGCACGGCAAAAGCAATAAACCCCAAAAAAGCTCCGAAGGCGAGCTTGCGTTTGGTGCTGATATGGTTCTCAATGTATGCCTGCCGCATTTCCTTCTTAAAATAGCTATTCTTGTAAATCATATTGCTTTATTATTTCCTCACACGCATTTTTAACGGTTTTCGGATTGATACGAATTTTGTCAGGTGCAAAACCTGCAGCAACAACCTCTTCGTAAATTTGCCTTGCGTTGTTGTTGTCAGCAGAATAATTTCTGACAGTGATAACTTGGTCCTGTATATCATATTTGTACAGCGGAAGTGCATTTATGAGCCGTTCCTTTAGATTTTGCGCATTCTTATCTTTTATTGTTAATACTATTCTGTCGTATTTATACCTGAATTCCTCTGTCGTTCCCTGAAAAATAAGTTTTCCGTTGTACAGAAAAGCGGTATGGTCGCAAATCCTCTCGATTAAAAGAGGGTCTAAAGTAGATATAACCAGTGTCTGCTCAGAGCTCCGTATATACTTCTTAATATTTATTAACGCAGTAACCTGTGCTTCATTGAACACTAAGGCGGGTAGGTTAAAAACCAGCAGTTGACTTAATGAATATATAGCGACAATTAAAAGGACTAACGCTTTATATTCCGGTGTCAGCGTTGATATAGGAGTAAGTGATATATTACCCAGCCCGAAGGAAATAAGCTGCTCAAAGATCCGCTCCTGCTGAGACACCACATCAGAGCTGCTGTTAGCGGTTGAAAACATCAGATACTCAAGTACATTCATATTATTATAAGCCATATTTGTGTTTCCGATATAAAAGATATGTGGGAGTATTACCCGTTTATGACGCATCATTCCACGCTCCATAAGCACACATCTACCGTTGTAATAGGGTTTTATATTAGCCATTATTTCAAGGAGCAGCTTCATTTCGTATTTATTATTGCCTGTTATCGCCCAAATCTCACCCTTCATTATTTCTATGCTGATGCTCTGAAGAACAGGTCTGGGATTATGTCCGATCTCAAGATAATGTTCCACAGAGGAGAGCTTTTCCATATACACAGCACTGGATAATTTTCTGTTTTGATCGGAAATTTCCGTAAACGGTTGTTCCTTTATCATAGATAAACTCCCTTCTGAATAACTTATAATCGTTTGAGATATTTACGTAAGTGGAATCTTTGCGACAAATACTCCAATAATTCGATCGGGTGTCAGAGGATCGACATCTGCCGAATTTATAGGATTATCTCCTTTTGTGATATAGCTTATGCTGTCATCCTCTCCGACAACGACCTTTATAATCCTATGTGTAACCGTAGAGCCGCTTAGTGAAGTAAAGGTAACGATGTCGTCAACCTTTAACGCGCTGCTGTCCTCCGGGGTTTTCACAAGAATGACCGCTCCGACCTCTAAAGTGGAACCCATGCTTCCCGACTCAATAACATATAGACGATAACCGAATAAAGCAACCGACTCACCGTTTGACTTAGCCATTAAAACGGAACCTAATATACCTAAAAGTATAACAATAATTAATATAAAGGAAGCAGTAGAAACGACCTTAAATGCTTTTTTACTCCTTGAATAGCCGCCGCTTTTTTTGCCGGAGGCATCAAGCCTCTGACGGGCTTTTTTAAGTTCTTCCCGCATCTCTTTAATCTGTTCGTCTGTTGTAAATTGGATATCAGGCAATTAAACCGCCTCCACATTATAAGCTTGTTTTTATTATATCATATATAAATTAAAAATAAAAGCTGCTTTAGAAAAACAGCTTTTATTCATTCTAACAGTAAATATTGGATTATTAACTTATTTCTGTGTTCCGGTTACGGTAACAGCTACTGCTGTGCCGAAGTCTCCGCCTGCATAATTTATATCAACTGCGTCATCGCTGGGCCAAACGATTGTTACTGTGTAGGTATGAGTCTGTCCCGCTTCGTCAAGTTCAAATGAATCGGTAAAGGATATAACGCCGACACCGGTCTGTGTTCCGACTTCCTCGTCGAATTCATTGGTTACTGTAACCACTAACGGGCTGATTGCACTTTTTCCTACAACAGCGGTAATATCAACAACTATATCAAGATCCATTCCTGTTTCTGTAACAATGGCTCCGTCGAAGTTCTTAATCGAAAAATCCCAAGTAACCGTCTCTGTGGGAGCTATTTTGACATTTGTCTCAAAGGTGTCTGAGCCGTTCTCAAGCAGGATAAATTCTTTAGCTACAACACTACCGGTTGCTAAATCGTCGATTGTGGTTGTGTACAATGCAAGAGTTCCTGAGATAATGGATACTGCGATTACCGCTACAAGTGCTGTTATTACGAGTGTCTTTTTCATGGGGTGTTCCTCCTAAAATTTCTTTTTATTTTTATTACTTAACATCGTTCTCAAAAATATCAAGGACAATGAAAAAGCCGGTTGCAGACACTTACATAAGAACCCTTATAGATTCCTGTAAGCGGCAACTGGCTGTCATGTCCTTGTCGGAATTAGACCCTATAGTTTTGCGCCACAAGCTTTCGCTTGCTTTGCCTTTGCTTATATTATAAATATATATTTAACATTCTGCTATTATAATAGTAGCACGAATGGCAACAAATGTCAATGTGTAATATTTAACAAACATCTTCGCAAAACGCATACGATATATGTTGAATGTGCATATAATTAATTTGCTGTCATCAATGGAATACCGTATGCTAATGCAATCTCCGCTATTTCCGTGCAAATTCTTAAACTGCTTAAGCTCTTCAATGTGCGTACCGTTCCCTGTTTCGTGTATAAGCTATCGTCAAGAATATTCAACCCTGTATCTACTAAGTAAAAGCCTCCGAAGCTCGCATGAGAACCATCGTCAAAATATATCTTTGTACCTTGCTCAAAATATACTAAGTAGGTGTTATAGTTATCGTTACTTTTACCAATGATTAGTTTAGGGTTCGGTTTTGTCCTTGTTATATTGCCTGTAAAGGCTACAAAGCCATAAATATTAGTAATTGTAATACTGCTATTGCTTATTATTAGTGTACCGAAAACATCAACACCGTTTGGAAGTGACGAATAATCGGGTCTTAGAATATCGGATGGGTTTGTATAGTACATTGATTCAATCTTCTCTTTGTCGGGAACCATTCCTATCGCTCCGTTCATGGAAGCGGTATAATGAGATAGTGTACCTGACGTTGCTGCGGTAAGGATAGCAAGGATTAGTGTTATGATAACGAATATCTTTATTCTCAATGCTCATAACACTCCTCACAAGTAATATTATTACGGTAATATAATCGCTCCGAATTGATATTCGATTTCTGCACCGTAACCGTTTACAATAATATCGGAGAGCTCGGTTACACCTCTGCCTATTGCAATTCCGCCAAGCTCGATTGTCTGACCGGGTGCAATATTAATATTGTAATGCTCCGGATGAATAATACTATATTTATTCGTTATAGGGTCGTAACTTGCCATTCTGCAATCCCAAAAGTTTGTGATTTCATCTTCAAAAATAAATTCATAATTCCAGGAATAGATTGTAGCTGTGTCTGAAGTGTTGGTAATGAAGAATTTAAACACATATTTATCGGTTCCGCCAACCAATGCACCTATCGTAGCGTCCCAATATTGACCCTCTGTCCAATATGCCGATGTTTGATAAATTATTGCGGCGTCACCCATTTCTATACCGTTCGGGTCTCCCGGATCGCTCTCATCGGGATCGCTCTCATCGGGATCGCTCTCATCGGGATTGCTCTCATCGGGATTGCTCTCATCGGGATTGCTCTCGTCAGGATTGCTCTCGTCAGGATCCTCGGGTGCAAAGGGTACCTGAGAAGCGGTAGCGGAAACATTTATTGCGGTGCTAAAATTACCGCCTGCATAATTTATATCGATTTCATTGTTGCTCGGCCAATAAATCTCAACAGTATAAGCAGCGCTCTGACCGTTCACCTGTAAAAGGAACGAATCGTATATATGTATTATACCTGTGCCTGTTATTGAATTTAAAATATTGCCGTTTGAGTCTTTAATCGTGACAATCAAAGGATCAATTGCTTGTTTTCCGGGGAAAGCAGATACATCGAAGGAAAGGCGATAATAAAGATCGGTCTCGGTAATAATGGCTCCCTCGAAGTTCTTAACGGCAAATCCCCAAACAACCGTCTCTGTCGGTGCTATTTTTACCTGTGCGGCAAAGGTGTCCGCACCATCCTTGGTAAATATAAATTCCTTACCCGTTACGCTGCCGTTGGCAATGTTGTCAATAGTTACGGTATAATTCGCAAGTGTGCCTGCAATAAGTGAAATTGCAATTGATAAAACAAGCAATGCTATTAAAACAAATTTCCTCATTAATAACCATACCTTTCAGAACTGATAAATAAAAACAAAAAATGCCACTCGTAAAAAATTCACATGCGTAAATAATTTACAATGGCAACTGGCTGTCATATCCTCATAAGGAATCAGACCCTATAGTTTTGCGCCGTAAGCTTTCGCAAACTTTGCTTTTAACATTGAGATATTTAATAACTGTGTTTATTCTATCACAATAAAAAATGTTTGTCAATAGGTAGATTCAAACAAATAGTAAATATTAATTGTAAATACAATGTACAATGTTTACAATAAATGATTCAAACCGCTTTTTCAAAAAATATATCTCTAACCGATGATTGCGACATCTCGACAGGGTCGAGCGAGCCGTCCAGCCAAGGAATAATCTGCGTATGAGTGAGTAAAACGGGCATACGATTATGTATAAAGCTTATGTTATCCTCGGGTTCTTTTGTCAAAACAACAAAGTTACCCGTATCATTATTATGCTTAAGCAAGCCCGCCATAAAAATACCGCAGCTGTCTCTCAAGCCGATCCGGTATTTTACAGAGGGGCTGCCTATGCTCTTTCTCCATTCAAAATAGCTGCTTGCGGGGACAATACACCTGCCCTTTTTTACATACGGAGAGAAGAAGCGTCCCGTCGACGCAGTTTCGCTCCGGGCGTTAATAATCAAGCCGTTTCCGTCCCACTTTTCAAAACCCCATTTGGACAAGGTGAGAACACCGTCCTTATTTATAACGGGAGCGGTATCGGACGGAAAAACCTCTTTTCCGTGTATGTCTCCCGTAAGGCTGTCGCCGATAAGACGCATGGACAACCCCGCAAGTATTCTGCGTATCTCTATAACCTCATCCTCTGTGTTTGCCGTGTATCTTCCGCACATAATCAATACTCCATAATTATAATAATCAGATTATATATTGTATATCAGGAATCGCTTCCTTATGAGTTGCGCTGTCCTCAAGCTTTATTTTACCCAACCTCTCGGGCAGGCTCCGCACCAGATCCTTTATGCGAGGATTAATAACCGGTGTGTTTGGGTAGAAACAGAGCTGCTCGTTACCGTAATCACAGAGCCTCTCGGCAAAAACTCCTATCATTCGTACAGGCTTTGTCCAGTCATAGCTGGCTTGGAACAGCTTATATGCCACCTCAAAAAGCTCGTCGGGGGTGTTAATAGGAGCGGTGAAGCTGGTTCTGCGGCTGTATGAATAAAACTCGCAGTTCTTGACATTAATACCGACGCATCGGGACTTGAAGCTATGCTTTGCGAGCCTCTTTGAAATGCCGGAGCAGATTATATATAAAAGAGCGGCTATATCATCGCTGTTGGTTATATCGACAGGTGTTGTAATGGAGTTGCCGATGCTTTTTATCTCGTCGTCATTTGTTATTGTCGGGCAGAAGTTGCGGTCGTCACCGTTGGCATACTCCCAGAGCATATAGCCTCGCTTGCCAAGCTCACGGCTTAATTTCATAGGGTCGCTCCTCGCAAGGTCACCGATAGAGAGTATACCCATCTTATACAGCTTTTTACGGGTTACCGAACCTACGAACAACAGCTCGAATGCCGGGCGGTTCCATACCATATGCTTATAATTATCCTTTGAAATGACGGTAACTGCATCCGGCTTCTTTATGTCCGAGCCTAATTTTGAGAAAATATAATTATAGCTGACTCCTATCGAAGCTGTTAACCCAAGCTCCTTTTTTATACAGGTCCTTATCTCGTCTGCAACCGTAATACCGCAGTTTATGTCCGAAGCGGCGCTGTCAAGCTCAAGCCATGCCTCGTCAAGGCCGTATGGGGTTACGATATCACTGTATCTGGAATATATCTTCCGTGCAAAGCGTGCGTATTTGAGATACCTGCTGTAATCTGCGGTTACCGTTACCAGCGAAGGGCATTTTGCTTTTGCCGTGAACATGGATTCGCCCGTTACAACACCGTAACGCTTTGCGATATTATTCTTAGCAAGCACAATCCCGTGACGGGAAGCGGGGTCTCCGCACACCGCCAAGGGTACGCCCTTCAGCCCGGGATTATATACGCTCTCAACCGAGGCGAAATAGTTGTTCATATCGCAGTGCAGCACCACTCTTTCGGGTGCGGAACAGGAATAAGCGGCTGTGTTCATCTGACAATATCCATCCTCAAACAAATGTTCTTTAGCGCCAGTATACCAGAACATCCGTTCCTTGTCAATAGTAATTTTTGTTTTTTTTGTATACCGGTTGACATACTCTTTTTATTATGTTAGTCTGCCCTTGAAAATGCTTTGGAGAAGATGGTATTGTATGGATATTAGATATTTTGGAAGTGTTGATGACAGAGAAATAAGTCTTTTTACACTTAAGAACGACCGTATTAAAGCAGAGATACTTAATTATGGCGGTGCAATCCGTTCTCTTGTTGTTGACGGAGTCGATGTTGTCTGCGGCTTTGACGAGATAGACGGTTATTTTTTTGACAACGCATATCATGGCGCTCTTATAGGCAGGTATGCGAACAGGATTGCGGACGGTTTTTTTTCTCTTAACGGCAAGGAGTATGTTCTGCAAAGGAACGAGAGAGGTGTTACTCATCTGCATGGTGGCAGAAACGGCTTCGACAAGCGTGTTTGGGATGCCGTTCCGTCGGTTGGTGAGGATGGAATACAGTCCTTGGAGCTGTCAATGTACAGTAATGACGGCGAGGAGGGCTACCCGGGCAACCTAACGGTAACCGTTACATATACGCTTACCCAAAATGGTCTGCTTATACATTATTACGCCGTCGGTGATATGGACACACCGCTTAACCTTACAAATCATTCGTATTTTAATCTAAACGGTTATGACGGCGGTGATATATTTTCACATATGCTAAAAATCAATGCCGATTTCTATTCACCCGTCGACAATAATTTAATACCTGTAAACATAGATAAGGTTGACGGAAGTCCCTTTAATTTCAAAAACGCAAAACCGATAGGCAAGGACATTTTTTCGCCTCACCCGCAGCTGATTACCTGTGGAGGATACGACCACAATTTCTTTATTAATAAAAAATCGGAAAACAGAATGCTCCTCGGTGATAAAACCCTGTATGAGGCGGCGGAGCTGTCATGCGACGACCGCAGTATAAGCGTTTATACCGATATGCCCTGTATTCAACTATATACGGGTAACTATATGGACGGTGTTAAACCGTTTAAAAACGGCGTAAAGCAGGAAAAATATCATGCGCTGTGTCTTGAGACGCAGTATATGCCCAACAGCCCGAACAACGGGGAAGCCATACTAAAAGCCGGTGAAATCTATGACAAAACCACAGCATATATTTTTGATTGAATTATATCAGATATATTGATTATGTCAATAAAAAATGAGAAGGTTTATTTATGAAAATCAGATTTTATCCTATCACAACGAACGAAATAAAGCCGAGGGGTTGGATTAAAAAGCAGCTTGAGCTGCAAGCGGACGGGCTGTGCGGCAACCTTGACCTTGTTTGGCCCGATGTAGGCGACAGTAAGTGGATCGGCGGCAGCCGTGACGGTTGGGAGCGTGTCCCATATTGGTTAGACGGATTTATACCGATGGCATATCTTTTGGAACGAGATGACCTTATCGAGCGTGCCAAACGGTACATAGACGCAATAATTGATAATCAGGCACCCGACGGTTGGCTCTGTCCCTGCTCGGACGAAGAGCGTGCGAGCTATGATGTGTGGGCTTATATGCTGATATGCAAGGTTCTTGCCGTATATGCCGATTGCAGCAGGGACGAGCGTATTGAGGGCATCTTAAGAAAAGCATTTATCTGTCTGCAAAAACACATCAGAGCGTATCCGTTGTTCAACTGGGGGCAAATGCGCTGGTATGAATGTTTGATTCCGCTCTTTTGGCTTTACGACCGTATAAACGAGGAATGGCTGCTCGACCTTGCGAGAGAGCTTAAAAAGCAGAGCTTTGACCATAATGCGTATTTTGACAGCTTCACCGATATAATACCGAAAAACGAATGGCGGTATGATACTCATGTCGTCAACCTTGCAATGTGCTTAAAAGGTGAGTCGTTGTATTCAAGGATTGATAACTCCGACCCTGACAGCTTTGCGGAAAAAGCGCTTGAAATACTTTTGAAGCATCACAGCATGGCTGCCTTCCATTTTACCGGAGACGAGTGCCTTGCGGGGGACAGTCCGATTAGGGGCAGCGAGCTGTGCGGAGTTGTTGAAGCTATGTTTTCCTATGAAAAGCTGCTGGAAAACTCCGGCAACCCGAAATGGGGAGATATTTTGGAGCGTTTGGCTTTTAACGCACTTCCCGCTGCTATAAGTGAGGATATGTGGACACACCAGTATGACCAGATGACAAATCAACCGGAATGCAGTATAATGCCCGAGGGTAAGGTTGTTTTCGGCACAAATAACGGGGAATCAAACCTGTTTGGTCTTGAGCCTAATTACGGCTGCTGCACGGCGAACTTCGGGCAGGGCTGGTCAAAATTAGTCCTTAACGCCTTTATGAGGAGCGATAACGGCTTAGTCGCTACCGTGTTGCTGCCCGCCGAGGTCTCGTTTACCTTAAATAATACAGATATTAATTGTATTTGCGAAACGGATTATCCTTTTAAGGGTAAAATCAAATACATTATTACTACCGACAGACCTGTCGAGTTTACTTTTTCGGTGCGTATTCCCGCTTTTGCTTCGGATGCGTCGGTAAACGGCGTGAATGTGCAGACAGGCGCTTTTCATCATATAAATAAATGCTGGAGCGGTAGTACCGAAGTAAATATATCGCTGAATTTTGATTCCGAGCTTGTCCGCCGACCAACGGATATGTATTGCCTTGTACGGGGACCTTTATTGTATGCATTGCCTGTCGATGCCAAATGGGTAATGCGTGAATATGAGAGAAACGGGACGAAACGAGTTTTTCCGTATTGCGATTACGAGCTGTTTCCGCAGTCAAAATGGAATTACGGCTTCGTCTCCGATGAATTTATTTTTACCGAGAATGTAATAGGGGATATTCCTTTTTCCGAAGCAAATCCTCCTGTATACATAGAAACCGCTCTGGCTGAGGTTATGTGGAGCCTTGCGGACGGCGCTTGCACCGAAAAACCGTCCTCAACCGAAAAGACCGCACCGCCCGAGAGAAAGAGGTTGATTCCATACGGTTGCACAAAGCTCCGAATGACCGAGCTGCCTCTCTGCGAATAAAAAGTAAATTATTATTGCAATGCGTTTGACTTTAACACAATTGAATGGTATTATTATAAAGAAAAATAAAAAATCTCGGGGGTTGCTGATGAAAATATTAAAAAGGTTGTTTTATTTCTGTATTATTATGATAATAACGCTGTCTCTTGTTCTTCCAATGGCTACACTCACCGGCTGCGGAAGCACACCGAACACGCTCTCCGAGCTGTTAAAGAGGAACAGCGGTTTATCCGTCAGCGGCGAATATCTTCTGGGTGTAAATGAAAAAACCACCGCAGCAAATCTTGCTTCGTTATTTTCTAGCGATAAGGTAACAGTTGTTACCGATTATACATATTCGGGAACAGGCAGTAAGGTCAGATTAATAAACGGAAGCAATATAATCGATGAGCTTACCGTTGTCGTAACCGGGGACACAAACGGTGACGGTATAATCGCCGCTTCCGATTATCTGCGTATTAAGCGTGCCGTTTTGGGAACATATACTCTTGAAAACGCCAATCTGCTTGCAGCTTTTGTTTCGCGCAGCGGTAATCCGACGGCTAAGGATTATCTTTTCCTTAAACGGCATTTTCTCGGAACATATAATATTTATACAGGCGGTACAAGGGATTACAACGGTACGAAAATCGCATATATTCCCATTGATGACCGTCCCGTTAATGTCGACAGAGTCATTTACCTTGCGGAATCAGCCGGCTACAAGCTGTTGATGCCCTCACCGGATTACTACTCCACAAAGCTTGACGGTAACGGAACAAATTCAAACGGAACCAAATACGGCAATAGGGGAGCGCTTATAAATTGGCTCAAAGAGGTTGATGCCGAGTGTGATTATTTTGTTATATCTCTTGATCAGGTTCTGTCGGGCGGACTGGTTAATTCCCGTGTGCAGAACAATTCCGACCTCACATATGAGTATGAGATAATCGATTATCTCATCGAGCTTAACAATAATAACACGGTATACTTCTTTGATACCGTAATGCGGCTCGCTTCAACCGTCAACTATAACGGTTACGGCTATGATGAATATACCAAGCTCCGAAATTACGGAGCGGTTGCAAGAGCAGCAATTTCCGGCAGTAATTTAACCATTGATAACATTGCTGCGGGATATAAGTTCAATGCGAGCGGAAACGCTATCGCTTTACCGCTTCCCGAAAATGAAATAGACGCTTACCTTGCGGCAAGAACGAGGAAGCTGCGGCTTATCGATTACTTCCTCACGGCAGGTGGCAGTGATTTGAACTATTGTTATATCGGTGTCGATGACTCCAGCCCCAACACGACAATACAATCAAATGAAATAACATATATAAGAGGAAAGCTGAACAACAACGGTATTCTTTTTGCGGGCTGTGACGAGCTTGGGATGATGGGGATTGCAAGGCTGACTGCGGAATTATACAGACAGGAGCTGCCTGTCGCTGTAACCTACTTTGGCGGAAATGAGAATGTTCTCGCCGACAGCTATGATATCGCATCGTTAAAATCCAATCTCGAGGACCACCTTACCTCGTTAAACGCTGTTATCACCACTCCGGCCAACGCATCTCTTGAGGTGCTTGTGCTTACAAAGCCCAAGAGCCTGACTCTTACCCAGTACAGCAATCAGCTGCTTGACAGACTTGAAGCAAATATAGCCAATAATATTCCCACCGTGCTTATTGACGCTTGCACAACACCCGGAACTCTTCAGTCTCTTATGGTAAGCAGAGCGCTGCCGTTATCAACCCTTATCGGTTACAGCAACTGGAACACGGTCGGAAACTCAATAGGCATAGCTGTTTCGCAGGGGGTAACAAGGTATATTTATATCGAGAACAGTATTACCGTAATAAATTCGTCCAGTATTGCGTTTATGAAGAGTATGACCTTTGCCTATATTAAGGACATCAGCTATAAAATAGGAGCAAATAACGCATCCGTTTTGTTGGGATTGATTAACACAAGCGAAGCAATTACGGCGATTAAGAATTTTAAAACCGAGTCGTTCGGAACGTTAAGCGTATCGAACTACAGATACCCGTGGAATCGCAGCTTTGAGATGACATTTGATATCAGGGTACAGTAACGAGTGTTTTTAACATTATTGCACAAAAAACAGGATGTATATTATAATATATTTATTGTATAATATTACATTAAAACCTTGACATACTGTATATTTAGTGTATAATATACTTACAATACTATTAACGGAGGAATAATAATGAATTCGACCAAAATTAAAAAGGTTGTTCTCGCCTACTCGGGCGGATTGGATACCTCTATAATAATTCCGTGGCTTAAGGAGAATTATGATAACTGCGAGGTCATTGCCGTATCGGGTGATGTCGGGCAGGGAACCGAGCTTGACGGGCTTGAGGAAAAGGCGATTAAGACAGGTGCTTCAAAGCTGTACATCGAGGACCTGAAAAAGGAATTTGTTGAGGAGTTTATTTTTCCAACCTTAAAAGCGGGTGCGGTATACGAGGGTGATTATCTGCTTGGGACATCCTTTGCAAGACCTGTTATCGCAAAACGCATTGTTGAAATAGCTCTTGCGGAGGGTGCGGATGCCATTTGTCACGGCTGTACTGGAAAGGGAAACGACCAGGTTCGCTTTGAGCTTACCATAAAAGCGTTTGCCCCCGATATGAAGATAATCGCCCCCTGGAGAATCTGGGATATAAAATCCCGTGACGAGGAGATTGATTATGCGGAGGCGCACAATATACCGCTCAAAATAAACAGAGAGACCAATTACTCCAAGGATAAAAACCTCTGGCATCTGTCCCACGAGGGAATGGACCTTGAGGACCCCGCAAACGAGCCGAAATATGATAAACCGGGATTTTTGGAGATGAGCGTTTCTCCCGAAATGGCTCCCGATAAGCCTACCTATGTTAAAATATCCTTTGAGAAGGGTGTTCCCATCGCTGTCGACGGCGAGAAATGCGGCTCTGTTGAGATTATAGAGAGGCTGAATGTTTTAGGCGGAGAAAACGGAATAGGTCTTGCGGATTTGGTTGAGAACCGTCTTGTCGGAATGAAATCAAGAGGCGTTTACGAGACACCGGGCGGCGCAATACTTTATCGCGCGCATAAGGTGCTTGAGACAATTACGCTCGACCGCGACACACAGCATTACAAGGAGCTTGTCGCAGGCAGATTTGCCGAGCTTGTTTATAACGGACAATGGTTTACTCCGCTCAGGGAAGCGATCGCCGCCTTTGTTGACGCTACGCAGGAGTATGTAACCGGCGAGGTAACGCTGAAATTGTACAAGGGTAATATGATAAACGCAGGAGTAACATCTCCGTATTCGTTGTATAATGAGGAAATAGCCACCTTTGATAAGGACGAGGTTTATAATCAGAACGATGCCGAGGGCTTTATTAATCTTTTCGGGCTGCCCCTCAAGGTTAGAGCATCTATGCAGAAAAATGCAAATAAATAGACTTTTATGCAATATGTTGTGTTGCAGTAAGCAAAACACGCAAAATATATATAAATTATGTATTGTCAAAAGCACAAAAATGTGATAATATAAGTTATATTTATTTCGTGGAGGAGTGAAGTGCAATGCAGAACGCCGCCTGTGTAGGCTCTTGCTTTGGCGGATTAGTGCGCTCTCACGCAGAATATTCTGCGGATATATCCATACAGATAATTAATAATAAGACTGAGCATATTTAAGCTTGGTCTTATCTTTTTGAGCTTATAAAAAATTCTATATACGAAAGGTTTTGTTCTCACAGGTGAGAGCAAAAGGTGATTCTTATGAAAAAGGTTGCAATTCTAATGGGCTCGGACAGTGATCTTCCGGTCGTTTCCCCCGCCGCAAAGCAGCTGGTCAAGTTAGGTATCGAGTACGAGGCGCATGTACTCTCCGCCCACAGGACACCCTATGAGGTTGCGGAGTTCACCCGTAATGCAAGGACAAACGGTTTTGGCGTTATTATTGCCTGTGCGGGCAAGGCGGCACACCTTGCGGGTGCTATTGCGGCTCAGACAACACTCCCGGTTATCGGTGTTCCGATAAAATCGACCGCACTCGACGGATTGGATGCTCTATTGTCTACCGTTCAGATGCCGCAGGGCATTCCTGTTGCTACGGTAGCTATTGACGGTTCTGCCAACGCTGCGATTTTAGCGGCACAGATTCTGTCCGTGGACGACGAAGCCATAGCAAAATTACTTAATGATATGCGTAACGAAATGTCAAAGGCTGTACTAAAAAAAGACGCCGATCTCGGCGGAAAAATCGATTAAAAATTTGGAGGGTATAAAAATGCATAAAATTGTTCAGCTCTACGAGGGTAAAGCAAAAAAGGTATTTACCACAGAGGACAGCGAGGTATATATAGTTTCCTACAAGGACGACGCAACGGCGTTCAACGGAGAGAAAAAGGGCACAATAGCCGGTAAAGGTGTTATAAATAACCTTGTTACAAATCATCTTATGGGTTTACTCGAATCTAAGGGGATTCCCACTCATTTTGTCAAGGAACTCTCCGACAACGAGACCGCTGTTAAAAAGGTAACCATAGTTCCTATCGAGGTTATTGTAAGGAATATAGTCGCCGGCTCTTTATCAAAGCGTCTGGGACTTCCAGAAGGAACAAAGATGTCCAAAACCGTTCTCGAGTATTGCTACAAGGACGATGCTCTCGGCGACCCAATGATAAATGAATATCATATAGCTGCACTTGACCTCGCCACAGAGGACGAGCTTAAAAAGATTGCAGAGTATTCCTTTAAAATAAACGAAATACTCTCGGAATATCTGCACGACCTTGGTATCGAGCTTATTGATTTCAAGCTCGAATACGGCAGGACAAGCGACGGAACCTTGATATTGGCGGATGAAATTTCACCCGATACCTGCCGCTTCTGGGATACGGAAACGGGTAAAAAGCTGGATAAGGACCGTTTCCGCCGTGATTTGGGCGATGTTGAGGATGCATACAAAGAGATTTTAAAGAGACTTTTAGGAAAATAAATTGTCTTGAAACTATGTTTTCAAGCTATTTATCGGCTTTATATGGATAATTATTATTTAGAGAGAGGTAAATTTATCTCATGTTTGATAAATTAAAAGAGGAATGCGGCATCTTTGGTATGTTTTCAAAGGAGAATCTTGATATAGCTCCATATGCATATCACGCTCTCTTTGCTTTACAGCACAGAGGACAGGAGAGCTGCGGAATAACGGTCAACGACGACGGAATAATGACATTGCATAAAAATGTCGGTTTGGTTAATGAGGTATTTACCCCCGAAATAATGGCTTCTCTTGGCAAAGGTAACATATCAATAGGTCATGTTCGTTACGGAACAACGGGAACCCGTCACCGCCTTAACGCACAGCCGCTTGTTGTTAACCATGTCAAGGGCAGTATGGCACTGGCGCATAACGGCAACCTTATAAACGATTCGGAGCTGCGAGAGGAGCTGGAGCTTGAGGGCTCTATATTCCACACAACAAGCGATTCCGAGGTTATCAGCTATATAATTGTTAAGGAGCGGCTTACCGCAGGCTCGATTGAGGAAGCGGTCGTTTCCGCAATGGACAGGATAAAGGGCGCATATTCATT
>PGZT01000008.1 GCA_002841455.1 Firmicutes bacterium HGW-Firmicutes-21 | reverse complement strand
AAAGAGCGGGGTGTTGGTGTTTTTACTCTCGAGGTTGACTCGGAAAACACCTCTGCGATCGGGTTGTATGAGGGTTTCGGCTTCGTTGCCGTCGGACGGCGAAAGGGTTTCTACGAAAACGAACAGTCATTAATTATGAAGCTAAAATGCTTGTAGGTTTTCTGTCAGTGATAATTACAAAGGTATTGGGAGATAAAACAATATGTTGGTATTAGGTATAGAGACATCCTGCGACGAAACCGCCGCCGCGGTGGTTAAGGACGGCAGGGAGCTGCTCTCAAATATAATTGCTTCTCAGGTCGATATCCATTCCTTATACGGAGGGGTTGTACCCGAGATAGCCTCCCGAGCACATACGGAAGCTATCTACGGAGTGGTGGAGAAGGCTCTTGACAAGGCATCGGTTACCCTTTCGGATATAGGAGCGATTGCGGTTACCTATTCGCCCGGTCTGATAGGAGCGCTGCTGACCGGACTTTCGTTCGCAAAGGGTTTATCCTTCGCCTCCGGGATACCGTTGGTTCCCGTACATCATATAAGAGGGCATGTTGCGGCTAACTTCCTTGCCTTTAAAGAGCTTGAGCCTCCGTTTATTGCATTGGTGGTTTCGGGCGGGCATACCTCGCTTCTTAAGGTTTTGACATATACGGATTACGAATCCATCGGTCATACAAGAGATGATGCGGCGGGAGAGGCGTTTGACAAGGCGGCTCGCGTTCTGGGGCTTCCATACCCGGGCGGAGTTTCCATGGACAGAATGGCATCGAAGGGCGATAAAACGGCGGTTAAATTCACCGTCAGCAGTGTTGATAACGCCGAATATGATTTTTCGTTCTCGGGACTGAAGACCGCCGTAATTAACCTCGTTCATAACCATACAGAAAAAAACAAGGGTGTAGAACCTGACGAAGCATTCAAAGCGGATATCGCCGCTTCATATACGGATGCTCTGGTACGCACCATAACCTCAAGGCTGCGTATTTTGCTGGAGAGGGATTCCACCCTGCCCATAGTTATGGCGGGCGGTGTAGCGGCTAATACGCACCTCAGACGGGCTGTCGGAGAGCTTGCAGACAGCTTCGGCGTCGGTCTCTTTATGCCCCCTCTTTCATTATGCGGAGATAACGCCGCTATGATAGCTTCACAGGGTTTTTTTGAGCTGATTTCGGGCGTAACCGCACCGTTATCGCAGAACGCTTTTGCGACAAAAAGTGTTTAAAAACGGAATTTTGTTAAGTAATCAATAATACATAATGTTTTGGCTCTTGTTGTGGATAAGTCTGTGGAAAACATATGTTTTTTAACAATAATCCACCAATATAATGTTTTTACACTCCATTAACGGTGGATAACCTTGTGGAAAGTGTGGACTCCATAATTTATATCAGGTGCATTAAGCGTGTATTATGTAAACAAAAATCCACCTTTATACACCAAATAATGTCAATAAAAACCGGCAATCTCTGCCGGTTTTTGGAAATATATAATGAGTAAAATAATTTCTTTAATCTATATCGGTAGGACCGCTTAAAAACCGTATCGAACGCTCAACCGAATTCTTTGCGTTACCCCACGGCTCGCCGTCATAACGGTAATCAAACTTCTTGCAGAACCAGGAAATATCCTCCTTTAATGCGGCAAGGTAAGCGGTAACGATTTTATCGGCATCCTTGACAAGTGACTCGTACTTCTTTTTATCCATAGAGCGCTGCGCGGTCTCCAGGAGTCTCCTGTAATGCGGCAGACAGAACATTTTCTGCGAGTTGAATTTACTTACAAACTCGCTCTCGGATGAATACAGATAAAGTGCTGTGGCAAACATTTTTTCAAGCTTTTCCTCAACACGGTCGCAAACATAGCAGCTCTTCTCAAGCGTGCTTATCCGTTCGGCGGACTTTGCTCCTATATTTTTGGAAAAAAGCCCGCCCGTTTTAAGCTCTCCCTTCAACTCCTCAAGATGACTCTCCAGCATAAGAGCAAGGCTTAAACGGTTCTTCAGGTTGAACATTTTTGTGAAGTGCGTTTTGCAAAAACCCTTTTTATTTGTTATTTGTCTTATATCCGGCTCCATCATGGACGCACCTAAAATCAGATCAAGCTCAATGTCCTCAAGCCTTTTGAATAAAAGGCAAAACGGACATCCGCCCTCGCTCTGCTCAAACGCCTCGTTAACCGGTATGGTATATATTTTTTCCTTCATAATATATAACTCCTTTATGTTTTATATTATACAGGACAAAGAAGAAATTTGCAAGCACAGGTATATAAGTCTGAAAGATAAATCTTTCAAATACGGTTTTGTGCCTTGGCTGCAAGAGGTGCAGCCATTTGTATTACATACAAAGCGGCACAATCGTGAAACGCAGCCTTTAGGTGCGTTTCATACTTTTCGGCATACGCCGGGGAAGAAATGGTCATAAATATGAGAATTATTTCGGAAAACAATAATATAATATTAAGCTCGTGCGATAATTTTGACCTTGAGCAGACCTTTGAATGCGGTCAATGCTTCCGTTTTCAAAAGGAGGACGGTGGATTTTTTCGCGGGGTTGCATTCGGCAGGGAGCTGTTATTGAAGCAGGAAGCCGATGTAATAACCCTATTCGATGTTTCATATGAAGAATTTAAGGAGAAATGGGAGCGGTACTTTGACCTTGAAAGAGATTATGCCTGTATTTTAAAGGAGCTGTCCTTTGATTGCAGAATCAGAACAGCTGCCGAGAGAACCGCAGGCATACGCATTTTAAGGCAGGACAGCTGGGAGACTCTCTGCTCGTTTATTATTTCGCAAAACAATAATATCCCGAGAATAAAAAAAATAATCGGTTCACTCTGCGCCTTGCTTGGTGAACAGATTTGTGAGGGTGTATATTCTTTTCCGCCTGCCGAAAGGGTCGCTGCGGCAGGCATAGAAGGGCTTGCACCTATAAAAAGCGGATTCAGAGCAAAATACATAGTTGATGCCGCCGAAAAGGTTGCGAGCGGTATAGTTGATTTAGACAGCATATGCAAGCTTGATTACCCGTCGGCAAAGGACAAGCTGACAGAGATAAAGGGAGTGGGCGATAAGGTCGCAGACTGTGTGCTGCTGTTTGCCTTTGGGTTTTATGAGGCGTTTCCCAAGGATGTATGGGTAAAACGGGTTATCGAGAGGCATTACGGAGCCGATTTTACTTCCGATTACTTTGGGAAAAATGCAGGAATTGCCCAGCAATATCTGTTTTATTACGAGCGGAATATATTAAAAGAACTGGTTTGCAATAAATGAGTAAATAAACAGAACCGCCGACATAATTAAAGCGGGGGTGATTAAATAGAGCAGCTTTTTGAAACGATTCATACTAAATCCCTCCGTTTACGAGTATATGTTATATATTATTTCCAATATAAACCTTTAGTAAACCGTTTTTGTTCCAAATGCGTAATACCATAATAGCCCAAAAACGCTTAAAAACGATATAAATACAGAGAAAAACCGCTTATACGCAAAGTAGTAAGCGGTTTTTTGTAGCTTTTCCCAAGGAAGAGACACTTTATAGGAACACGCTTCCGCAGAAGACGCTTCCGCAAAAGACGCAGCAGCGTTGCCCATCGCCTACACCATTGCGGTGGTTGGCTTTTTGGGAAAATCCCCGTTATCTCAGTGCATTAAAGATAAGTCGGCGTTTTACGACCGTAGGCAGAACTTTTTCGGCATATATTAACCGTTTAAAGCCGCATATCCCTTTCCTTAACTATGTTTCATTTACCGGCTTAGCAGCAGCAGCAAACAATTACAATAGCAATGAGAATAATAATCCAGCAACAGCTACCGCCGCCGCCGCCAAATAAACCATCAAAGCAACCCATTACATATCCTCCCTTCAATAGTAATAATATGAAGAAGATACGCAATGGGTGCAAAGTAAAATAATGTCGGATAAGATTTTTTGCTGTAAAAAAACAAACAGAGTTTTTTGACGAATTTTTTATACTATTATTATATCACTGCAGCCGCCCGTAATACAGCGTCCGCCCTCGGGAGTTACAACGAAGGTGTCCTCAACTCCGACCATTCCGATGCCGGCAATACCTTTTTTAGGCTCGATGGCAAAGAGCATATTTGTCTCAAGAGGCTCGTCAAACCCTTCGGCAATGACGGGATATTCGTCGACCTGCAAGCCGATGCCGTGTGCGAGGAATTTAACCCTTCGGCTGCCGAAGCCGCCCAGATTCTCTTTTTCCTTCTCGGTCAACCCGTCGGTTACCATGCGGTAAATCTCGGACGGAACAGCTCCTGTCTTTAATCTTGAGGCAACTTCCTTTTGTATTCTTATACATAATGAATGTGCGTTTTTAACCTTATCCGATGGCTCTGCGCCGTATATATACAGCTGCGTTTTATCGCTGTGGTAGCCGTACATACCAAAACCGATGTCCACAAATACCGTATCGCCTTTTTTTAACCTTCGGTCATAGCTCCCGATAACGGGAACAGCGGCATACATACCGAACGAGCCGCCCGGTCCGTCAAAGCCGGTGGGGTATAACGAGCTCTCTCCGAATGCAATCTGCCCGATACCCATTTCGGTCTGGAACATAAAAAAGCGGTTTAATCCCTGGTGTCCTCTGCTCATCATCTCGGCATACAGCTTTCCGGCAAGGAGAGCCTCGCTGATACCCTCGTGTAAAAGTACGGGAACAGCCTCCTGCAACAAGAGATTGTGTCGTCTGCCCGCTTCCTCCATTACCGCAAGCTCATAATCGGATTTTACCGCTCTTACGGCGAATATAGTCCTGTCGAGCGAACCTGTTTTGGTAAAGGTAAAATGCTTTCCGAGCCTGTCTGCGACAGCGCAGGTCATAACCTCCGATTCGATATAGGTGCTGCCGAGGTTGGCTCCTATAACAGCCTTTGCGTCACGGTAGCTCTCCATGGGATAAATATATCCGTTTTCGGCGAACGGAGACTCATCCATTGCCCGCTCATAGCTTCTTCTTGCAAAATAATAAAGTGTGCCGTCCTTTTTAATAATCAGCATACCGTCCTGCATAGTTCCCAAAAAATAATACTGGTTAACCCTGCTGATTATTATAGCGGTATCCCAATCGGGATTCCGTTTATTCATCTCGCCGGAAAAACGGGCTATCCTATTTTCCAGCTCCCTTTTTGTTAGCGTTTGGATATCCAATTTATTGTCCTTGCTCCCTTGTTTTATCTGATTTGTCCGTTGCCGATAACCTTGTATTTTATCGTTGTGAGCTCGTCAAGCCCCATCGGTCCTCTTGCGTGCAGCTTTTGCGTGGAAATACCGATTTCGGCACCGAATCCGAACTCCTCGCCGTCGGTAAAACGGGTGGAGGCATTGACATAAACGGCGGCGGCATCCACATTCACCGTAAAATATTCTGCGGCGTCGGGGTTCTTGGTAATAATAGCATCCGAATGCTTGGTGTTGTACTCGTTTATATGAGTTACCGCTTCCTTAACATCCGCAACTATCTTGACCGACATAATATAGTCGAGATACTCGGTGTAGAAATCCTCATCGGTTGCGGCGGTAATATCCGGCAATATTTTAAGAGTCTCCGCACATCCTCTAAGCTCTACCTTCGGCATCCGTGCTTTTATAAGCGGGAGCAGTGTGGCGGCGACGGAGCGGTGAAGCAGCAGGCTCTCCGCAGCATTGCAAACAGAAGGGCGGGAGGTCTTTGCATTATTTATTATATTGAGAGCCATTTCGGTATCCGCACTCTCATCAACATAAATATGACAGTTACCCTCTCCCGTCTCTATAACAGGGATGGTGGAGTTGGCAACGACAGCCTGTATAAGCGATTTACCGCCTCTCGGAATAAGCAGGTCAATATAACCGTTCAGCTTCATAAGCTCGGTTGCGGTCTCCCTTGAGGTATCCTCCACAATCTGAATACAGTCGGCAGGGAGATCGGAGGCGGAAAGTGCGTTCCGTAATACCCTCGCTAATGCGATATTTGAGTTTATTGCCTCGCTGCCACCCCGCAATATCACCGTGTTACCCGATTTAATGCAGAGTGCGGCGGCATCGACGGTTACATTCGGACGGGATTCGTATATTATGGCGATAAGTCCAAGCGGAACCTGTACCTTTTGTATGGTTAGCCCGTTCAGATGGGTAAAAACCGTGCCCTTGCCCAACGGGTCGGGGAGCATACATACCTTCCTAAGGGAAGCCGAGATAGCAAAAATACGCTCCTTTGTCAGCCTTAACCTGTCGGTCATGGCATCGGACAGCCTTTTTAGAGCCGCATCCGCAATATCCTTTTCGTTTTCGGTTAGAATATATTCGTATTCGGCTTCAAGAGACTCCGCCATAAGAGCTATCGCTCTGTTACGCACCTGTCCGGTTGACGAGGACAGTACGGCAAACGCTTCTTTTGCCTTTAAGCATTTGTTTTTAAGCATATATTTATATCCTTTCTGTTTTAATTGATAAAAATCACCGTCTGTTTTGTTTACCGCACTGAAATAACAGTTCGTCTTACAGTTCCTTTAATCAAATCCGGAATGGTATATTTCGGACTGCCGATTATTACAATCGTACCGTTCTTAACCGGTTCCTTTATATACTGCAGCTTTGCCAGCATTCCGTTTGACCCCTTGCGGCTTGTTCCGTTGCAATGATGAAAAAGACCGTTAATGTTTTCCGTCAGCTCATATGCGTCTTTTCCCTCCACTCTTTCAATCAAAGAGGAAGGGTCATCAGGATTTTTTAGCAAGCCGTCGGCGGATGTCATAATCAACAAGTATTTTGACTTTAATAAAACCGAAATCTGAGAGGCGGTTTCGTCATTGTCTATACACTCCACAGCCGACTCGTTTTTGTTCCGTATTCTGTTTAGCTCCATTTTCATTATTTCGTAATTACTGACGGAGTCATTATAGTTTATAATAGGTATCGCTTTTTGTTCGATTGACCGTAATAATAATTTCTTTATATATTCCCTTTTGTTTTCGTCATTGAAATGGTTATGCTCAAGCAGTATTTGTCTGACCGAATATTCCGGCTTTATAAAATGTCTGTAATTCTCGATTAAAATACACTGACCTTGTGAAGCGTATAATGATTTGGCAATATCATCCTCCGGCACAATGGCACAGTTATTCCTCTTGTAATAATCTATTTTACCGATCTCCACAGCTCCCGAACTTATCCATACGCATCCGGGACTGAGATATTTACCTATTCTGCTGAAAGTATTATAATCCAGCTCGTTTATTTCATGATTAATAAGAGCCATGGAACCTATTTTCCCAACAATTTCACAATCAAAGCTCATTTCTTCATTCCCTCTGTTTACATATAAGATAATATACATTATAATAACATATCACGATATTTGCAAGACATTTTTACACAGGAGCATTGTAAATGGATAAAAAAAGCATTATATTGGCATCAAAATCACCCCGTCGGCGGGAAATACTACGGAACGCAGGGTATATTTTCACGGTTGAGGAGGCGGCTACCGACGAGACGGTTCCCGAGGGAGCAACCCCTCCCGAGGCGGTAAAGCGGATTGCGCTTGATAAAGCGTTATATGTAAAGCAAAAAATCGCAATTACAGACGCACTTATCCTTGCCGCCGATACCATGGTTTACTTGGGAGGAGTTCTGCTTGGGAAACCGAGGGACACCGCCGACGCATTTCTTATGCTGAAAAAACTGTCGGGTGCTTGGCACGAGGTATATACAGGCTATGCGATACTTTGCGGAGAGCGGCGGCATATCGGTTATGAGGTAACCGAGGTTAAATTCAGAAACCTCTCCGAACGGGAGATAATCGACTATATAAAGAGCGGCGAGCCGTTTGATAAAGCAGGCTCCTACGGTGTTCAGGGCAGAGCGTCTGCGTTTGTCGAGTGTATAAAGGGTGACTTTTTCAATGTTATGGGGCTGCCGATATGTAAGATATCCCAAATCCTTGATTCGGAAAGTTACACATAATCTATTGACAATGTTTACGAATATTTGTATAATAAACACATTAACTAAACACAAAGGAGCGAATTAGGATGAATAAAAGAACGAGGCTGTTAGCGGCTTTGCTGGCTTTGCTTGTTACGGTCGGCGGAATGTCGCTTACCGTATCCGCAATCGCATTTAATGTCGGCGGAACGCTTGGAACGGGTATTATTACAGCGGTAGATAACAGGAATCTAACCACGGACGGCGCGGTTACATTTTCAAAAGCCGTATTTACAGACAGCGGAAGCCGTCAGCAGGCGGTATATGCGCTTGAGTTTAATCCGACCACAAGCAACTATATGCCTTATGTATACAGTAAATATACAGGCACGGGAAGCAATGCATTGGCTACGGCGCAGCAAGCGGAGAGCCAGTTCGGCGCAAATGTAATCGGCGGAATTAACGCTACCTTTTATGCGATGAACACCGGAAGCACCTATGCGGGCTATTGGGTACATGAGGGAAGGCTTGCACAGGCGACCTTGGGGTATCAGAACGATATTATAACCTTTGACTCCGACGGACAGGTTAACATCGTTAATTCAAGACTTAATTTTAGCCTTTTTCATAACGGCAGAGAGATTACCTCAGGCGGCGGAAGCGGTCTTGTACATATAAACAAAAAATCTTTGGCAACCGGCGTTGATAACAGGTTTTATTATTGGGACACCGAATGCGGAACAAAGACAGATTCCGTTATCGAAGGGCTTGAGATACTCTGTAAAAAGCTGGATTACGGTCAGCTTGCAATCGGCGGTACGCTGAGGGGTGAGGTTCTCCAAATAAGAGAGGACTCTTTTAACAGCGCGGTCGGTGCGGATGAGTTTGTGCTCTATGTCAAGAACGATTCACCGCTAAAAGCGGCTGTTGCGGCTTCTGTTAAGGTCGGTGATTTTTTTGAAATTGCGGTCAGTGAGACAATAGAGGCGTCCAAGCAGTATACAGAGAGAGCAAACGCCGCCATTGTAGCACAATATCCCATCGTAAAGAACGGAGTTGCGGATACGGCGGAATCTCTCAGCCAGCTCGGTGCCGACTTTATGAGCGCAAGAGCACAGAGGTCCTCCATAGGTTTAAAAGCGGACGGAACGGTTGTGCTTATAACCTCGGCAGGCAGGAATATAACCGATTCCTCACCCGGACTTACGGTTTATGAGCTTGCGGATATAATGGTACAAATGGGATGTGTAACCGCCTATAACCTCGACGGCGGCGGCTCTACACAGATGGTGATCAAGGAAAACGGAAGCTTTGAAAAAGTACATATAAGTAATGAGGGTGCAAACGGACGGAATGTCGCAAACTGTATTTATATAGTCGAGAGACAGAGTCCGGACACAGAGGTTGTTACCGCACTCGAGCAGCTTATTGCGGATAACGCAGAAAACACGGCGACTGCGGTTGTGGAAGCGATTGCAAACGCCGAGGCTGTAATCAATAACACAAAAAGCATGCCGGGCGATTATACCCGTGTATATATGTTCCTTCAATCGGCACTATCGGGCAAAGCGGAGCTGGATGCCGCACTTGCGGCGGTATCGGGTATTTTCTTTAAGGATTACAGCGACACCGTGCTTAGGATGATATGGGAAACATATGAAGAGGCATCTGCCGTAAGAGCCGATGCAAACGCTACCTCGGAAGAGATTACAGAGGCGACAAGGAAGCTCAGAAATCTGTTGGACATGAAGGGTACAGCGTCGATAAATGTGTCCCAAGGTAAGAGCTATACCAAATTAGGCGGTACACATCCGACCGCAAATAATAATTACCTTGACACCGACGACAAGGAGTTGACCGACGGAAATATCGGTTCGCTGCTTATCAGCGCATACGGACCCGCTTGGGTGGGCTTCCATTCCTCGTACAAGGGTGGAACCGAGGACGGTAAACCCTTTTACGATGTTACAATTGACCTTGGCAAAATAGAAAACAAGCTGTCTAAGTTTGTTACTTATTCGGAACATGACTGGGTATCGGGAATCGAAGCACCTACTAAAGTGGTTATACTTGTTTCGGATAACGGCGTAAACTTTACCGAGGCAGGCATAGCCGTTGCAGACATATCAAATCTGTGCAGGAGCGTAGCGGACGAAGCTAACGCAGAAAAAATCCAAAGAACAGATGTAAAATATACTCTTAACCTTACCGAAGGCGTCAGCGGAAGATATGTAAAGTTCCATATGGTGGGCGGAGCTACAAAGGTGTTTATGTTTATTACCGAGCTTGAGGTTTACAAGAGCGATTCGCCGATTACAAGCGGAATGTTTTTAACAGGCTATAACGCAAAAATCCTAACGAACCACTCGATAATTTTCACCCCCGATTATGCGGCGGAGCTTACCGGAGACAACGCAAATCTAAACTGGGCAAGAGCAATTGCTGCACAGTGGAATGAAGAAAAACAGGCATATGTAGTTATTCAGACCGCACACGGAAACGGTAGCAATGTGATTAAAACAGTACCCGAAAACGGCTTTGTCTTGGGTGTTCACGGCGACAACGGCGAAGGAGTTATAAACAAGGCATATGCTAATACCGCCAAAGTCGGCGACATACTTGTTCTGCACGGAATCGACATAAACAGCAAAACAGCGCTTGCGGGTTGCTATATCACCATTCAGACAGCGGAGGAGGCTATCTCGTTAAAACCGGGAGTAGCTTTAAAGTTAGAGGGTGCGTTTGCTAACGGTCTCAAGAACCTGCAGACGGTGGCAGAGGTTGCGGCGATGTTCAACGGCAGCGTTACTGTAAAGGATTTGAGCGGAGCCACCATCACCGGAACAGCTCTTGTGGGTACGGGCTGCGTCATTCAAGCCGGATCAAACAGCTATACCGTTATTGTTAAAGGCGATATTAACGGCGACGGAAGGATAAATTCCAGTGATTATCTGTTTGCCAAGAGAGCTTTTATAGGTTCTTATACGCTTAACGCAGTACAGCTGAGAGCAGGCGCTCTTGAGGGAACTCCCGTCCCGACCTCCAAGGATTATCTAAGGATAAAAAGACATTTTCTTAACACCTACGACATATTTGCGGAATAACAGCTTGTAAAAACTCAATATTTAAGCGGGTGCAGAGCATTGCATCCGCTTTTTACTGCTTTTCGTAAAAATGTAGAAAATATAATCGTTTGTATTGACTTATTTTTGGTAAAGTTGTATAATAAAATGAACTATTTGATACAAAACAAAAAAACAAAATAATTAACGGGGAGAAATCAAGCGATGAGAAGGACAAAAAAGCAAATTCTTGCGTTATTACTGACGGTAACGGTTTTATTGTCGTCGTTGGCAGGGTCGGTTTCCGCAATTGCATTTTCCGTTGGCGGAACGCTTGGAACGGGCATTATTACAGCGGTTGATAACAGGAATCTAACCACGGACGGTGCCGTTACATACTCAAAAGCGGTGTTTACAGACAGCGGAAGCCGTCAGCAAGCGGTATATGCGCTTGAGTTTAATCCGACCACAAGCAACTATATGCCTTATGTATACAGCAAGTGGACAGGCACGGGAGCGGATATATACAGATCGGCGCAGCAAGCGGAGAGTCAGTTCGGCGCAAATGTAATCGGCGGTATTAACGCTACATTTTATGCGACGAATACCGGAAGCACCTATGCGGGCTACTGGGTGCATGACGGCAGACTTGCACAAGCGACCTTAGGGTATCAGAACGATATCATCACCTTCGATTCGGACGGTCAAGTGAACATAGTGCAATCAAAGCTTAATTTCAATCTTTACCACAACGGAACGGAGATAACCTCAGGCGGTGCAAGCGCTCTTGTTCATATAAATAAAAAATCATTGGCGACCGCCGTTGACAACAGATTTTATTATTGGGATACCGAATGCGGAACAAGAACAGATTCCGTTATCGCAGGTCTTGAGATACTCTGTAAAAAGCTGGACTACGGTCAGCTCACAATAGGCGGAAACCTTAAGGGTCAGGTGCTTGAGGTAAGGACAAATTCCTATTACAGCACGGTCGGTGCGGATGAATTTGTTCTCTATGTCAAGAATGATTCGCCGCTTAAAGCGGCTGTTGCGGCTTCTGTTACGGTCGGTGACATTTTTGAAATTGCAGTCAGTGAGACAATAGAAGCATCCAAGCAGTACACAGAGAGAGCAAACGCAGCGCTTGTCGCACAGTATCCCATCGTAAAGAACGGAGTCAGGGATACGGCGGAATCCCTTAGCCAGCTCGGCGCTGATTTTATGAGCGCAAGAGCGCAGAGGTCCTCCATCGGCTTGAAAGCGGACGGCTCGGTAATGCTGATAACAACAGCGGGCAGAAATCTTACGGACAGCGCACCCGGACTTACGGTTTATGAGCTTGCGGATATAATGGTACAGATGGGATGTGTAACCGCCTATAACCTCGACGGAGGCGGCTCGACACAGATGCTGATTACCAAACCGAACGGTGATTTTGAATACGCTCTTAAAAGCTCTGAGGGTACATATGGACGGAATGTCGCAAACTGTATCTATATAGTCGAGAGACAGAGTCCGGACACAGAAATTGTTACCGCACTCGAGCAGCTTATTGCGGATAACGCAGAGAACACAACAACTGCGGTCATAGAAGCGATTGCAAATGCCGAAGCGGTTTTAGATAACCCAAACAGCATGCCGGGCGATTACACCCGTGCATATATGTTCCTTCAATCAGCAATTTCCGGTAAAGCGGAGCTGGACGCCGCACTTGCGGCGGCATCGGGAGTTTACTTCAAGGATTATAGCGATACCGTGCTTAAAATGATTTGGGAAACATACGAAGAAGCATCTGCCATAAGAGCCGATGCGGACGCTACCTCGGAGGAGATTGCAGAGGCGACAAGGAAGCTCAGAGCGTTGTTGAACATGACCGGCGACGCATTGATAAATATAGCTCAAGGAAAGAGCTATACAAAAATAGGCGGAGTATGGACAGGTAATTATGAGGATACCGACAATAAGGAATTAACCGACGGAAATATCGGTTCGCTGCTTTCGGGCGCATACGGACCCGCTTGGGTGGGCTTCCACAGCTCTCTAAAGGCCGGAACCGAGGACGGCAAACCCTATTACGATGTCATTATAGATTTAAATAAAACAGAAAACAAGCTAACCGAATTCATTACTTATTCGGAGCACGATTGGGGTGCGGGAATAGAAGCACCCACAAAGGTGGTTATACTTGTTTCGGATGACGGGGTAAGCTTTACCGAAGCGGGTATAGCCGTTGCAGACCAGCCGAATCTGTGCAGGAGCGTAGCGGATGAAGCTAACGCAGAAAAAATCCAAAGAACCGATGTAAAATATACTCTGATTCTTGCGGAAGGTGTCAGCGGAAGATATGTAAAGTTTCATATGGTGGGTGGTGCTATAAAGCCGTTTATGTTCATCACAGAGCTTGAGGTTTACAAGAGCGATGTACAGATTGCAGATGGAATATACCTGACGGGCTTCAACTCCAAGATACTTACAAACCATAGTATTATATTCACTCCCGGATATGCGCCGGAGCTTAACGGGGATAATGCAAATCTAAACTGGGCAAGGGCAATTGCGGCACAGTGGAACCCGCAAATCGGAGCGTATGTTGTTATCCAGACCGCAAGCGGCAACGGAAGCAATGTGATTAAAACAGTTCCCGGAAACGGTTTTGTATTAGGTGTTCACGGTGACAGCGGCGATGGAGCCATAAACAAAGCATATGCAAACACAGCCAAGGTCGGTGATGTTCTTGTGCTGCACGGAATAAATATAAATAACAGAACGGCACTTGCGGGCAGTTATATATCCATTAAGACGAATGTTTCGTTAAAGCCCGGAGTCGCTCTGAGATTAGAGGATGATTTTGCAAACGGTCTCAGGAGCTTGCAGACAGTGACGGAGGTTACCGCAATGTTCGACGGCACTATAACCGTCAAGGATGCGAGCGGTGCCACACTTGCGGGATCAGCCCTTGTTGGTACGGGTTGTATTATACAAATCGGACAGAACAGCTATACCATTGTCATAAAAGGCGATACCAGCGGAGACGGTAGAATTACAGCCATTGATTATCTACGCATTAAGCGTGCATTCATGGGTAATTATAACCTTGAGGGTGCTTTCCTTGCGGCAGGCTGCGTTGCGGGCGGTGACGACATTACTTCAATAGATTATCTGATGGTTAAGCGGCATTTCATGGGCAGTTATAACTTGTATGAATAAATAGACAGAAATAAAAAGCGGGATGCTCGAATGAGCATCCCCAATTTCTTTATTTTAACGCCTTTTTCTCTTATATAAATGCACAATCAATGCCGATATACTGTACAGAACCGCAAATATCAGGGTTGATATAAATATAAACAACACCTTGCTCCTCGGATCGGCACCGACTCTTGCCATTGATAAAAAAGCCAGAAGCATTGAAGCATACAACAGCACAATATGAATAGTCCATTTCGCCGCATTCGGCATTCCTTTTATTGTAAATATGAGGAAGGAAAAACCGAACACCAGAGAGAATAAAAGCAATACGGCATTGTTGGACAGCAGCTCCCTGGCAAAAACGGAGATAGCCGTACTGGTATTGTCTGCGGAAGAGGAAGCAACCGCCGCTAAATAACCGTATGATAATACTGTGTATAATAACAGTGATTTATACAGGCAGCTCTTGTATTTTTGAACCTTTTCCTTGTTCATGGTGTCAATGCGTTTCCCTTATCAGATTTGTTATTGTTGCAGGAACCCTTTCAAGCTCAATAGAGGCGGTTATAATACAGTTTATGTTGTTCTTCTTTGTGATACTGTCGGTTTTAAGAATAAAATCTTCAAAATCGTCAACATTCTCCTGACAAATCTTAAGTGCGCTGTCGATAAATAACTCGGTAACATCATAGTTAGCCGCAAGAATTCCGCAGATGAAACCGTAAAGCGTGGAGGAATCGTTTACTTCATAATCCTTTGCATCGACAAGACGGGCCTGGTATTTAATGTCATAGGTGAGCTTCCTTCCGTATTCCACGCATACAACCGCACCGTGTGATTCCTTAGCTGCTCTGTTTACCTCGTTGATCAGCGCTTTGGTTTTACCCGTTCCCTTAAGACCTACAATTAACTGAACCATAATAAAAACCTCCATTTTTAGTATATTTCGGTATAAGCGGCGTAGAAATAATTATAACGACTAAATAATACATTTTTTACCGCTTTCTTAATCATATTTTACTTTATATTTGCGAAAAAATCAACCCCAAATAGGTATTTATTTTAGCATTAGTAAATTTAACCTGTTTTCAAGCTCGGCTCTTTTTTTCTCACTTCCCGGTTTACCGAGTAAAGCAAACATATTTTTTTTATAAGCCTCCACACCGGGCTGATCAAAGGGGTTGACACCCAGAATATAGCCGGATGCGGCACAGGAGATAAACATAAAATATATAAGCTCGCCGAGCGAGAATTCGTTTTTTCCCTCGTATTCGACAATAATACTGTCGGTTCCGCCGTCCGCATGGGCGAGCAGCGTGCCGAGTAACGCCTTGTTGTTTATAGCGTTCAAGGATACACCCTCAAGATAGTTCAGATTATCGGTGTCCTGCTCGTCAAACGGCACAGCAATCTCCTCCGAGGCAGATACCTGCCTGCATACGGTCTCAAACAAAATCGGATTGCCATCCTGTATAAACTGTCCGAGAGAATGAAGATCGGATGAAAATATAACCGAGGAAGGGAAGATACCTTTTTTATCCTTCCCCTCACTCTCTCCGAACAACTGCTTGAACCATTCGCCCATATACCTGAACGACGGCTCATAGCTTGCAAGCACCTCCACTGTTCTTCCCTTTTGAAGAAAGGCGTTCCGCAGCAGCGCATATGTATATGCGGCGTTGCCGAGTCCTTCCGCAAACAAATGCTCTCGGCAGGCGGCTGCGCCCGCCATAAGTGCGTCTATATCAGCACCGCTTGCGGCGATAGGCAGTAAACCGACTGCGGTTAAAACAGAGAATCTGCCGCCTATGTCGTCGGGGATAACAAAGCACTCGTAACCCTCTTTATCGGCAAGCTCCTTTAGAGCGCCTGCCCTTTTATCGGTTGTGGCAAATATCCGTCGCTTTAATTCCTCCCCGGTATAACGCTTTTCGAGGTAGCTCCTGACAAGCCGGAACGCTACCGCACTCTCAGTTGTTGTTCCGGACTTTGACACCACATTTACACTGATGCGTTTTCCCTCGCAGAGAGAGAGCACCTGTGTAAGCTCATCCCCCGAAAAGGAGTTGCCGATAAAATATATCTCGGGCGCATCCTTTTTTATTTGATTATAATAAGCGGAGTAAAGGAACTCTATTACCGCTCTCGCTCCGAGATAACTGCCGCCTATTCCGACGACAAGCAGAACATCGCTGTTTGAGCGTATCAGCTCCGCCGCCGCCTTAATGCGGTTGAACTCGTCACGGTCATAATTTACCGGCAGGTCAATCCAGCCGGTATATTCTGCACCCTCGCCGTTTTTGTTCCTTATTTTACCGTCGGCAGCCTCAAGCGGAGCCTTTAATGCCGCAAGGTCCTCCTCTGTAATGCTCTTTATATGTGCGTACCTCAGCTTAACCATGTTTATACTTCCTTTATTCCAATATTACCCGTGCGGGCATCGATTATTAATTATAAGACAAACCCTATTCCTTGTCAACCGATATTAATAAAGGTTTTTTAGAAAAACGCAAATATATTCTTTATTATCCTGCCCAGAATTATAAAATAGCCGATTTTACCGACATCCTCGGTTATATAAACGGGAACCTTGGCAACCTCCTTGCCGTCGATGGAATAAACCACATAACCTACCTTGTCGCCTTCGGACACAGGTGCCTCGGGCAGCTCGACTATATGAGCGGTTTGTACAATGTTTGCGCTCTTTCCTTTTTCAAGCAGAATCGAAGCGGGTGTATAATCTATTTCGGCGTATTCCTTTACGCCTTTTATTATCCTGACAGGCTCAAGATTCAGCTTTTCCGGAGTTACTATCGAATAATTCGCAAATCCGAAATCAAGCATTTTCTTTACGGTGCCGAAGCGTTCGGCGCTTGTATCCGCTCCCAAAACAACGGCGATAAGCTGCATATTGTCACGCAGAGCCGTTCCGGAAAGGCAGAACATAGCTTCGTCGGTAAAGCCCGTTTTCATTCCGTTTGCACCCTTATAAAAACGAATCAGCTTGTTTGTGTTGGCGAGTCCAAAGCTTCCGTTTCTTATGGTGTCCATCCATATAGTGGAATATTCGAGAACAAGAGGATATTTTAACAGCTCCTGTGTCATTAACGCAACATCCTCGGCGGACGAATAATGGTCCGCTATCGGCAGACCGTTTGTATTGACAAAGTTGGTGTTCTCCATACCGAGCTGTTTGGCGCGGTTATTCATTTCGATAATAAACGAATCCTCGCTGCCATAGATATGCTCCGCAAGTGCGAGTGTAGCGTCATTAGCCGAGACAACGACAACCGCTTTAAGCATTTCCTCAACACTCATCTGCTCGTTAGGCTCGAGGAAAACCTGCGAGCCGCCCATGGACGCCGCATTCTCGCTGACAACAACAATGTCGTCGAGCTTGATTTTTCCGCTGTCCAACGCCTCCATAATCAAAAGCGTACTCATTATTTTGGTTACCGAAGCAATGGGCAGCCTTTCGTCCTCGTTGAGGGAATATAATACCTTTCCGGTCGATGCCTCCATGAGGAAAGCACTCTTTACTCTAAAGTCGCCGGACAGGGTTGCTGTTTGAGCGGCTTCCTCAAACCAGAACTCCTCCCATGCGTATTCAAACGGGTAAACTGCGGCTTGCTCGGTAGCCGAAGCCGAAAGAGGAAGCAGCAGACATATAACGGTTAAAAAAACAAGCATCTTTTTCATAATCCCATATCCCTTCCGAAATATTATAAATACGGTAAAAGCATATGAAAAAACGGCTGTTTATATGACTTTTGCATTTTTATTTTTATAAAAGTGAAAAAAATGTTGCAATCCGCAACATATATGGTATTATTATAAAAGGAGATATTAAAATTTTAAAACAGAGGTAATGATTATGTTTTGTGTTCATTGCGGCAGGGGAATATCCGATACCGATTTGTTTTGCGCTTCATGCGGTAAACCGATACCGACGCAGCAGGCGACAACCGACGAGGCGTTCCGTCCCAAAAAGGAAAACGAGTGGCAGACTTTATTAAAATCGGAGAATAACACAGCCGGTCAGACACCCGTGCAACCGATAATACAGCAGCCCGAGACGCAGCAGTTTACGCAGCCGCAATACGCTCAGCCATATGCGTATAATACAACGCAGAATAAGGGCGGCGCATTAAAGAAATCCATAATAATAACTGTCGTCGTATGTGTTCTGTTGGCGTCTGTCGTCGGATTGATTCTTGCCTTAAAGCAAGGAGCTACTCCCGAAAAAGCGGTGGAGCGGATGTTTGTGGCAATGCAGGAAAAAGATATGGACGAGATAGTGCGGCTCTCTATATATAATGACGAAATAAACGGTGCTCCCGAAGAATCAGCATATTTATTTAATTCAAGCACAATGTATGATTATTTAGATTCAATATGTGAAAAAATTCAAGAAAAAACCATTATAGTGAAGGATGCGATGATTTTTAAGCAGGATGAAATCAGTAGCATAAGAATCACATCATATAACAAAAACGATGCTGAAGAATTTGCACTTGTTTATTATTATATCGTAGATCAAGAGGAAGATAAGCAGATATTTCAGACTTATTGCATTAAAGTCCAAGGGAAATGGTACGTAAATTTTTTACAAGCGTAGAGGTATATCGATATACAGAAATAGATAAACCGGTCAAGCGACCGGTTTATCATATCTATATTCCATATCGTTATATTATCTGTCCGCCGAGCAAGGCGAATTTTTCAAAACGGCTCAGTATATCATTTATGGAATAACTCTTTTCACCGTTAAAGTAGGAGCCGACCGTATCGCCGAAGGGCTTGTACCAATGATCTTCAAGGTGCTCCATCCCATAACACGCACCTGCAATCGAGCCTGCTGTGGCGGCGGTGCAGTCGCAGTCGTGCGCCATTGCGACGGCGTTTGAAATAACCTTGCCGATATCCTTTTTACCGAGCGAAAGCGAAAAAACAGTTAAGCAGGCGTTGTTTATGGTGTGTACGGCGCTCATATCCGGGTAGCGTTCATCAACCAGCTCGACTGCGTGGCGATAATCCTTTACGGTTTCGTAATTATCAAGCGCCCAACGGATTCCGTCCGCAAGATCGCAGTCGGCGGGAATATAATCAAGCCCCGCTGTTAAAGCCTTTTTGGTATCGGATAAACCAAAGCCCAAGGAAATGACGGCGGCAAAGTACATGGAGCCGTAAACGCCGTTGCTCCGGTGGCTGATAAGAGCGTCGGTTTCCGCCATATCGGCGGCCTTCCGCGGATTGCAGGGAGCCATGTAGCCGTAGCCGTCGCAGCGTATATCCGCTCCTATCCATTCATCGTACGGGTTATCGATTTCGGCGGCTTTTTCGGGAGGGATACCTTTTTTGAGGTTATCAAGCGCAACCTGCTCTGCGGTATAGGCAACGGTTATATATTTTACCCATGCCTTAGCGACATCCTCAAGAGTAAAGTCAAGCCCGTTACCCTCCTCCGCAATAAACAACGAGAGCAGGGTGTAGCCTATATCGTCGTCGCAGGGAATATGCGTCATACTGTTTTTAAGATAACTGCTGTAGGTCTCGTGTATATAGCGTTGTTGATCCGGAGTGGGGCTTTTTGTCCAGTAATCGTTAAGCGGATAATCCGCAAGCCCTGTCTCCTTTGCGTATTCCTCCATTTGTTGCAGTGTCCAGCCCTCAACTGGTGCGCCCAGCGTGCAGCCTGCGGCTCTGCCTAAAAAAGCGGCTCTCAGCTTGTCCTTGTATTCGGTCAGGGTAATTTTCCCGATCGTATTTTCTTTTTTCGGGGTATTTTGCATAACGGTTCAACTCCTTTGCTCCCATTATACATAAATTTTGGAAAAAGGGTAGACTTTTTTTCGTTTTTCTAATAAAATATTCAAGGTAGCAAACGCTTGCTTTTTTAACATCGGGAAAGGTATGTGCTTACAATGAATATTACGGAAACACTCGCCTCTCTGCCTTGTATGTATGAAGAGCTGGCGGCGGAAAAACGCCCTATTTTACTTTACGGAATGGGAGACGGAGCAGAGAAGATATTTAATACACTCGTAAAAAGGTCGGTTAAGGTAAGCGGCGTTTTTGCAAGCGAGGGTTTTGTCAGAGGGCAGAGCTTTTTGGGCTTCCCTGTGATGAGTCTTGCCGAGGCGGAGAAGGAGTACGGTGATTTTGTCGCCGTTTTATGCTTTGCTCTTGAGGGGGAGAAGACCGGGATTATAAAATCGATTAAAAAATTTCATACCCTTTATTCACCTAACCTGCCCGTTTACGGAGAGGGTATTTTTGATAAGGAATATATATTATCTCATATTGACAGGGTTCGGAGGTTATATAATTATTTAGCGGACGATTTGTCAAGGGAGCTGTTCGTCTCGCTGTTAAAGTACAATATCACGGGAGAAACGGATTATTTATTCGAGAGCAAAAACAGCTTTTCGTTTCCGCAGGGCTTTTTTACACATACAAAACGGCATATTGATGTCGGAGCGTTCGACGGTGATACGGTTATCGAATTCTCGTCAATTAACAGCACCTATTCCGATATAGCGGCATTTGAACCCGATAAGGTTAATTTCCGTAAGCTGGTTAAGAACACCTCGCATATAAGAGGCGTACTTTGTGAGAATACAGCCGTAACAAACAGGGATGGGGTCGGGATGTTTTCGCAAAAGGGTAATCGTGCATCCTCTTTTATAAAACAAAGCGAGGGCAATATTAGGACTGTCAGTATTGACGGCTATTGCGGCCAACGCACAATAAACGATAACGGAGTTAAAGTCGGCAGCATAAAAATAGATGCCGAGGGTGCCGATAAAGAGGTCTTGCAGGGAGCGGTCAACACGCTTTACAATAGCCGACCGAATATAATGGTTGCTCTATATCACCGAGCATATGACCTGCTTGACATACCGTTGTTAATACGGAGCTATGACTATAAATATAAGCTCTATTTACGAAAAAAGGAATATGTCCCCGCATGGGATGTTTTCCTGTTTGCCGAGCATTGAAAAAAAACAAGAAAAAATTCTTTTCTTTTTGATTGTGTTATGTTATTATACAGATTAACGAATACAGAAAACAGGGGCAAGTGAGAAAGATGTCAAAGAGAATCGCCGCAATACATGATATAGCCTGCTTCGGAAGGTGCTCAATGCAGGTAATTTGGCCTGCCTTGTCCCATTTCGGGCATCAGGTCTGTCCTCTGCCGACGGCATTGCTCTCTACGCATACGGGCGGATTCGAGGGCTTCTCTTTTTTGGATTTGAGCGACGAGATGGATAAAATATCCTCTCACTGGAAGCGTTTAGGGCTTGAGTTTGATGCCATATACAGCGGATTTTTGGGAGACGAGCGGCAGATAGAGACGGTAAAACGCTTTTTACAGGATTTTTCCGGCGGTAAAACTCTGGTTTTGGTCGATCCTGTTATGGGTGACAACGGACATATATATAAAACATATACCAAAGCGATGTGTGACGGAATGAGGACACTCTGCGAATCGGCGGATATTATCACTCCTAATCTGACCGAGGCTTATATTCTGCTCGGCAAGGCGTATAAAAAGCAATCGGATGCCGACGAGCTGAGGATTTTGCTCGATAAGCTCCTGAAAATAGGTAAGAAGGAAAAACGGGCTGTTATAATAACAGGCGTACATAACGAACAGCAGGACACCATCGGAGCGGTTTTTGCCATAAAGGATAAAAATGAGGTTTCCTACGGGAGCAGCTTTGCCTCATACAGCGATTGCTTTTTCCCCGGGAGCGGCGACCTTTTCGCCTCGATATTATTGGGGAATGTTCTCAACGGAAGCGGTATTTTTGAATCCATTAAGACCGCTGTGCAGTTTATCTCTAAGGTGTCTGCGCACACCAAAAAGTTAGGCACACCTCCCGCATGGGGATTGGAGTTTGAAGAAATGATCGGAGAGCTATAGAATATGAACAGAAACAAGAATATAAAAAGGCTTACGGTAGCCGCAATGGGTGCGGCATTGGTATTTATTTTCACTCGCTTTTTTCAGATGCCCATAGTTAACGGAACGGGTTATATACACCCCGGCGACTCGATGATATATTTATTTACGACGCTGCTTCCCATGCCATATGGTATTTTTGTCGGCGCTATAGGAGCGTCCCTTGCGGACATAACCTCCGGATGGGCTGTTTATGCGCCTTTCACGATAATTATCAAAGCTCTGATGGCTGTATGGTTTACAAGCAGAAAGAATGTTTTTTCGGTTAGAAACATTTCGGCGCTTATAATAGCGACGATTGTTTTGGTAGCGGGCTATTTCCTTGCTGAGGTGTTTATATATGGAAAAGAGTTAGCCGCTCCAAATGCGATATTTACACTAATACAGGGATTGGTAAATGCGACGCTGTTTATCACACTCTCGATAATTCTTTCCAAGGTTAAAGCATATAATACCTTAAAGGAGGAACTGATGTAATGTTTAAACGGATTTTACCCGAGGAACTTGATAAGAATGTTTTCAATGCGGTAGGCAGGCAATGGATGCTTATAACCGCAAAAAAAGCGGACGGCAGCTTTAACACAATGACAGCGAGCTGGGGCGGAATGGGTGTTTTGTGGAATAAAAATGTTTTTTTCTGCTTTGTTCGTCCGCAACGCTACACGCATGAGTTTACTGAGGAATCGAACGAGATAACCCTATCCTTTTTTGAGGAGGAATATCGGGACACGCTTAAAATTTGCGGAAGTAAAAGCGGCAGGGACTGCGACAAAATAGCCGAGACGGGACTTACTCCGATAAATGATAACGGAATAGTGTATTTTGAACAGGCGGAAACGGTTATCTGCGGCAGAAAGATTTATACCGACACAATAAAGGAAAGCGGTTTTGTTGATATTGATCCAAGCCAGTGGTATAAGGGCGACTTCCATACCGTTTATATATGCGAGATAAAACAAATACTGAAAAAATGAGGATTTTCAAGGATGACAGCAACAGAAACTCTAAAACAAATAAGGGATAAGGAATACGATAAAATGCTCACGCTGCTCTACGGAGCCGACAGGCTTGACGCACAGAGACAGCGATACACAAAGTTGACCGAGAGCTTTATCTCGCTTTACGGAGACCTTGAGGTCAGCTTGTTTTCGGTTCCGGGGAGAAGCGAAATATCCGGTAATCATACCGACCATAATAATGGCAAGGTGCTTGCGGCGGCGGTCGATATAGACATTATTGCGGTAGCATATAAAAGCGGCGATAGCGTTATCCGAGTAAAGAGCGAGGGATATAAGGAGGATGTTGTCGATATTAAGATAAAAAACCCCTCCAAGTTCCGCAAGAACAGCTCATCCGCCATTATTGCGGGTGTATGCGATGCTCTGGAGATTAAGGGTTACGCCTGCGGCGGATTTTTAGCCTGCACAACCAGCGATGTGCTGACCGGTTCGGGGCTATCCTCGTCGGCGGCGTTTGAGGTCATGTGCGGAAACATAATTTCGCATTTTTACAACAACGGGAAAATCCCGGCTATCGAGCTTGCCAAAGCGGGTAAATACTCGGAGAATGTTTATTTTGGTAAGCCCTGCGGACTTATGGACCAGACCGCATGTGCGCACGGCGGTTTTTCGTATATCGATTTTGAGCATAACGATACGCCCATGGTAGACAAGATGAATTTTGACCTTTCAGGCTGCGGTTATTCACTCGGTATAGTTAATACCGGCGGAAATCATGCGGATTTAACGGAGGATTACGCTTCCGTTCCCAAGGAGATGTACACCTGTGCAAATCTGCTGGGCAGGAATGTTCTGCGTGAGGTTGACGAGGCGGATTTTATTTCCCGTATCGCTTATCTGAGAGGGCTTGCGGGTGACCGTGCGATAATGCGTGCCATGCACTTTTTCCGTGAGAATGACCGGGTTGAGAATCAACGGGCGGCGTTAAAGGACGGCGATATCGATTGCTTCCTCAGGCTTGCCGCCGAATCGGGTAACTCCTCGTTTAAGTTCCTTCAGAACATATATACAAACAAAAACATAAGCGAGCAGGGCTTATCGCTTGCGCTTGCCGTATCGGAGAGAATGGGCGTTGTCTGCCGTGTTCACGGCGGAGGTTTTGCCGGAACAATTCAGGCGTTTGTGCCGAACGATAAAAGGGACGGATATAAAAAAGCACTCGAGAGTATATTCGGAGCGGATTCGTGTATGTTCCTGAATGTTCGTCCGTACGGTGCGATAAGCTTCGACAGCGACAAAATTTATGAGGGAGCCGCAGTTTAATGTGTGAAAACGACCTGAAGGCGTATATGCTCTTTTCCTCCTCAAGGGGGAATGTCGCATATGTAAAATGCGGCAGTGATGAAATACTCATCGATGCCGGCGTTTCCGCACGGCGTATATGCTGCTCGTTAAACGACATCGGGACAAGCATAAAAAACATTAAGGCGATTTTTATAACCCATGAGCATAAGGACCATATAAACGGCTTGCAGATAATTTCCAAGCATTATAAAATACCGATATATGCTCCCTTTCTGTCTGCGGGTAGTATTGCACAGATGCAGCCGGAGACGGCAGATATTATGCATGAGCTTGAAGAGAATAAATGCGTATCGTTCGATAATATGCGGATTTGTTCGGTAGCTACTCCGCACGATTCGCTTGCAAGCGTGGGGTTCAGGATTGAGCTTGGCGCTAAAACGCTCGGCTATGCGACCGATATCGGACATATGAGCGGCAATGTCGCAAAAATGCTTATAGGCTGTGATTATGTGGTAATAGAGTCTAACCACGACACCGATATGCTGCGGAGAGGTGATTATCCCTATTTCCTGAAAAAGCGGATACTCGGTAACAAAGGTCATCTTTCCAACGCAGACTGTGCCGACTTCCTGCCCATTTTAGTTGAAAAGGGTGCGAGAAGCATAGTTCTTGCGCATTTAAGCGAGAACAACAACCGTCCGCAGATTGCATACGGTGAATGCAAGGGCAAGCTTGCCTCCTGCGGCGCTAAGGTCTGTGTAAACGGCAACGGCGGCGACATCAACCTTTCGGTTGCTGCCCCTGCCCTCGCCGTAAAAATAATATAGAAATATAATTAAATGATGGAGGTATTTTATGTTTAAGTTAGGTGTTCAAATCTACTCGGTAAGAGACGCTTACGCCGCTGATGTAAAGCAAAGCTTTAAAAGGGTAAAGGAGATAGGCTATGACGGAGTTGAGCTTTTCGGAGCGCTCGCCACTCATTCGGCGGAGTTCCTGCGTTCCTGCCTTGATGAATTCGGACTGGAGCTATGCGGCTTCCACACAGGTTGGGCGGAATTCGAGACCGAGGAAAAGGTTGTTAATACAATAAGCTACATGAAGAAATTGGGCTGTAAATATGTGGTTGTTCCGTGGATGCCCCAGAAAACGGTTGCCGAATGGCAGGAAACCATCTGTGCCTTCAATAAGCTTAATGCACGCTTTCGTGAGGAGGGGTTTGTTTTTGGATTCCATGCTCACAAGGGTGAGATGATCATACTTGAAAACGGAAAATGCGCATGGGAAATGATAGGAGAACAAACTCCGAGCGATTTTATTATGCAGCTCGATATCGGCAATGCGCTCAACGGAGGACAGGACCCGATTGCACTGTATAAAAGATTCGCAGATAAGGGCGTAACCGTGCATTACAAGGCATTCTCTAAGGAAAAGGCTTATGACTGTGTCATCGGTGAGGATGATATTGACTGGAAAGCGGTAATCGACATATCGAAAAACACACCCGAGTGTGCCTGGGTGATTGTTGAGAAGGACGCACAGGACGATTTTGAATCAATAGCAAGATGCTATACCAATTTGAAAAAGCTAATATAAAGCAGTATTAAATATAACCGCATTGGTACTTAATAATGTATCAATGCGGTTATTTGCTTATTATTCAGTTTTACTTCCAGTTTGTAACGGATTTTATTTTCTTTACTAAAAGTTTTGAGACACGCATATTCGCTCTTGTGTTTGGATGTCCGTTGGCTCCGGTCTCGCCCTGGAGCTGATTTATGCTTTCAACATAGAGAAAATGCACCTTGTCGTCGGTTTTATTAAGTTCCTTGACCGCTGATTTTATTGCCGAAACATATTTATCGTTCATCATTCCGTAAACCCATATAATATGTGAGTCGGGGTACCTTGAACGGATAAGATTAAGAAAACCAACCGATGCCTCGGTAAAGGTCTGGTCGTGTATAGCTCCGGCAACATCGTTTGTGCCTGCGTTAATAACAACTATATTAGGAGTCCAGACCGAGAAATCCCAAGGCTCCTTTTCCCTCGAAGCGTATTCGAAAAACAGCGGTATTTCCTCGTTATCCTTCTCGCCGTTGCAATTGCATACAATACCCTTGCCGGAGATGCAGATATAATTGGCATCCGCCTCCAGTTCTTTTGCAGTAAAGAAGGCATAGGTCATGGTGCTGTCCTGCTGGAAGGTGTGGTAAGCACTCTCGCTCGGATTTGCAATAACGCCGTAACCGCTGGTTATGGAGTCGCCAATGAACTCAATCTTTCTCGGTTTATCAAACGGCGGTGCCATAAACTTATGGTCCATGCCGAACAGTACAAGGTCCTTTAACAAAAGGGGTGAATCGCCTTCCGTAACCCTTAAAACGGTAACTCTGTGCCTTTTCTCGGGGAGGTTCTCGTATATAATTTTCTCTTTACCTGTCGAAACCGCATAACGGTGCTCGACACCGTTAAGATAGACCTTCACATATGCGGGTTCATCGGCATTATACCTTCCGAAAGACAGAATAAAACCGGTTCCCATAAAGTTAAAGCTGATGCCGCTGTTAGACCAGTCAAAAGCAAGACATCCTTGTTTTATTGTATATCGTCCGTGTGTACGGAGATATTTTCCGTTATCTTCGCAAAGGATTAATGCTTTTTCTCCGATAACAGGCAACTTTTTTTCCATTTAACAACCCCCAAATTTATCATACAAGGGGAATTGTACCATACTAATAATTAATTATTACTGCAAAACTTAATTAACGATTTGTAAATTTCGGATGCGGCAAGGGGAACAACCGCCAGCAGGAAAACAATCGCCCATTCACGACCGTTCATCATCACCGTTCCGAAGAGTCCGGAGAGTAACGGAATTAAAACCACCGCAAGCTGAAGGGAAAGGCAGACGAAGAAGGAAAGCACTAAAAAGGGGTTGCTCAAAATACTTGACTTGAACAGCGATCTTCTGCTGTGCAGATTAAAGGAATGAAACAGCTGCGAAATCGACAGAACCAGAAAGCACATTGTCCTGCCCAGCGATTGACCTCCCAGCCTTATGCCGATTATGTAGGCGATAAGGGACAGGACTCCTATTAAAATACCACCGGCGGCCATTTCGAGAACCATACCTCCGGAAAATAACGATTCCCCCTTTTTTATCGGTTTCTGCTTCATTACATCCCGTTCGGTTTTCTCCAAGCCGAGTGATATTGCGGGCAGGCTGTCGGTCACAAGGTTTACCCAGAGCAGTTGTATTGCCGTCAGCGGAGAGGGAAGCCCCAAAAGAATAGCTGCGAAAACCGTTATTATCTCACCGATATTGCAAGAGAGCAGAAAATGCACAGCCTTTTTTATATTGGAATAAATACCTCTGCCCTGCCTTACAGCCTCGATAATGGTAGAAAAATTGTCGTCGGTAAGTATCAGGTCGGCAGCCTGCTTTGCGACATCGGTTCCGCTTATGCCCATGGCGCAACCTATATCCGCTTTTTTAAGTGCGGGTGCGTCGTTCACTCCGTCGCCCGTCATTGCAACAACCATACCGTTTTGCTGATACGCCTCAACGATTTTCACCTTGAATTCGGGAGTGGTTCGTGCAAAAATACTACATTTGGTTACCGCTTCAGCAAGCTGACGCTTGTCTAAGTGTTCAAGCTCCTTTTCCGTATGACACTCGTCGCCGTCGTTATAAATACCTATGCTTTTTCCGATTGCGATAGCAGTGTCGAGATGATCGCCTGTTATCATAACAGGGCGGATACCTGCTCTTTTGCAAACCGCAACCGCCTCATACACCTCCGGACGGGGAGGGTCCAGCATACCGCAGAGACCGACCAGCTCATAACTTGCTTCAAACGGGTCTGCGGGGGGCAAAGCACTCTCCGCCCTTGCAAACGCCATTACCCTAAGCGCCCTGCCCGCCATATCGGATACCGCTCGTTCCGCCGCACCTTTACCGCCTCGGCAGAGCGGAAGTAATACATCGGGCGCTCCTTTTATGTAGATTACGAAACGGCTGCCGTATTTATGGGTGGTTACCATCAGCTTCTTTTTGGAGTCAAACGGTATTTCGTTTATCCGCTCGAATTTTGTGATTATCGCATCTGTATCGGGAACAAACATTTTTGCATAATCCAATAGAGCGGTTTCGGTCGGTGAGGAGAAATTATTGCATAATATAAAGGGAAGAGAGAGCTTTTTTGCGTCTCCGAACACCTCTGTGACCGTCATTTTGTTCTGCGTAAGGGTTCCGGTCTTGTCGGAGCAGATTACACTCGCACAGCCCAAGGTCTCCACGGCCGGCAGCCGCTTTACCACTGCCTTCTGCCTTGCCATCATCTGCACTCCGATAGACAGCACTATGGTTACAATAGCGGGCAACCCTTCGGGTATCGCAGCCACCGAGAGACTGACCGAGGTCAGGAACATCTCGCTTGCGGGCAGACCTTCTATAATGGACAGTATAAAAATAACCGCGCATATTATAAGTGCGGCATTTCCCAGCACACCGCTTACCTTGGATAACCGCTGCTGAAGCGGTGTTTTCTGCCCGCTGTCCCCGTCCAGCATTTTTGCGATACTGCCGACATAGGTGTTCATTCCCGTTGCAACCGCAATGCCGCTCCCTCTGCCGCCTACAATTGCCGTTCCCGACCAAGCCATATTGTGTATATCGGTTATATGTGTTTTTTCGGGGAACAAAATATCCGCCTGCTTATTCACTCCCAGAGATTCCCCGGTAAGAGCAGATTCGTCGATAATAAGCTCATTTGAGTCTGTCAGCCTTATATCGGCAGGGACAAAGCAGCCCTTCTCCAATAAAACAAAATCCCCTATCGCAATATCCTCGCTTTTTATTTTAACCGCTCTTTTATCCCTGACAACGGTTGTCTCGGGAGAGGATAGCGAGCGGAGCGCCTCAAGAGCCTTTTCCGCTTTACTCTCTTGAAAAACGCCTATAGCGGCGTTTAATACCACTATCATCAAGATTATTAATGGATCGGCATTCTTCTCTCCGCTTATTGCGGAAGCGGCGAAGGAAACAGCCGCCGCTATCAGCAGAATGACCGTCATTTTGTCTGTCATTGCAATAAAGAAACGAGTTACCACGCTCTTCTTTTTCTTATGCTCCAACAGATTTTTTCCGTTTGCGTTTAACCGTGCAGATGCCTCTGCCGAGCTTAAACCCTCCTTTGAGGTGTTAAGCTTATCACATATAAACGCCGTTGTTTTCGAATGCCACATATATATGAACAGTCCTTTCTCCGGTGTAGACCGGATAACCGCACCTCCTGCGGTTAGGCATAAAACCGTATCTGAAAGATTTATCCTTCGGAATTTAACCTCTTTTTGTTATTTCGTGCCGTCTTATAAACAATAAGAACAGGTTGGGGAAAATCATCAGCCCGTTCAGAATATCAGCCATATCCCATATCACCGTAACCGAAACAAGTGCGCCCGCAAAAGCTGCGAAAACGGCGATAACACGGTAAAGGGATAAATACACCTTCTTTTTGGACAGGAATATAATACAGCCCTCGCTGTAAAAGCACCAGCTTATCATTGATGCAAAGGCGAACACGGTCAGAAGCACCGCAAGCAGCGGTCTGCCGTAATAACCGAAGCAGTGATGAAACAGCTCGCCAACCTCGGTTGTCCCCGCACAGAGAAGGATAAGCCCCGTTATGGTGGAAACGACGAAGGTGTCTATAAATATCTCGGTTATCCCCCACATGCCCTGCGTGTGCGGAGTTGCGTCCTCGGCGGCGGCATGTGCAATTGGGGAGGAACCCATTCCCGCCTCGTTTGAGAACACCCCTCTTGCGAAGCCGACCCGTATCGCCCGTGAGATTAAAGCACCGGAAAACCCGCCCACAGCCGCTGTAAAACCAAACGCTTCGCCGAAAATGTTACCGAATGCGGCTGGTATCTGCGGAAGAAAGAGCAGTATTATGTAAAGCGAGCAGGAAAGGTAAACAAGGGATACGAGGGGGACGACAACCGAGCTTATTTTAGCGATTTTTTGTTGTCCGCCGAAAATAATGAGCGAAAAGAAAAAGGAGAGCAGGGCTGCGGTTATAATGGGAGAAACGCCGATGTCGTCAAGAATTAACGATACTGCGTTGGTCTGAGCAAGGTTACCTACCCCAAATGAAGCAAATATACAGAGAAAGCAGAACAGAACGCCTAACTTCTTATAGCCGAAGGAAGAAAGACAGTACATAGCTCCGCCTGCAAAGCCTTTTTCGGTTTTTTTGCGATGATTAACCGCAATCGCAACCTCGGCATATTTTATCATCATTCCGAAAAAGCCGCTAACCCACATCCAGAAAATACTGCCCGCTCCGCCTGTGGCGATTGCGTAACCGACACCGACTATACTACCCACTCCGACGGTTCCGCCGATAGCGGTGGCAACAGCCATAAAGGGGGTAACTCCGCCCTTGGTTTTTGTGTCGCCGTCTTTTTCGTTCGATTTTTTCAGCGAGCCGAGTGTGCGTTTTGTTATTTCCTTTATTCCGACAATAGGGAACCAGCCGCTGCGAAATGTAAAATATATTCCTATGACAAGGATAAGAAATACCGTCGGCATACCCCAAATTATGTTTTTTACTCCCTCAGCAGACAATACACATCAATCCTTTATGTAAATATATATGACAGGATACGGATATATTTGCATACCGAATATTATTTTGCAAAAGATATTTAAAACGGGTTTTATTTATGGTATTATTCGGGTAATCAGTATTTTAACATTAACGAAGGGGACGGTTATGAAAACAGCTATTATTACAGGAGCTTCCTCCGGATTGGGCAGTGAGTATTTTATAGCGTTGACGGAGCTATGTCCGGAGGTGGAGGAGTTCTGGCTGATTGCCCGCAGGGAGAGTAAGCTTAAAGAGCTTGCGGATAAGGTTCCGAATGTAACGAGCCTTGTATTGCCGCTCGATCTGACCGATAACGACAGTTTTACGGAATACAGAAATTTACTCGCCGAGAAAAACCCGGAGGTCGTTATGCTTGTTAACAATGCAGGATACGGAAAGCTCGGTGAAGCGGTAAAAATCCCACTTAAGGACCAAACCGATATGGTTATGCTCAACTGTGCCTCGCTGACAGCGATAGCGTTACTTACCGTGCCTTACATGAAAAAAGGCTCGAATATAATTAATGTCTGTTCCATTGCGGCTTTTTGCCCCACTCCTCGAATGACGGTATACAGCTCAACAAAGGCATATATATTGTCCTTCTCACTCGGCTTGCGGAACGAGCTGAAAGAAAGGGGAATAAATGTACTTGCCGTCTGCCCCGGACCTATGGATACGGAATTCATGGCCGTTGCGGGTATTGAGGGAAGGTCAAGGCTGTTTTCGCTACTCCCGAGGTGCAAAACATCGGAAGTGGTACGAATTTCAATAATAAAAGCAAAAAAGGGCAGAGCTGTTTATACAAACAGATTTATATACAAGCTGTACAGAGTTTTAACAAAGCTGCTGCCTCACAGCCTGACAATGCGCAGATTATAACAACGAGCTATATTGCATAAAACGGAAAATGTTGACATTCACGGCATTTTATGCTATTATTCAAATAAAATAGAGAAGCTATGTTTATTTTATAAATTTAGGGGGAGAAAAAGTTGAACAAGATATATTTTACAAAAGTATTCAAGGGATACAGTCCCGACGAGGTTGAAGCGTTTATAATAAAGCTCAACACAGAGCTACAGCAAAAACAGCAGGATTTCGCCACAGAGACACGAAAGCTCAGCGGCGAAATAATAGAGATAAAACAACGCTTTGAGGAAACCATTGCTATCAATGAGCGACTCACCGAAGAGGTTCAGCGGTTAAACGCAGAGAGGCAGAATTTTATAGAACAGCAAAAGCCGTCTGTAGAAAAAATCACCGCTCCGGTAGAACCGATTATAAGAACAGAGGAAAACGGTGATTATAAAAAGCTGTGTGAGCGGATGGGTGAGAGACTTTTGGTAGCCGATGTGCGTGCGGAGGAGATAGTTAAAACAGCACAGAGGGAAGCTAAGGATATACTCGCAAAGGCAACCGACGAAGCCGGTGAGGAAATAAACCGTCTTGTTGAGGAAGCGAGCAAGCGCGCGGAGAGCGTTTATAAGGCGATAGATGAATATGAAAAAAAGCAGGTTTTTATAAATGCGGGACTTGAGCAGGCCCGCAAGCATATTTATGAAGCAATAGCAGAAGTGGAAGCGCTTATAACAATCAAAAGGTAATTAAAGGTAGAAAAAGTGAAAAAATTTAATACCGTTAATATAAGAGAATGGGCACAGAGCCTTTCCTGCGGGGAGGAGATTCTTTTATCCGGAGTGGTTTATACCGCACGGGACGCCGCTCATAGGCAAATAGTGGCTCTGATGGAAGAGGGCGCCGCTCTGCCGTTCCCGTTAAAGGACGGTGTAATATATTATGCGGGTCCAACCCCCGCAAAGCACGGTAGGGTATGCGGCTCGTTCGGTCCCACCACAAGCGGCAGGATGGACGGTTATCCGCAACTCTTTGACTGCGGACTTGCCGCAGCAATCGGCAAGGGAGACCGCAATAAGGTTATTATTGATGCACTGGTACGCAATAAAAGCGTTTACTTTATAGCAATCGGCGGAGCGGGTGCGGTCGCGGCAAAGCATATAAAGAGCTGTGATGAAGTCGCCTTCCCCGAGTTAGGGTGCGAATCGGTAAAACGACTGGTTTTTGAGGATTTTCCGCTTA
>PGZT01000092.1:766-1579 GCA_002841455.1 Firmicutes bacterium HGW-Firmicutes-21 | reverse complement strand
TGGGGGCGGAGGAAGTATGATTTTTTCGCCAAGCTTTACATCGGCAAATACTATATTAATGTCTGCGTCAACATCCCAAGTTGAATGAGGACTTGTAGCCCACTTACCGTATGAAAGAGAGTTGTTAGTAGGTTGAACCTTACCTGCTTCAACAGTTGTGTCAATTGCCAGAGGTGACGAACAGGAAACAAAGAAATTGGCTGAATCTGTAGCACCGATAGATGCGAATGGAAGGGTTACTTCGACATACCAGTAATCACTTCCGTATGTAGCTCCTATATCTAAACCTGCCCAGTCAGCTACATCCTTGCGTTTGTTCTCGGTAAGGCTCTCATTTTCATGGCAAGTAGTAACAGCTGTTCCGTTCTTATAAGCTACATTAAGGAAATGAGTGTAAACAGTAGCCGCATCATTAGTTTTTATCCAAAGACGAAGGTTTGTTCCTATACCATTACCAAAATATGTATCTGTTCCGATAGGAGCTTTATTTAACTTAAAAGCGAAATAAAAGTTCGTGTCATCTGCGCGGAATTGAAAATCATAATTATCTGTTCTTTCCTTGCCTGCGGTAATTGGATTCATCCAATATCCGTTGGTGCTGTCAACATGTTTCCAATTATCTGCATTCCAGCCTGTATCGTCAAGAATACCGTCAACTGCGATTTCTTCTTCGACAACAATAGGCTCTGCGGAAGTCGCATTAGGGTCTTGGTAAACCTCAACCTCGGATACATGAGTCCAAGCGCCGCCGTGCGTTATCTCATACTTAACATATCTTGCTTCAACAGCTGCAGAAAGTGTAACTGTATATGC
>PGZT01000092.1:0-758 GCA_002841455.1 Firmicutes bacterium HGW-Firmicutes-21 | reverse complement strand
TGCTGCGGTTCCAACGCTTGTAAAGTTCGTGTTGTCATTGGAAATATAGACTTTTACCGACTTCGGCTTATTTACACCGCTTCCGCAATCCGCTGTATAAACGACAAACCTTGTGAGCTTATCCTTGACACTGGCGAGATCAACGGTTATTGTGTTAACCGATATTGTATCAGCTGTCCAGGTGGCGGTATTGACAACAGTATCTTCGCCCTTCCAGTTTAAACCCGTCCAAATAGGATTACCATAAGCAACATCAGCTGCTGTACCTATAGTACCGTCGGTGAGTTCCTTATTATCCGTATCGGGATAACTAACCACTCCCGAATCCGTATTGGTATGCTTACCTGTAAATGTGTAGCTTTTTCCGGCTGCTATATTCGTCTCGGCAGCATTTACAAACACAAATGCGAGAGGAATAACCAACAACAATGCCAGTGAAATAGCAATGACTTTTTTCATAAATTTTCTCCTTTTAAATTTCAATTTGTTAAAAACTTATACCTTTTTTTACTATAAACACCTTCTAAATTTATATATTGCTTATAAACTGTAGAATAATATTTATTTTATGTTATGAGAATAACACAAATGATACCATTTTGTCAATCCATAATTAAAAAATCATTAGAATAAATATGGGCATAAAGCACCCCAAAATACCTATTATATAACACCATAATTATATTATGATTTGTATTTCTTAATTATTCGGGATTCATTTTTATAACCCAGATTCACAAATAACGGGAGCCAATCGG
>PGZT01000067.1 GCA_002841455.1 Firmicutes bacterium HGW-Firmicutes-21 | reverse complement strand
TGAAAAATTGTCCCGAACAAGTCGGGATTAACTAACTAATACTAACATTCATGCTGGACCTAAAATTGGGGGCAGCACATTGAAAGGATGTATTTTTTATGAGCAAAAAAGTAGCAGTTATTATGGGGAGCGACAGCGATCTTCCGACAGTAAAAGGGGCAATTACCGTTTTAAAAGGGTTTGGAATACCAATGGAAGTTCATGTAATGAGTGCACATCGGACTCCTGCAATTGCATGTGAATTTGCAACAAAAGCAAGGCTAAACGGTTTTGGCGTAATTATTGCGGCAGCCGGAAAGGCGGCACATTTAGCAGGCGTTCTTGCTGCACATACTACACTTCCCGTAATTGGCATTCCATGCAAATCCTCTACTCTTGATGGATTGGACGCATTACTATCAACTGTTCAAATGCCAAAGGGTATTCCAGTTGCAACCGTTGCAATTGATGGTGCAGATAATGCAGGAATTTTAGCAGCACAAATTTTAGGAGTCTTTGATGAAGAAATGTCAGAAAAGCTTTTAAAGATGAAAACCGATATGGTTAACGAAGTCATAAAGAAGGATGAAATGTTGCAAACTGAAATGTGGTGGAAGATGTAATAAGAATCTTATTGATAAAAATGCATTTGAATAAGGACTGTAATTAATAAAACGAGGAGAATTTAAATGACTAAAATAGTACAAATATACGAAGGAAAAGCAAAAAAGGTTTATACAACAGAAAATCCTGAACTTTACATTGTAGATTACAAAGATGATGCCACCGCTTTTAACGGGGAGAAAAAAGGAACGATATTAGGCAAAGGTGTTATTAATAACCGAGTAACAAACCATTTAATGAAGTTGCTTGAAAAAAATTATATACCAACCCACTTTGTTGAAGAACTATCTGAAAGAGAAACACTGGTAAAAAAAGTCACAATAATACCAATTGAAGTAATTGTTCGCAATATAGCGGCAGGTTCACTTTCAAAACGTTTAGGAATACCAGAAGGAACAAAGCTTTCTAAAACCATTCTTGAATATTGCTATAAAGATGATGCATTAGGTGACCCTATCATTAACAATTACCATATTGATGCTCTTGGTCTCGCTACCCCTGAAGAGCTTGCAATAATTGCAAAATATTCGTTCGAAATTAATGAGTTGCTACAAAATTATCTTAAAGATCTTTATATTGAGCTTATTGATTTTAAGTTAGAGTTTGGTAAAACAACTGACGGAAAAGTAATATTAGCCGATGAAATATCACCCGATACTTGCCGTTTTTGGGACAGTACTACAGGTGAAAAGCTCGATAAGGACCGATTTAGAAGGGATTTAGGTGGTATTGAAGACGCTTATAAAGAGATTTTAAAGCGTTTATTAGGTGAATAAACTAAAATTTCCTATTATATTTCTATAAAAGAGAGGTTTTAATTATGAAAAACTTTATCAATAAATTTAAATTGCCAAAATATGTTGTTGAAATAATCGAATGTAGCAGCGAGGTTGTATTTCCCGAAACAAGAGAAGAAATTATTGCTCTTGCTTTTGGAAATAAGGAAAATGACTTCTTTAATGTTGAATACGATGTTGAAGGGTTCGGAAAAATCACCGAAGCAAGCGTTACACGTTGCAAAAATGGTGCTGTAGTAAACTATCCTGATGACTATATGAGAAGACGTGACCCGGATTGCTTATTAGTTGCAGACGATAACGATACAGATAAACCTAAATATGATGATATCTACAAAGAAGATTTTAAACCATTAAGAAATGCGACTTTTGAATGGTTAAAAAAGCAGAAACTTATAATACTCCCATTTAAATCGGGTGGTCAGGAATATGGATATGATTCACTTCTTATTGCCCCTGCCAATGCAGCTTTTTTCGCATGCGGTCTTGCAGATTTGCAAGGCTTTATCAGCATAAAGGATATAACTAAAAACTTCTGCCCAAAAGCAATTATTTTTCTTGCACCACCTTTTAGGCATACTCATTTTGACGGAAAGCAAATTGTTATTCACAATAGATTAGAAAAAATACACGAGCTGTTTTCCTATAATTTATACCCGGGACCCAGTGCAAAAAAAGGTATCTATGGTGTACTTCTTAACATTGGTGAAAATGAAGGCTGGGTTACTGTTCATGCCTCAACCGTTAAGGTAATTACTCCTTACGACAATGAAATCGTAATTATGCATGAGGGCGCATCTGGTGGTGGAAAAAGTGAAATGATAGAAAATATACACAAGGAATTGGACGGACGGATTGTTTTAGGGCAAAATACTGTAACTGGAGAAAAGAACTATATTGAGCTTAAAGAAACCTGCGAGCTTCGTCCGGTTACCGATGATATGGCACTTTGCCATCCAAAAATGCAAAACAAAAGCAAGAAGCTTGTTGTTAAGGATGCCGAACAAGGTTGGTTTTTAAGACTGGATCATATCAAAGCATATGGAATGACTCCACAATATGAAAAAATATTCACACAACCGTCTGAGCCATTGATATTTTTAAATATACAGGGTGTTGCAAAATCCACATGCCTTGTATGGGAGCATACAATAGATTCGGACGGGACACCGTGCCCTAATCCCAGAGTAATTCTACCTCGTCGTTTGGTTCCAAATGTTATTAATGAGCCTGTCGAAGTTGATGTAAGAAGCTTTGGTGTTAGAACACCTCCATGCACAAAAGAGAATCCTTCTTACGGTATTTTAGGGATGTTTCATATTTTGCCGCCTGCTCTCGCATGGCTGTGGAGACTTGTTGCACCAAGAGGTCATAATAACCCAAGCATTACTACTTCTGTAGGTATGAGTAGTGAAGGTGTCGGTTCCTATTGGCCATTTGCGACCGGAAAAATGGTAGAACAAGCAAATCTATTATTGGAGCAAATCGTTAGTTCAACCAATACAAGATATGTTCTTATTCCTAATCAACATATTGGTGCATATAAGGTTGGCTTTATGCCTCAATGGATAGCGAGAGAATATATTGCCCGCAGAGGTAGTGCAAAAATTAAAACAGGACATTTAATACAAGCACGCTGTCCTTTATTAGGCTACACATTGGAATCTCTAAAAGTGGACGGTCAATACATCAGAAAAGCCTTTTTACAGCCTGAAATGCAAGCTGAGGTTGGAAACGAGGGTTATGATGAGGGAGCTAGAATCTTAACCGAGTTTTTTAAAAAGGAAGTTGAGAAGTTTAATACACCTTTATTGAATCCGTTGGGGCGACAAATCATTCAAATGTTTTTAAACGACGCTCAAATTGAGGATTATTCAGATTTAATACCAATGAAATACTAATAACATTATGATAAAAATCAATCTTATTATAAAAAATTTTCTTTTGGATTTAATACCCGCTTTTGGGGGATTAATAGGGAAAGTAGCTCTTGTATCCTCCTTTGCGCTTGTTTGGGCAAAGGAGCTTGATATAAGTACACCCAATTTTGTTTTTGAAAATGTCCGATTGGAAATATTTATTGGTAGTATAGTAACTCTTATTGCAGCTCTAATTTTTCATAATATTGCACCAGCAGGGACACTTGCACCTCTTATTGTACTAATTCCAGCAATGGCGAACTTTGGGGTGCATCCTCTAATTTTAAGCATACTGGTTGGTATTTTAGGGATTATAAGTGTAAAAACAAAAGTCTTTGAACGTTTAATTTCTATTTCAGGAGACATATGCAAAACAAGTCTTACGCTCGTGTTTGGAGTTTCGGGCGTAATTTTAGCTACTCAAAAACTAATCAACTTTTTTGGTAACAGGTATATTCCTTTGCTCTTGCTTTTGCTTACACTTGCTACCACGTATACCATGCTATTTGTTTATAAAAAAACTTGGCTCATCATACCCATTGCAGCAGGTGTATCACTCGCATTTTCTTGGCTTTTTGGGTTAGAAATAGATACTTCATCCCATATCAATGCAATTCAATTTGATCCGATTTATTGGTGGGAAGATATGTGGGGTATCGGCTTTGGCTTAAATATAATAACTATTTTAAAAACCTTGCCATTCGCGCTTTTTGTCGTTTTGCTTTGGACAGTTGATACAGTATCCATTCAAGCGGTAATTAGTACAGGCTTCAAGGAAAACGAAAATAATGAGAAAATTAACATTAATCAATCATTTATGGTAATATCTTTAAGAAATTTGATAAGCGGGTTCTTTGGCGGAGCACAAACAAGTTCACTTTGGCGAAGCTTTTTAATCCCTCTTTATATGATGAAACGCCCCCTATGTAATGCCTCTATTATGCTTGGCATTTTAGGTATAATTGCAGGAATTACAGCGGCTCCTATAAGAATATTATCTTTCCCACCGCTTGTTTGGTCAGTTCTTTTATTTGGGATTTTCATTCCGTTTATCAATTCAGGAATAAAATATTTTAAAGACACAAATAATTTTACAAAAAAATCTATAATCGTTTTATTGGCTGTATTTGGTATTGTTTTTAGTCCAATTTTAACTTGGTTTGGTGCAGTTTTATATGAAAAAATAAACAAAAAAGGCGTTTAGTGTAAAATAACAATGTAAGCAAAATTAATCTGCCCCAAATAGTTGTACTGTATATGGTAAAATAAAAACATAGCAAATATAAATATAAAAGTGTAGCAGGAGGGACAAAAAAGTCCCTATTGAAAACAACCTAAAAATCGTATATCCTACAAGTTCATGACAACTTAGAGGAGGGCGAAAGAAAGGATGTTAACAATGGGACAAAAACAGTATATCACAGGAATAGAAAAATATGAAGGATTATCTTTACGAGAAATATGCAGAAAGACAGGTCATCACTTTAATACAGTAAAAAAGTATGTTGATTGTGAAGATTGGAACGAAGAAGTAAAGCCACGTAAAGAACGCAACTCAAAACTTGATGCGCTTAAGCCGATAATTGACGGGTGGCTTGAAAACGATCTTAAAATGCCAAGAAAGCAACGTCATACTGGCACGAGAGTTTACTACAGATTAAAAAAGAAGCAGCAACAAAGGATTTGCTTTTGGTGGGTAAACAAACTGTCATAAATTATGTGAGTAAAGCGAAAAAGGAGCTTTGTAAGAGTACATATGATACAGCAATCTTTGGTTATCACCCGTTCGGACAAGCACAACTTGATTTTGGAGAGGTATACGCATTTACCAAAGGTGTAATGACTAGATATTACGAACTTGTTATCTCATTTCCTGCATCAAATGCTGGATATGTTCAACTTTGTAAATCTCAAAACACAGAATGTCTTATTGAAGGAATGCAAAGGATATTTGAGTATATTGGAGGGGTACCAACCCGTATATTGTTTGACAACATGTCAAGTGCAGTGGCAAAAATATTGCCCAAAGGTAAACGCAAGCTCGCCGATACATTCTCAAGATTCGTGATGCATCACAAGTTTAAAGCCGCGTTTTGTAATCCGAAACAAAGGGAAAAGCTTGAAAACAAGTTTTCAAGCTTGAGAAAAAGGAAGCGTCGAGAACAAAGTCGGATATAAAAGACGCAATTACTTCGTCCCAGTGCCTACTGTTAAGGATTTATCGGAGTTTAACAAAAATTTATTAACGCTTTGCGATGACGATATTAAAAGAGAACATTATGAGAAAAAAGCATTAATCTCAGAACTATTTAAAGATGACTTGAAGGAAATGTTACCATT
>PGZT01000007.1:6050-50142 GCA_002841455.1 Firmicutes bacterium HGW-Firmicutes-21 | reverse complement strand
TACAATCACATTAGATACGAACAGTCGGGCAGGTATGTTTCCAAAAGCGTTACATGACTGTTCGCTCGCCGCCTTCGCCTTCGCGGGGGCGAAATTCTTCGGGATGGTAACAATTTCGGGGGTTCCGCTCTCGCTTGCGGCGGGTGCAGTATTTACGCTTATCGCCGCAAAGACCAAGGGCTTTTTGTTCGGCGGTGTATGCGGTTTCGTCTGCGGAATCGCCTGTAATGTTCCCGCAATAGCCGCTCTTGGGATACTCGGCATTACCTACGGACTAATTGAGCCGAACAGCGTTATACTTGCATCTGTGCTCTCGTTTATGCTGGCACTATCCGGTTATCTGTATTTATCTGAGTTCTCGTTCACACTGCCTTCGGCGATTTTCCTTTTATCGGCGATTATTGCTTTTATTCCGATAAAAAAACTGCTTCCCCGTACCGAAACGGCTCCTATACCTTCCGTACTCGCCTCAAGGGATATAAAGCTAAAAAAGTTTGCCGCCGCATTTTCGTCCCTGTCCGGTGTCTTTTATACCATAAGCGATACCTCGGCGGCGGAGAGCATCACCATAACGGGCAGAAAGGTCCGTAAAACAGTGGCAATGTGCTGCGACCGCTGTAAGGGCTGTAGTATTGATATAAATGACTTTTGCAACAATCTAACAACAGAGCTTCGGAGTAACGGAGCTGTAAAACATGAAAATCTTCCGCTGTATATAAAGCAGGGCTGTCCTCATTCGGAGCGGATTATCGACTCGGTGAACAGGCTCTCCATCATGAGAGACGAGGAATGTGAAAAAGGACTTAAGGATATGGCGGAGGAATACCATTACTGCAAAACAAAATTACCTGCGATCGGGTGCGTGTTACGGGAAGACGGCAGAAAATTATCGAGGTGTTCGGTGTAAAGCCCGAAAAAATGGGTATTTCCTCTAATCGCATCTCATCGGTTATGTCCGAAACGGCTCGTTATAAGCTATCCTTGCCCGAATTTATCATTAACGACGATTATGTAATAATGAGGATGACAACACTTCCTAAGCTGCACATAGAATATGCAAAAACCACGCTCGCCAAAAACGGAGAGCCTGTCTGCGGAGATACCGTCAGCTTTTTCGAGAGTGAGGACAAATACTTCTATTGCCTGTTGTCGGACGGAATGGGCAGCGGCAGGGATGCCGCCCTTACCTCACGGTTGTCGGCGATAATGCTGGAAAAGCTGCTTACAATCGGTGCGGATAAAAGGGACGCTCTGCAGATGGTAAACAAGATGCTTACACAAAAAAAGGACGAGGTCTTTGCGACGATTGATTTGCTTGAGGTTGACAGAATAACCTCGCAAGCGGTAATGATGAAGGTAGGCGCAGCACCCACCTTTTTGATACGGGATAACGAATGCCACAGGATAGAGGCAAAAACACCGCCCGCCGGAATTATGCGGGAGGTTATCGCAGAAAAAGTCAGTATTACAATCCGCAGAGGGGATTATATCGTTATGGTATCGGACGGTGTTGTTCAGACAGATACCGGGCTGTTTGATTTTGCACCTCTCATTAAAAACGGTTGCAAAAATGCGCATAGCTTAGCGACGCTTATACTTGATGAGGCAAAGAACAGAGCCGAGTGTGCTGACGATATGTCGGTCTGCACCATGCGTTTTTATTGATATAAAACTGTGCGTTTTATTTGACTATTTATATTGACAATCACGGTGAAAGGTGCTAATATGACAGAAATTAAGAGTGAAAAGGGAGATATTTATGTACAGAATCGGTTCCGTCAATATAGACACCTCACACGCACCGTCGTTCGCAGATATTCTGTTAAAAGGAGATACAGCCCGTTACACAGCGGTTTATAACGACGCCTTCAGGACAGACGAGGAGGTAAACGCTTTTATAGAAAGGTTCGCGCTTGAGAAGCGTTATCATTCCTTGGACGAGATGGCTGAGAATGTTGATATTGCCTTTATTCAGGGATGCAACTGGGACAGGCATATAGAATGTGCGACGCCCTTTATAAACGCAGGGGTTCCTGTTTTTATCGACAAGCCGCTTGTCGGAAATATAAAGGATATAAGCACAATCGAGCAATTGGAAGAGGACGGCGCAACCATTTTGGGAACCAGCGCCCTGCGTTATACTTATGAACACGACAGCTTTTTTACCGTTCCCGACGCTGACAGAGGTGAGATTTTACATATAACGACAATGGTGGGTGTCAACGATTTTGATTATGCGATACATTCCATTGAGAGCATAATGGGCTTTATGAGGGATACCGCTCCAAAGTCGGTTCGTTTTATCGGAACGGCAACGGTCAACGATACTCCCTGCGACAGCTACTATGTCAGGTTTGAGAACGGAGCCTCCGCTTGCTATCATATCTGCTTAAAGGGCTGGCAGCCGAGTACGGCATTGGTTATGACTACAAAAACCAGTCATGCCTACAAAATAGATACTTCCAAGGTTTATGAAGCTATGCTTAAACAGGTATGCAATTACCTTGAGGGTAAGGAGAACCTGCTTGTTTCGGCTAAAAAAATGTGCGACAGCATCAGAATATTAATAGCGGGAAAAAAGAGCAAAAAAAACGGCGGCACGGAGGAGCTTATATCCGCGCTTTCGGAGAGCGATGAGGGATTTGACGGCGCACAGTTTGAAAAGGAATATGCGGCACAGCAGAGAGCGGCGGCAAAAAAATAAGCATTTGGCTAACAATTGTGCGTGAAATTATCAATTTTGACAAAACAACCTCCGATATATGACCATAACGGTTTTATATCGGAGGTTATAATTTTGCGTTGCAGCTCATTCACGCATTACGGCGTAAACCCTTTTTAAGCACTATTCCACTATTTGTATTGTATTATTTACGGTGAAGCAATTATACAATCTCACTATATCGAATAATGGGGTGTTTCATCTGGAATAACATGGTGTTTCTCATTATAAAAGCTAATTTTACGGGATTTTATATAGGCGTTAACATTAGTTATTTTTATATTCGGTGATTTTATCAGCCATAAAGCCGACAATGGTTACGCCGTCATTAAAAAGAATGTTCTTTACTGAGCTTCCGTATATGATGACAATACATCAAATCCATTATAAACACTACTTTAACTTAGAAACAATCAATGCTTCCTGTTTAACAGTAAATATACTGTTCTTTGAAGATAAAACAAACCCTTCCTTGTTTGTGCCTTCGCTTTCCTCAACCGCCACAATATATTTACATCCCTCTTCAACTGTACCGGGTAAAAAGAAAATTCTTACGGCAATATCCACTTCCAATTCGCCTTTGTACACTTTTTTGACTGTACATTCGTACACTGCTCTGTTTATTGTCATCGAGCTCGTTACATTCTTACCCACTTCGATTTTAATTATATACTCTGAACCCTCAACAACATCCTCTAATTTATCGGATTTAATGTAGGGTCTTCCGGTAAACGGTTTTTTATTATCCTTTGTCGCTGCGGTCAGGTAGTCCAGCAGCTGTGATACTGTTAAGTCCTTAGTGAACTTTATTTCAGTTGTATACTTATTTATATCTTCTCCACATATAGTGCTTTTTGATAGATCATTGGCAGGTAAATAAAGTAAAGTAACAGGTAAATACCTATCGGTTTCATAATAAACAGAAACAGACCTTTCAAGAATAAGCACATATTGCTCACCAACAATATAGTCGGGAGCATCGCTTATATATGAGGTGCTTGTAGCGGTTATATGAACTTCTAAAATACGATTGTTTACAAATATCGTGTCAGATACATGCTCTCCTAATATTCTTTTCTTTATTACAAATTCATTTATGGTGTCCCTCTCTGTGTTTTTCTTACCGATATATTCCGCAACAACAATATCTGTACACAATGGTAACGCCTCTTCAAGGTTAACATAATAATAATCATAATGTATAACAGTCTCTATGTCGTTTGGATCTATATTATGATTATCGTGGCTGGTTTCTTGATCAACTTCGCTTGTCTCTTCGTCAACTCCGCTTGTTTCTTCGTCAACTTCGCTTGTTTCTTGAATATCTTTTTCCGTATCTGCGGATAGTAGGGAATCATCTGTGGGCTGTTCGTTGTTTACTATACATCCGACTAGTGTAATAAATAAGCAAAGTAATATTGTAAATAATAATGCTTTTTTCATGTCAACACGCTCCTCCTGTTAGAATACTTTATTAACGATTTTACTATTACATTATATTTGTAATTGCAATTTAACACTAACATATGCGTCAATTAATGTCAACAGTTATTTATAATATTATATTAAAATATTCGCTACTTGCTGTATTTTTGTCACAAAAATTAAACATACGCAAAAAACAACCTACGAATATGACCGTTAGGTTATATGTCGGAGGCTGTAATTATTCTGCGGGGGTTATCAAAAATGGGGTAAAATTCAACCAATCCGCGGCAATGAGCTTCAATTTGGTTGTCCCGATTTGATGCACCAATCTTTCCGCGGCTACTGTGTGCAGATGTCCGTAAAAGCAGCGTTTTACAGCATATTCACGCAGTACGGCGCATATCCTTTCGCACTCTATTCCGCCGTAGGCGGGTGGATAATGCAAAAAGCACAGAATCTCCTTATCGGGATATAAGCTCTGTAGTTTTTTACCCTCGTTCAGGGATAATTTTAGTCGTTCGGCTTCCCTGTTTACTATCTTCTCGTCCTCGGGACTGTAACCGGTGTCAACCATCCAGCCCCGTGTGCCGCAGATGATGAATTCCTCACACAAATAGGCGTTGTTGTGCAGAAAAGAGATAGATTTTATATCCAATCTCATCATTAAAGCACCGAGCTTATTCATTGTCTGCCACCAAAAATCGTGGTTGCCCTTTGATATTATTTTTTTGCCCGGAAGACTTTCTAAAAACAAAAAATCCCCCTCGGATTCAGAGACCTTCATTCCCCATGAGACATCACCGGGGATAATGACCGTATCTGTTTCCTTAACCAACGAAATCCATGCGTTCCTAATTCGCTCGGTGTGATTATTCCATTTTAATCCGAAAACATCCATCGGCTTGTCGGTTCCGTGCGATAGATGCAGGTCGCCGATAACAAAAACAGAAATAATTCTCACCCCGATTCATTGAATAAAGTATAAAAACATTTTTATGTGTAAAAATAAAGAAAACGGCTTGGTTTTTACCGTTTGTGCCGAAGAAAGGAACAATATTATGGATCACATCAGAATAGACGAACATCCGAAGCCGATCAGAGGAATATCCTGTTCGGTTACAAACTGCTTCTATCACGACGGGCAAACGCATTGTGTTGCCGGAAAGATAGCGGTAGGTCCCTCCACAGCGACGGCAAGCAGAGACACTATATGTGCGACCTTTAAGCTGAGAGAGGAATAAATTTTGAAAGATAAATCTTTCAAATACGGTTTTGTGCCTTGGCTGCAAGAGGTGCAGCCATTTGCATTTTATGCAAAGCGGCACAATTCCCGCTCACTGACTAAAGGAATGGTTAAAGTGCGGAAGATAAATCTTTCAAATGATAAATCTTTCAAATACGGTTTTGTGCCTTGGCTGCAAGAGGTGCAGCCATTTGCATTTCATGCAAAGCGGCACAATTACCGCTCACTGACTAAAGGAATGGTTAAAGTGCGAAAGATAAATCTTTCAAATCAGATTGCTAATTCCAGCATAAAAAGAGTGTTTAAGGAGTGTGCCGAAATGGCACGCTCCTTTATTTTAATTTAGAAGCGAATTCCATTACTTCCTTTTTCATATCCGCTTTTTCAATTATTTTGTCAAAGCGGACTTTTTTCCGTTCAAGCGAAGATAAACGGGACGGTATCCTGACTCCGCTGAGCCGGTTCAGCTTCCTTAAAGCCTCAAACTCCTCGTCCGGAACAGTCTCGCCGAGGGACGACAAAACAGCCGGTGCAAACTTATAGGGTGAGGCGGTTGATGCAATTAGCATGGCGCTATTGTCGCCCGTCTGACGCTTATATTCACCGGAGCAAAACAGACCTACCGCAGTATGGGTGTCGGATAAATAATTATATGATTTATAGTAGCTGTTAATTGTATCTTTGGTGCTGCTTTCGTCACAGAAAAAACCACAAAAATCCTCTTTTATAGCATCGAGAACCTCTTTTTCAACCTCAAAAATACCGTTTTCCGACAACGACCTCATATATTTCGCACAGCGGGCAGCTCCTGCAACCATAAATAACAGTCGCTCAAGGTTGCTGGAAATAAGAATGTCCATTGACGGTGAAAAGGTGGTGTAAAAGGTACGCCGTCTGTCGTAAACGCCCGTGTTGAGAAAATCGGTCAGGACCTTGTTCCTGTTGGAGGCGCAGACCATTTTTCCTATCGGAACACCCATTTTTTTTGCGATATAGCAGGCTAAAATGTTGCCGAAATTCCCTGTGGGGACCGTAACATTCAGCTTGTCGCCGAGCTTTATTTTTTTGAGCTTTATAAGCTCGCAATAAGAGGACACATAATAGACAATCTGCGGAGCCAATCTGCCCCAGTTTATCGAGTTTGCGCTTGACAGGAACAGGTTCTTGTCCAAAAACGCTTTTTCTATGTCCTTATCCGCAAAAATAGCCTTGACTCCGCTCTGCGCATCGTCAAAATTGCCCTTGATTGCGGTAACACACAGATTTTTTCCGCTTTGAGAAGCCATTTGCTTTTTTTGTATATTGCTGACACCCTCGTTTGGGTAAAAAACCTGTATGCTCACCCTGTCGGCATCGGCATAACCCTCAAGCGCCGCCTTCCCCGTGTCCCCCGAGGTCGCAACGAGGATGAGCGCATCCCGTTCCTCACCTGTTTTTTTGAGTGACAGAGACATAAGGTGCGGCATTATCTGCAATGCCATATCCTTAAAGGCGCTTGTAGGTCCGTGCCACAGCTCGAGTACATAATCATTTGCTACCTGAGACAGACGAACAGGGGGCGACGGGAACTTGCGTCTGCCATAGGCTGCCGTTGCCGCAGCGGTTAACTCCTCTTTTGTATAATCGGTAAGGAACAGCCCCAAAATATATGCAGCTCTGTCGATATAATTCATTTTTATAAGCGTGCGAAAATCCTCCTCGTTAAGCTGAGGAATGGTTTCCGGCACATACAGACCGCCGTCGTCGGCGATACCCTGCTTTATCACATATGCGGATGGATGCTTAATCCTGCCGGTTTCACTTCTTGTGCTGATATAGTTCATATAAATGCTTGTACCTTTCAAAAAAGAGCGGGAATTTGTTTATGAAAGAGGCACTCAAAATGCGTCCTCTATATGGTTTATTTTATACGGCTTAAAATCGTTTCTTTTAAGGAAGACCTCGATTATATCGTTTCTCGTATGCTTATACCGCATTTTTACCTTTATTGCAAAGAGCAGGAACACCGTAACCCTTCCGTTTCTGCATTGCTCGTATATAAAAGCCGCAGCGGCAGCTCGCAGGCAAGCAATCTTCTTTTCGCCGACCGACTCCGCAGGTGTACCGAAGCTGTCGCTTGAGCGGGTTTTTACCTCCGCAAAAACCAGCACACCCTTTCTGAGAGCGACAATGTCAAGCTCTCCGCCGCCCGCCTTGTAGTTGGAGGCAAGAATTCGGTAGCCCATATGACGGAGATGCTCACAGGCTGCGTTCTCACCAGCTCTGCCAAATGTCGTGCTGTTCAAAAGAATCACCCAAGGTCTTTCTCAAAAAACTTCTGCGATGCACCGGACAGGGACCTATTTTAAGTATTGCCGCTTTATGCTCCTTTGTTGCATATCCCTTGTTCCTTGCGAAATTATAACCGGGGTAAAAGCTGTCCATCTCCGAGCAGAAGCGGTCTCTCGCAACCTTAGCCAGCACCGACGCCGCAGCTATGCAGGGGATTTTTCCGTCGCCCTTGATGACAGGATGAGCCGGGAGCGGGAAGTCCCTGACTATATTGCCGTCGACAAGAGCAAGGTCGGGCTTAATATCAAGCTGCCCGACAGCTCTCCGCATGGCGAGCATGGATGCGTTGAGTATGTTTATCGCCTCAATCTCGTAAACCTCGGCGTGTGCTATGGAATAAGCGACGGACTCCTTTTTTATTCTGTCAAATAGAGCGTCCCTTGCGGAATGGCTGAGCCGTTTGGAGTCGTCCAGTCCCTCGATAATATGCCCTTGTGGCAATATCACCGCCGCAGCGAAAACAGGTCCGGCAAGCGGACCTCTTCCCGCCTCGTCACAGCCGCAGATAACGCTGACCGAGTCGGAATAAAAGGTGTTCTGCAATTCCCAGTTAATCATTCTTGTAACCATTTAACCATTCCTTTCGTAAATATTTCGCCAATAAATCGAAAGTGAGAAGTTGCGAATGGAAGCGGAGATTAATCTAATGTAATTTTACCAATTTTCCCGGCACGGAATTCATCCAGTAATATGGAGGCGCATCTGTCCTCGTCAATAACTCCGCCGGAACGGATAAAGCCTCTTTTTTTTGCTATTCGTTCAAACAGGTCATAAGCGCTCTCGTCCGGGAGAGGCTCGGTTTTATACCGCTCGGTAAGTAAATGCGGATAGCCGTTTCTGAGCAGCTCCAAAAGCTCTAACGACAACCCCGTCATATCCAGCACCTGATCCCGTATCGCACCCGTACAGGCGAGCTTAACGCCCGTTTGACGGTCGTCGAACTTATGCCAGAGCACACCGGGTGTGTCTAAAAATTCAATACCTTTATCCGACAGTATCCACTGATTGGAGCGGGTAACACCGGGGCGGTCCTCCGCCTTCGCTTTCCTTGTACAGGTGAAGGTGTTTATAAAGGTTGATTTACCGACATTGGTTATGCCAACCACCATTGCACGGATAATTTTGTTCATTCCCTTTTGCTCATACCTTGCCAGCTTTTCCTTCAGCTGCTCACGCACGGCAGGCATTATTTTGTTTATATTCTTCTTGGTTTTACAGTCAATCGGTATAACAGCTCTGCCGTCGGCGGATAGGATTTTAACCCACCTGTCGGTCGCATTATCATCGGCGAGCGAGCTCTTGGTCAGTAAAGTAATACAGGGTTTATTGGCGAAAATATTTAAAAAATCCGGGTTTCGGCTTGATAGCGGCAGCCTTGCGTCAAGCAATTCAATAACAATGTCAACCAGCGAAAGACATTCTATCATCTTTCGCTTCGCTTTCGCCATATGCCCTGGATACCAAACTATATTTTCATCCATACCAAGTCCCATTTCCAACATCCGCAATTTGGACATTTATTCTTGTTACGACAACATCCCACGGCTGAGGAGAAGAACGATCTAATCAACTTTACCGAAATCGCTTAGCGGGAAAACCCTGAATATTACTCTGCCGAGTATATTGTCCACTTCAAAAAGACCGAAAGCCCGACTGTCCTTGGAATTGTTTCTGTTGTCGCCCAACGCAAAGAATTTACCTTCTTCGACGGTGAATTTCCCGTGGAATTTATCGGTTGAGGTCATCGCAACAGATTCCCTCTCAATATAATCCTCCTTAAGAGGAACATCGTCCACATATATAATCCAGTTTATATAATCTATCTCAACCGTTTGCCCCTCGGTGGCTATAATTCGCTTTATAAGGGGTTTAGGTTGAGCCGGATGATTTATAACCACGATGTCATAAGTTTTGGGCGTATATGCGAGATTTGATATAACAAGCTTGTCCTCGTCATGCAGTGTCTGCAGCATGGATTCGCCGTCAACGGACACATAACGGAAGATAAACATAAACAGCAATATCATAAGAACTAAAGCATAACAAAAGGTCTCGATATATTCATATAGTCCGTATATAAAGCTCTGCTTTTCCTTCGGTGCATTTATTATCTCTGCATCATCAACTTCATACGGCTCATTTTCGTTTTCGGGCGGCATCTCATCGTCTAAAACCGCAAAAAGGTTTTTTTTAGGGATATTATTTGTCATATTTTTATTGTCACTGTTCCTTTTTTGTATAACTTTAGAACAAAAGTGTCTGTATTACAGACACTTGGGTTTTGCAAAAAATTAAATTTTCTCCTTAACCTTGGAAGCCTTACCGATCTTGTCACGCAAGTAATAAAGCTTTGCTCTGCGAACCTTACCGTGTCTGATAACCTCAACATTTTGCACATTCGGGGAATGAAGGGGGAAGGTCTTCTCTGTTCCGACACCGTATGAAACTCTTCTGACGGTGAAGGTCTCGGAAATTCCGCCGTTTCTTCTTGCGATAACGGTACCCTCGAAAATCTGTGTTCTTACCCTTGTGCCCTCAACGATGCGCTGGTAAACCTTTACAGTATCACCGACATTAAAAGAGGGTATCTCTTTTTTGACCTGCTCATTTACAAAAGCTTCAATTAAATTCATAAAGCTTTCCTCCTTAATATTTGGATTACGAGGCGTTCTTGCCGAGCCGCAGAGGACCGCTCCGATAAATTGACAACTGATTATATCACAACATTTCGCCGTTTGCAATACTTTTAGGGAAAATATGTTTGTAAATTTTATATTTAACTATTTTATATTATAGTTATAGGTAAATATCAAAATAGGGCGGAAAATTAGTTCCGCCCTAATAAGTTTGAAGAAAAGTTTAATCCTCTTTCTGTTCGGGGATTATAAGGTTAAGAAATATACCCGCAACCGTTGCAATCGCAAGCGGGGATAACTCTATAGGCTCACCGGAAATGGAAATGATTATTTTATAAAGACTGTCTCCCGTAATATCTCCGGCAAGGCTCATTGCACCGAGACCGAGACCGATTGATAGAATAACCGATACAACAATGAGATTTTTACTCTTTGTAAAGTCAACCTTCCCGGCAACAAGAGTGCGGAGACCTGATGCGGAAATCATACCGAAAAGCACAATCGATGCTCCTCCGATAACGGCAGAGGGAATAGTGCTTATAGCTGTTCCGAAAATGGTGAAGCAGCCGAAGAAAACTGCCATACAAGCGGCGTAGAATATATTTTTGGGGTTGTAATTCTTAGTTATTGCAAGAACGGCGGTATTCTCACCGTAGGTTGTGTTTGCGGGTCCGCCAAGGGCGCCGGAGACCATGGTTGCGACACCGTCGCCAAGCACTGTTTTATGTACGCCGGGGTCAACCATAAAGTCCTTGTTACAGATAGCGCTGTTTGCATTTATATCTCCGAGATGCTCCATAAATGTCACTATTGCGATTGGCGCTATCGACAGTATTGCAGCCCAATCAAGCGAAAGACTGCCGTAGAAGCCGAATGTTTTGCTCATATCCTGGAAAATAATTATTTTCGACCAATCGGCACTGTCAAAATTAACAAGACCGATTGAGAGTGAGTAAAGATAACCTATTACGAAACCGAGCAAAATAGGAATTATTTTAAGAAAGGACTTCGGTTTTGCATAAGCGTTTATGGCAATTATCGAAACAGCGGTAATACCTGCTGCAGTCCATTCCTTCCAAACAGGAACATCAAACCATACGGACGGACCGATTATGTTGTTATAAAACATCTTCGGGGCCAAAATCATACCGATAACAATGATTACGGGGCCGACAACAATCGGCGGGAAGAGCTTTCGAACCCTTTCGACACCCACACCTTTAATTATCAGAGAGAAAACGACATAGATAAGACCGGCGACCACAAGAGCCACGCTTGCTTTACCCATCTGAGTATTCCATTGCTCTGTTCCTATGGTTGTGCCTGCCATAATCGACATAAGAGGCGGCATAAAAGCGAAGGAGCTTCCGAGGAATACAGGGACCTTTTTGCTTGTCAGAAAATAGAAAATGATTGTTCCGAGACCTGCGGCAAGCAGTGCGACACTGACACTCATTTTGCAGAGAATAGGAACGAGCACGGTAGCTCCGAACATAGCGAACATATGCTGGAAGCTTAGCACCGCTGTCTTAACGGGGGACTGTGTTTGGAATTCTTGTGACATAAAATCCTCCTAAAATCTTATTTATTTAATTTTTTTGGATATTGATAGAAAGAGGGTCGTTCCTTTTCTCAAAAAAATACCCGTATCAGAGCTATCCCTCACGAGTATTTTATATAAGCAATCCTCTGTTTATAATTGCACTTTTACGCATTGTGTACGACACAAGGGCTTTTTTGTCATTATATCAGCAATTAAGCAATTTGTAAAGGGGTTTTGCCGAAAATGTTAATTTTTTCACCGTGCGTCGAAGGTGCGGTAAGGCTTTGATAAAAGGCATTTTTTCTTGACAATTTGCATAAAAAGTGCTATTATTGATTATTACAAATGATGATAGGCTTAGGAGGACTGCCTTTTGGGAAGTTTGGGCAGAGTTATTTTTATAACAAGCTTTAAAGGCGGCGTCGGAAAGACTACGGCAACCGCTAATATTGCCGCTGCGCTCCGGGCGTTGGAAAAAAGGGTGCTTATCATTGACGGCGATTTCGGAATGCGTTGTATGGACATTGTTTTGGGCTGCGAGAGCGAATCTCTTTTTGATTGCTACGATGTGTTACTCGGTCGCTGTGAGCCGGAAAAGGCTATTATCGGTGATGCGGGATTGTATTTTATGCCGGCACCTATGAACTATAACGGCGATTTTATTCCGCAGGAGCGTTTTAAGGAGCTTTTCGGCTATCTTAGAAAAAGATACGACTACTGCCTGATAGACAGCTCAGCCGATGCTTCACCGTATTATATGTCCTTTGCGACCGCGGCGGACGACGCAATTGTCATATCACTACACCAATCCACCGCAATCAGAGCGGCGGAAAAAACAGCCGTTAAATTAGTCGGGCTCGGATTCAAAAATCTGCGGCTGATAATTAACGGATACCGTAAGGAATATGCGGAAAAAGGGCGTTTACCTTCTATACTCGAGATAATCAACCGTTCATCAATAAGTCTTATCGGGGTTGTACCCTATGAAGAGAGCTTGCCTGCCGATCAGGAGGCAGGTCATCTGACCTTTTCGGGAGGGTACAAAAGACGGTTTAAAAAATACGAAGCGGCATTCTTTAATATAGCTCGTAGAATATGCGGAGAGAGAGTAAAGCTGTTCGATGATGTTTATAAACCGAAAAAGAAGAAGTATTACATAAATAAATGCGGTAAGGAAGGTTTTTTGTTATGAATATAGCAATAATAGCGAACGACAAGAAAAAAGAACTGATAACCGAGTTTTGCATGGCATACTGCGGTATTCTAAGCCGCCATAAGCTCTGTGCAACCGCAACAACGGGCAAATATATCAGCGAAGCTACCGGTCTTAATATAGAAAGACTGCTTGCAGGCACTCACGGGGGAACTCAGCAGATTGCAGGCAAGATCGCATATGACGAGGTTGATATTCTTATACTGTTAAGAGATACCTCCTCGGACACCGAATACGCAGAGACAGAGGTCGGACTTGTGCAGATGTGTGATAAGCTCAATGTTCCCGTCGCTACAAATATAGCCACCGCCGAGGCGTTGATACTTGCGCTTGACAGGGGTGACCTTGATTGGAGAACACTCGTCAGAGATAAAAGAGAGAGGAAAAAAATTTGAAAGATTAATCTTTTATATGTGGTTTTGTGACTTTGACACAATAAAGTCAATCCTGCTCCGCAGGAACGGCACAAATCACGAAACCGGCGGCGGACACCGCCGGGGAAAGGAATGGCGATAATATAAATGGCAAACTTTCAGAAGCCGAAGGGTACGCTGGACATATTACCGGGCGAGAGCGTACTTTGGTTGTATGTTGAAGATATTATAAAGAAGCAGGCGGAGCTGTTCGGGTTCGGACAGATTCGTTTTCCGACGTTTGAGGTTACCGAGCTTTTCAACCGAGGAGTCGGCGGCAGCACCGATATTGTACAAAAGGAGATGTATACCTTTATCGACAAGGACGGCAGCAGCCTTACGCTGCGCCCGGAGGGAACAGCCTGTGTAGCGAGGAGCGTACTCGAGAACGGCTTGTATGCGGGTGCGATGCCTCTAAAGCTCTATTATTTGGCAAACTTTTTCCGCAGGGAGCGTCCTCAGGCGGGCAGAAGCCGTGAATTCTGGCAGTTCGGAACAGAGCTGTTCGGCAGCGAGAACGCAGAAGCGGATGCAACCGTTATTCTGTTGGCAAACAGTATTTTTAATAAACTCGGCTTGAAAAATGTGGAGCTGAAGATAAATTCGATAGGATGCGTGAAATGCAGAGTGGATTTCCGCAGCGCTTTGAAGGAATATTTCGCAAACAACAGAGAGCTCCTTTGCGATACCTGCAAGGGTAGGATGGACACCAATCCGCTCCGTATCCTTGACTGCAAATCGCCCTCATGTAAGGAAATATCAAAGGACGCGCCCAAAACAACAGATTTTTTATGTGAGGATTGCGAGACACACTTCAATAAGCTGAAGGAAATGCTTAACGGCTGTGGAGTAAAATACGAGGTTGATACCAATATAGTACGCGGCTTGGATTATTACTCAAAAACCGTCTTTGAATTTATAAACGAGAGCATAGGCGCGCAGAGCACGGTATGCGGCGGAGGAAGATACGACGGGCTTATCGAGGAGCTGGGCGGACAACCGTTGCCGGGCGTCGGCTTCGGCATGGGGCTGACAAGGCTTATTCAATCGATGAAGGACGAGAACCTATTGCCTGAAATAAGCACCGGTGCGAATGTTTATATAGCTCCGCTCGGGTCCCGAGCGGCATCGGTCGCATTCACTCTTGCCGAGGAGCTGCGGAAAAAGGGAATTTCCGCCGAGACGGATCTCTGCTCCAGATCCATAAAATCACAGATGAAGTATGCGGATAAAACGGGAGCAAGGTTTGTTTTGGTTTTGGGAGACAATGAGCTTGACAGCGGTGAGGCAATACTTAACAATATGCAGGGCGGCGAGAAAATAAAGACTGATTTAAGCATAGACCGTATAATAGAAATTGTGTCGGCATAGGAAAGTAGGATATTTATGATAGAATTATTGGGAAAAGAACGGCGTACCCATTACTGCGGTGAGCTGAGAGAGAGCGATATAGGCGACAGCGTTTGCGTTATGGGCTGGGTACAGAAGCAAAGAGATCTCGGCAGCCTTATTTTTGTCGACCTGCGTGACAGGAGCGGCATTATTCAGCTTGCCTTTGACGAGGAGAGCGACCGAACGGTGTTTGACAAGGCGTTCTCGGTAAGAAGCGAATTTGTTTTGTCCGCCGAGGGTGTCATTAGGGAAAGAGCGAGCAAAAACCCGAATATACCGACGGGGAACATTGAGCTTTTTGTGAAGAAGCTAAAGGTCCTTGCCATGTCCGAGACACCGCCGTTCGATATAGTCGAGAACTCAAAGGCAAACGAGGAGCTGCGGCTCAAGCATCGTTATCTCGATTTACGCCGCCCCGATTTGCAAAAAAAGCTGTTATTCAGGCACAAGGTCGCAAAGGTAACAAGAGATTACTTTGACGAGCAGGGCTTTATTGAAATAGAAACCCCTATTCTTATAAAATCCACCCCCGAGGGCGCAAGGGATTATCTTGTCCCGAGCAGAATACACAAGGGTTCGTTTTATGCGCTCCCTCAATCGCCGCAGCTCTATAAGCAGCTCTCGATGGTTGCGGGCTTTGACCGATATATGCAGATAGCCCGTTGCTTCAGAGATGAGGATTTGCGGGCTGACAGGCAGCCGGAATTCACACAGATAGACCTTGAGATGAGCTTTGTTGACACCGATGATGTATTAAATATGGTCGAGGGTTATATCAAACGGCTCTTTAACGATACGCTTGGCATTGAGGTCCCTCTCCCTATGCCGAGATATACCTATCGAGAGGTTATGGAGCGTTTCGGCTCCGACAAGCCGGATATGCGCTTCGGTATGGAAATAAAGGATTTGTCGGATATTGTCGCAAACTGCGGTTTTTCGGTGTTTACCGATGCGGTAAGCAACGGCGGCAGCGTCAGAGGAATTACAATTAAGGGCAAAGCCGATGTTTTGACCAGAAAAGAGATAGATAAGCTCACGGATTACGCGAAGGGCTGCGGAGCCAAGGGCTTGGCGTGGGTACGCAACTCGGAGCAGACAGCCTGCTCGTTCGCAAAGTTTATGACCGAGGGTGAGATGAACGCCCTGCTTAATACCGCCGATTGCGGAGAGGGTGATGTTTTGCTTATAATCGCCGACGGCGATAACGGAAATGTACTCTCGCAGCTTGGACAGCTCAGAACAGAAGCGGCCAATCGTTTAAATATAGAGAGAACCGGCTTCAGCTTCTTATGGGTCGTTGAGATGCCATTCTTTGAATATGACAAGGAGAGCGGGGAATGGTTGGCAATGCACCACCCCTTTACCTCTCCTTTGGACGAATGCATACCCTATCTTGATGCGGATAAAGGCAAGGTGCGTGCAAAGGCATATGACCTTGTTCTTAACGGCATTGAGCTATCGAGCGGTTCTATAAGAATAACAAACCCTGACTTGCAATCGAAGATCTTCAGCCTTTTAGGCTTATCGGACGAGGAAGCAAAAACAAAGTTCGGTTACTTGCTGGATGCCTTCCGATTCGGACCGCCGCCACACGGCGGAATGGGCATAGGGCTTGACAGGCTTGTTATGCAGATGCTGGGCTGCGAGAGCCTGCGGGAGGTCGTTGCGTTCCCGAAGGTGCAAAATGCGTCCGAGCTTATGACAAGCTGCCCTGCGATTGTGCCTGAAAAGGCTCTTTTGGAGCTGGGACTGGAGATAAAAAAGGAGTACAAATATGATTGAAATATTGAATGTTTCCAAGAACTTCGGCGATAAAAAAGCGGTCAGCGACCTATCGTTTAATGTTGTCGAGGGCGAGATTTTGGGCTTCTTGGGTCCGAACGGAGCCGGAAAATCCACGACGATGAATATTATCACAGGCTACCTTTCCGCCTCCAGCGGAACGGCTAAAATAGACGGAATAGATATACTTGATAACCCGACGGAGGCAAAAAGGAAAATCGGATTTTTACCCGAGATACCGCCGCTCTATCCCGAGATGACGGTTAAGGAATACCTTAGCTTTATATACGACCTCAAGGATTGCCGCTTCCCGAGAGAACAGCATTTAAAGGAGATTTGCGATGTTGTAAAAATCGGCGATGTGTACAAGCGTATGATTAAGAACCTGTCAAAGGGCTACCGGCAGAGAGTCGGAATCGCTCAGGCTCTTATCGGCAACCCAAAGGTGCTTATATTTGACGAGCCGACTATAGGTTTGGACCCGAAGCAGATTATAGAGATACGAAACCTGATAAAAATGCTCGGCAGAGAGCATACCGTTATTCTCTCCACACATATATTACCCGAGGTTCAGGCGGTCTGCGACAGGATTGTCGTTATAAATAAAGGGAAGCTGGTCGCCAACGAGAAAACAGAGGATTTGATTTTAGCCGTAGAGGGCAGCAGAAAATTAGTTGCCAAAATTGTCGGACCGGAGGCGGATGTATTGAAAATGCTCAAGGCAACCGGCGGAGTGAGGTATGCCGAGATATTAGGCAAGCGGGACACCGACAGCATAAGCTACCTTATCGAATCCGAGGATAAGGTGGATGTCAGAAAATCGCTGTTCTACTCCCTTGCCAAGAACGGCTGGCCGCTTGTGGGGCTTGAGGGTATGGAGCTTAATTTAGAGGATATTTTCATTCGTCTTATCGATAAAGAGAAAAACGAGCAAGGTAAAAGGAAGAGGGGGTTGAAGCAGGGATGATTGCGATATATAAAAGAGAGCTGAAGGCGTATTTTTTAACCCCGATAGGATATATTTTCTGCGGAATGTATTTAGCGGTATCGGGACTTGCATTTGCCGACACCACGCTTCTCGAGCAATCGACAAGCAGCTTGCCCACCTACTTTTTATACATGATGGCTATTTTCGCCATACTCATACCGCTCCTGACAATGAAGCTGTTCGCCGAGGACAGAAAGAGCCGTACCGAGCAGGTGCTCTTAACCGCTCCTGTTTCGCTTACAGGTATGATAATGGGCAAATATTTTGCGGCGTTGACCGTTTTTGCTGCTACATTTTTGGTTAACAGCTTTAATTTTGTATTGCTATTTCAATACGGCTCACCTAATACGGCAAGCATCTTTTCAAATATTTTGGGGCTGTTTCTGATAGGCTGTGCCTTTATTGCGATAGGTGCATTTTTATCTGCGCTTACCGAGAACCAGCTGATTGCGGCGGTTACCTCAATCGGCTCGATAGCGGCTATACTCGTGGTAAGCTTTGTTGCGGATAAAATCGGTGTGCAGTGGGTAAGAGTTGTTTTAAAATGGTTTTCTATAATAAACAGATATGCGCCTTTTACAAATCAGCAGCTTGATATTACTGCGATTGTTTACTTTTTCAGCCTGTCGGCGGTATTCCTGTTTCTTACCGTCAGGGTTTACGAAAAACGGCGTTGGTCTTAGAGAGGAGATGCCGATATGGAAATGAAAAATGCATTGAAAAACAAAAAGCTCAGGTACGGCTCTCTTTCGATTGTTTTTATTGCCGCCTTTGTAATGCTTGTCATAGCTTTAAATCTTATTCTCACCTCCATTTCATCCAAGGTGAACCTTTCTGTCGACCTTACCAAGGAGGAGCTTTATACCGTTGGAGAGGAAACCAAGGCGATTTTAGGAACTCTCGGCGACGAGTTTGATATTACAATTTACTTTCTTGCGGACAGAGACCGTTATGAGCGGAGCAAGTATTCGTTAATGGTTCGTGACCTTGGCGAGGAATACGCAAGGGTGTATCCAAACAATGTAAGGGTTGTATATAAGGATATAAACAAAGACCCTACCTTTGTAGAGAAATATAAATCGCAAACACAAATAAATATAAGCACAAGCCATTTGATTATCGAGGGTAAATATCATCACAGGGTAATAAATTTAGATGCGTTTTTTACTATGAGCGAGGAGACGGGAGCGTACTATTCGTTTAACGGCGAGCTGAGATATACCTCCGCGATGCTTCAATGCTCGATAGAGGAACCGCAGGTTGTTACCTTCACAACCGAGCATGGAGAGACCATCTCGGAGTCGCTGCTCGATATTTTGTATTCAGCCGGCTTTGAGTTCCAGTTCAAGGACCTTTCCAAGGAGGATATTGACGAGAGGACAAGGATTTTGATTATCTCCAACCCTCTGTTTGATTTTTTGGGATATGAGGGTGAAAACACGGGCGAGAAAACCGAGATAGAGAAAATCGCCGATTATGTCAATAAATTTAAGAATCTTATTGTGTTCGTCAACAGCTCAACCCCGTCACTGCCAAACCTTCAGGAATATCTGCTTGAATACTGGGGTATCGGCTATAAGCCGTATCACAAGATAAACGATATGGCGCATGCGGTAGCGACCGGCGGTAACGACGGCTTCTCTGTTGTTGCGCAATATGCCGGGAGCGAGGGCTCGTCCGCTGCGAATTTACACAGCGTAGCCTCCTCCTCCGGCTCGGGAGCAAGAACCGTATTCAGAAATGCGGTGGAGCTGTTCTCCGACGAAAATAAAGCAAACGCAGGTGTTGGAATCGAAACGGTAATGAAGACATTCCCCACAGCCCGTTCCATTTACAGGAACGAGGATAACGAGGAGGTCTCAACAACGGGAGAGTTCCCTCTGATGCTGTTGTCGACAAACTTCAATTACGGAGAAAACAATGTAAAGAAATTCCAATATGTTTTATTGGTATCCTCCACAAGCTTTGCCTCGGACACCTTCCTGAAGGATAATAAGTTCGGGAACAACCTGCTCTTATTCGGTGCGGCGAGAACAATGAGCACGGAGTGGGTTTCGCCAAGCATAAAAACAAAGCCCTTTATCAAGGAAGCGCTTGTTATTGAAATGGGAGCCGCTAATACATTAACCTGGTTGGTATCCGGCGTATTTCCTCTTTTTGTAATCATAGCAGGTCTGGTTGTGTTCTTTAAAAGGAGACATTTATAATGAAAAAGCAATTATATATTGTCGGCGGAGTAATGCTTGCGGCATTGTTTTTGTTCGGCGTGTATTTGGTTTTTATAAAGGACGACGAGCTGGTTATTGAGCCGGATCCCTTTTACACGCTTACCGACACGGTTATTGCCGAAATGGAAAAGATTGAGGATGATGTAACAATAACTTTTTCGGGAGAGAGCGAGAGCAGGATAAAAAGCGACGATTATCTAAACCGTGCTTATTTGTTTGCGCTTTCCTATACCGAAATAAATAAAAAAATAAGCGTGGAGTTTGACAGGAGCGTTGATTTTCACGGTATTATCATTAAATCGGAGAAGAGTAATGAGCAAAGGCAAATATCCTACGACAGCTTATATAAATCCTTAGATAACGGAACAAAATACGCTTTTGACGGAGAAAGACTGTATACAAACGCTATTCTCTCGGTATGCGGAAGACCCGAGTTGACTGGTATCAGCTTGAGAGCGCTCAGCGGCTATGATACCGACGGTGATACCGTCATGGCGGGCAGACCTTTTATGTACCCGAGGATAGAACGCAAGGATGTACAGACGATAACCGTCGTAAACGAACACGGCAGCTACAAGGTATACAGAGATTCCAATAACCAATTTTATTTTGAAGGGGCGAAGGTGGTCACTTACGATGCGGAGATGTTTGCAAACCTGATTGTAAACTCCACCTATGTGCTGGCTACCGGAAAAATAAGCGAACCGATGGGGATGGAAGTATACGGGCTTGACGATGAGGAGAACGCCACAGCGGTAATAACAGTGGTAACGATAGATAAGGTTACGCACAAAATAATCATAGGCAACAAAACATCCGACGGAAGAAATTATTACGCAAAATATCACACCAAGGATTTTATTTATCTTCTGCCTGCCGCCGAGCTTGAAGCCGCTTTACTCGGACCTGTTCACTCATATCTGAGGGCAAACCTTGTTTACGGAATATCAAGCACAGAGGACCTCTTAAAAGTGGATAATATTGTTCTTGATTATATAAAGGAGGGCTACACTCTTAAAGCAAATATACATGCGCGGATGTTTGTATCCGGCAACCTTTCACCGTTCGGAAAAACCGACATTGTTACGATGCTGACTGATAGGGTTAGCTTCTCGGGAACCTATACAAATTGGCCCGAGTCACAAACCTTGGGCGGCTTTACCAGTAATGATGGGAAGAATGTGTATCTTGAGGCTCCGCTGTATATTTACGGAGACGAGGGTAATTATACGGTATCCTTTGGAATATTAAAGGACGAGATTTATTCGGCAAACCTTCCAAACAAAATATACGCCTCAATTTCGGTGGACGGTGAGACATTTACGGAGATTGATATAAGCGGCCTTAAGCTCTCTCAGGCAAACAAGGAGATAAAAAAGTATTCATTCGAATTCCAGAGCGACGAACCGGTAAAATTTCTGCGTGTCTATTTCGGGATAGATAAGGATAAATATATTGTGCTTGACGAGCTTACCGTGTTTGTGGACGGGGTGGATGCACAGCCTTATGACGGAACCATCGGCGGCTGGAAGCTGACCTCTCCGAGCGAGTATATTCCTTCGGGATATAATTTTATATACCCAAATAATGAGTTTTCCAACTCTTTCGTAACCTCCTTGGCGACACTAATGGGCGAGCGGGTTGTTGATTTCGGCATTACCTCCAAGGAAGGAGATCCAAGCACACTTATAAGCTCCAAGCTGGAGCAATATGGGTTGGATAACCCCGCTCTGCATGCGTCATATGAATTTAACGGAGTAACCACGGATATTTACTTCAGCGATATAAACGAAAACGGTAAGTTCTACTGCTATTCTGTTATTTGGGGTATAGTGGGAGGAGAAAAGCTGGAGCGATGCTCGGATGTTATAGGTGAAATCAGCGTCGAAACCGCCGCATGGCTGGGATGGGATATTGTTGATTTCCTCGATCATTCGCTGCTCTCGATGAATATTGATACCATTGATACGCTTACGCTTACCTTTGACGGAGTCGACCATGTTTTTAATTTGTACAGGAACGAGGGCAACAGACTTGAACGGGTTACCGCAAACGGTAAGGAGATGGATCTGCAAAACTTCAGATATTTGTATATCTCCATTGTTAAAATAAGACTGAAGGGTGAGTACAGCGAAGGCGACAGAAAGCCTACCGAAATGCTGAAGGTTAAAATAACAGGCCCCGTAAAATCAACCGAGATTATTTTCTATCGCGTAACGACAAGCAAGGCTTTTTATACAATCGATGGAGAAGGCAGCTATTATATTCTCGTGGACAGTATTAATGACATAAAAAACAATGTTAAGCTGCTTCTTGACGGTAAGCCGGTACCCTACAGATGAGAAGGGTAGCTCTGATACTCCTGCTTGCGGTGCTTGCCGCCCTGCTTTTCGGATGCGGCAACAACGAGGATTTTTCGGTCGTTCAAGGAGCGGTGGAGAACACAAACGCAGTAAAACGGTATAAGGCTAACTTTGTAACCGATCTCACCTTTGAAAACGGCTCTGCAACGCTGCTGTTTATGCAGGGGGAATACTCGATTGACAGAGAGAAGCAGATTATGAGCTCAAGCTATGTTGAGAGCTATCTCGGAGCGTCAAGCTCACTTGTCGAGAGGTATTTTGACGGGTATGTTTACACAGATATTGACATAAATAAAACCAAGTATCAAAGGTCGGCGGACGAGCTGTTCGGGTATATGTATTTTTCGGAACCGATTGCTTTTGAAGAGAAGGACATAAAGAATCTGTCGGTGAGAAACAGCTCCGAGGGAACTCTTTACAGTTTTACCGTTAAGAGCGGTTATGACGAACAGCTCCTGAAGCTGATGGGAGAGGGTATTTATGCCCTCGCACATATTACAAAGCCACAGACCGAAAAGACCCGTTTCAGCGACATAAATGTCGAATATATAATAGCGGAGAACGGGGAAGGCGAACCGATTCTTGCGAGCCGCCAAATGGTTTTTACAATGCATCTTTACCAGACACCGGCATACACACCGTGGTATACGCCTCCCGAGAGCGATTACAGGCTTGACTTGAAAGTAAGAATCAAGGTAAGCTATAAGGACTTTGGAGACGAGGTCGAGATACAGCAGCCGATTATTGAGGATTACAGCGATTTGGAATAAAAAACTCTTGACAACCGATATATTTATGGTATAATAATAGCGATATATATCAAAGCAAACGCCGAAAGGTGTTAAATGCAGGAAATAAAAATGGGGTGCTGAGCAATCGGCTGAGATTATACCCAGATAACCTGATGCGGGTAATGCCGCCGTAGGAAACATATTTACAGAAACCATGTTTTTTGGGCTGTACCGTTTCCGGTACAGCCCATATTTTTTTTTATGAGAGGAAGATTATTTATGCAAAACAAAAATTTAAAGGTCTTAGTCGAATGCGCGATAATGGTTGCGTTAGCGACCGTGCTGTCCTATATCAAGGTTTATGAATTCCCGTTCGGAGGCTCGATAACCCTATTATCAATGATGCCTATTCTTATTATTTCGTTCAGACGAGGAATCGCAGCCGGATTAGGCTCTGCTTTTGTATATTCGCTGATACAGCTTATACAGGGAGCGGGCAATTTCGTATGGGTATCAACCCCAATGGGTGTTTTTGGTTCGGTTGTGTTAGACTTTATACTACCCTTTACCTTGCTTGGACTCGCAGGGATATTTTACAATGACAGGCAAAGAGGCAAGCGGGCAATTGTTAGCATTATAGCCGGCACCTTTATGGTATTATTGCTCAGATATTCGTCTCATGTTTTAAGCGGCGGAATAATTTGGTATGAGATATCCAAGGAGTTCGCCGAGGAAGGCGACTGGATATTGACGACAGGCAGATGGGTGTATTCATTGGGTTATAACATTATGTACATGGGACCTGAAGCGGCTATAACCCTTGCGGCTTCACCGTTGATTTTTAAGCTGAAGGACATTATAAAATAAAGCGGTTATTCATACAGAGATACCACGGATTTAATTTTCCGTGGTATTTTTTTACAAAAGCGAAAAGTTTTTCGGTTGACGGTAATATACATATGTGGTACAATTATTTGACAAGAGGTGTTGAATTTGGATATAACCGTTATCGGCTGCGGAAGATGGGGCGCTTTCCTGGCGTGGTATCTCGGCAGATGCGGAAATACAGTATACTTATACGGTAGGAGCTGTTCGTCCCGTTTACAGCGGCTGAAGGACGAAAACACGAGCGGATTAAATACGCTCGGTGCTAATATAACTATAGGCTCGGATTTAAAAAAAGCGCTGACAAGCGAAATTATTGTTATAGCGGTTGACTCTCAGGGGCTGCGGGAGCTGATGACAGAGCTGCGCAATATCGGTTTCGCAAAAAAAACCTTTGTTTTATGTATGAAGGGGCTTGAGGTTGGCAGCAATAAAAGGCTTACCGAGGTCGTAAGCGAATATATCGACAAGGACAGCAGGGTTGCCGTTTGGCTGGGACCCGGGCATGTCGAGGATTTCCGCAGCGGAATACCGAATTGTATGGTTATCGACAGCGACAGCAACGAGGTTAAGGAGCTGCTTGCCGACACATTTTCCAGTGATTTAATACGCTTTTATTACGGAGACGACCTTTTGGGCAACGAGATTGGAGCGGCGGCGAAGAATGTTATCGGTATCGCCGCGGGCATTCTGGACGGCATGGGCTTATCCTCTTTGAAGGGCGGCTTGATGTCGAGAGGAACGAGAGAAATCGCACGGCTTATCACCGCCATGGGTGGAAATGAGTTGTCCGCATACGGCTTATGCCACCTCGGTGATTACGAGGCAACGCTTTTTTCGCCGCACAGCCAAAACCGACGGTTCGGCGAGGCTGTCGTTAAGGGTGTAAAATTTGATTCGCTTGCGGAGGGCTATTATGCGGTTAAGGCTCTGGTCTCGCTCGCTGCCGAAAAGGGCGTTGAGCTGCCGATTTGCTCTGCTGTTTATGCGGTTTTACATGAAAACAAGGACGCTGCGGAGACAATGAAGGGACTTTTTGCAAGAAGTATAAAAAAAGAATTCTAAAAAACATAATAACAAGCAATACTATAGACAGGAGGAATTTTTTATGTTTCTTGATCCAACCTATTTACTATATATGGCGCCTGTGCTGCTGTTGTCTTTATGGGCGCAGTTTCGGGTCTCCTCATCCTTTAAAAAATACAGCAAGGTTGCTTCCAAGCGTGGTATGACGGGCGCAGAAGCCGCAAGGCTGATTCTCGACCAAAACGGACTTCGGGATGTCCCCGTGGAGAGAATAGCGGGTAAGTTAACCGACCATTTTGATCCGCGAACTAATGTTATAAGGCTCTCCGAGCCGGTTTATGACTCCAACTCGATAGCCGCAATCGGTATCGCCGCACATGAGGCGGGACACGCCGTTCAACACAAAACCGGTTATGTTTTTATAAAGGTGAGAGCGGCAATAATTCCGGTTTGCAATGTGGGGAGCCAGATAGCGCCGTTGCTCATAATATTCGGACTTTGGATGAGCATGTTTCAGCTCTACTGGGCAGGCATTTTACTGTTCGGCACAGTCGCTTTCTTTCAGCTCATTACACTGCCCGTGGAATTCAATGCGTCAAGACGGGCGATAACAATTTTGCGCTCCTACAGAACACTCGACCTAAAAGAACTCTCCGGCGCAAAAAAGGTGCTCTCTGCGGCAGCGTTGACCTATGTCGCCGCCCTGCTTACCTCCATGATGCAGATATTTTACTTCATTTCCTTAGGGAACAGAAGGCGCTAATCCGAAAATAAGGGTAATACGGGTTTATGCAAAACCGCCAAAGCATCGTTCTTGTTTTGTAAATAACACACAACATTTAAAAATTAATTGGATTTTGGTTTCTCGGTGTGCTAAAATAATCACATAGTAATAATGTGTGAGAGGATTATTTTTATGAGAGAATTGTATGATTATATATTCAAAAGGAGATCCGTAAGGAAATACTACAAGGAGCTTTGCTTGTCCGATAAGGATTTAGACGAAATTAAGCAGGATATAGAAAAGCTGATTCCCTTGGATTCCGGAATAAAAACCGCATATGAAATTGTTAAAAGAGAGGAAACCACAGCCAAATTCGGGGAATACTGCCTGATACTGTACAGCGAAAACAAGCCGTTTTATCTTTTTAATGCGGGATACCTGCTCGAACAAATGGATTTATTGCTCGCCTCCCGTGATATCGGTGCTTGCTGGTACGGAATGGCTAAGCCTAAAACAAAGCGGACGGACGGCTTGGAATATGTAATTATGCTCGCATTCGGCAAGAGCAATTCGCAGGGTTTTCGCAGTAATGTCTCGCAATTCAATCGGAAAGAGCAGGCGGAGATATGGGAGGGGGAATTCTTCCGTGATATATGCCATGCGGCAAGGCTCGCTCCCAGTGCCTGCAACACCCAGCCCTGGAGAATCGCAAGCGATAGTACGGGCATAAAGGTGTATCGTAAATCGGATATAAAATCGTTTATACCCTTGATGAAACTGCCGTATTTCAATTCGATAGATATGGGGATTTTCCTTTGCTTTCTTGAAATCGCTCTGCTTGAAAAGGGTTATTCCTTTGACAGACAGCTAAAGATGCAGGAGAATAATCCCATAGGCTCAAGGCTTATAGAGATTGCCGAGTATTCGATTAAATAGCCGATTGCGTTTTGCGAATAGAATTCTTACAATAAAATTATGGAGTCTAAATGAGTGACAGAGAAATATTCTCCGCCGCAATTGAATATTGCACCTCCGAGGACAGATGCCGTAACGGGATAGGAACATACAAGGAAAAAACGCTTCACGCAGTTCTGAAGCGTTATATCGAGTCGAACGAAAAAAAACAGGAGATTTCGGTCGGCTCTTTTGTTGCGGACATAGTGAACGAAAAAGGAATAACCGAGATACAAACACGCAGTTTTGAACAGCTCCGCAAAAAGCTGGAGCATTTTCTGCAAACCGAGACGGTTACTGTCGTTTTCCCGATGGCAAGAACGAAGTGGCTGCTCTGGGTGGATAAGAGCACCGGAGGGACCACAAAAAAGAGAAGGAGCCCTAAAACAGGGCGTCCTTACCAAGCCTTTTTCGAGCTTTATAAGATTAAACAGCTCCTGACTCATCCCAATCTGAAGCTGCGGCTTATAATGCTGGATATAGAGGAATACCGCTTTCTTGACGGCTGGAGCAGGGATAAAAAAAAGGGTTCCTCTCGTTGCGAGCGGATTCCCACCGAATTGGTTGAGGAGATACATATTAATTGCCCCGCCGATTATAAAAAGCTGATACCGGACACTCTCCCCGACGCTTTCACCTCCGCCGACTACGCAAAGGAAACAGGGCTTAACCGCAGTTCGGCAACAACTGCCCTCAATGTACTCTTTTCGGTTGGTGTTATTGCAAGAAAGGGGAGAAATAAAAAAGGGTATGTGTATGAAAATAAATAGTAATAGGCTGACATTTTATCAGCCTATTTTGTATATTCAATATCAAAAAAAGGTACTGCGGAGGATTTTTTAACTCTCTTTTCCTTTCGAATTCTCAAAAAAAGCATTGCAAGCATTATAAAAGTAGGGATATTGTATATTAACAAGGTCAGAAGAGTCGAATTAAAATACTTTACGGTGAAAAAAATCTTGCCAAGGTTTGTATAGTGAGATACTATACAAAAAAATATAACCGGAACAGCGGAACCCGAGAACCATAAAACAGGTAATACAATCCCGGCTATCTTGCTTTTTTGCTTTATGAAGAAATATTGAGCGATAATGAAAATCAGCACAAGAGAGAGCAATACGGTATGGTCGTTCAAAAAGAATACCTCCGAGAAATTTGCTTTTATTCTGCTTTATTCGTACTTCCGAAGCCGCCGTTGCGGGTTGCATCGGCGTTGTCGTCAACAGTTATCCCATACGGAACAAAAACTCCCTGAGCGAACGCCTCGCCTTTTTTTATTATGAGCGGTTTTTCGCCGTTGGTCAGCTTTATATATATATGTCCCTCGTTGTCCGAATAATAATAATCCGAATCAATTATACCCACGGTGTTGTTAAAGGTCAGGCGGTATTTAAACCCCAAACCAGAGCGGGGGAAGAGCATAAGCACCCAGCCGTCCTCGATTTTTGCACGAATACCTGTCGGAACCGTCTCGGTTTGGTGCGGAGCAAGCTCAATGTCGTAAGGTGCATAGAAATCATAGCCCGCAGAGCCGACCGTTGCTCTTTTCGGTGTCTTTATGTTCTCATAATGCTCGTCAAGAGGGTATTTGTTCCTGCTAACCTTAAAGAACTGTGCTATTTTTTGCATTAACAAACTCCTTCAACCTATCTATTGCCGCCTTGTAGCTGTCGAAGCCCAGTCCGCAAACAGTATCGATACAAGCCTCCTTGGTATAGGAATGCTGCCGGTACGCTTCCCTTTTGGAAATATCGGAGATATGCACCTCGGCGGCCGGAATCCCTACCGATTTTATCGCATCGGGAATAGCGATGCTGGTATGCGTGTAAGCGGCGGGATTAATTATTATACCGTCAAAAACACCGTAAGCAGCTTGTATCTCGTCCACAATCGCACCTTCGTGATTGGATTGGAACAGCTTGACCTCAATACCGCGTTCCGAACATATAGACTCTATATAACCGCACAAATCGGCATATGTCCCAGTGCCGTAAACCTGCGGCTCCCGTGTACCGAGCATATTCAAATTCGGTCCGTTGATAATCAAGAATTTCATACAGTATTCCTTTAAAATTTTAATAAAACATCGGCGTATAATGAAAAACCACGTTAATCCGAAGGATTTGATGGCAATCCTTAATGCCATCAAGCAATTCTTTATAAATAGTAACAGCATTCTATGCTGTTACTATTTTACTTTCGGCTTGCAAACCAAGCTTCTCCACCGCATTTTCACGCATTTTATACTTCAGTATTTTGCCCGCCGCATTCATCGGGAACTCGGTTACAAAATCGATATAACGGGGGGTCTTATGCTTTGCCATATGGCTGCGGATATAATCCTTAAGCTCGTCGGCGGTTAAATCCTGTCCGTCCTTAACAATGACGCAAGCCATAATCTCCTCGCCGTACTGCTTGTCGGGAACTCCGATAACCTGAACATCCCTCACCTTGGGATGAGTGTATATAAAGTCCTCTATCTCCTTGGGATAAATGTTTTCACCGCCACGGATTATCATATCCTTAATACGCCCTGTTATCTTGTAGTTGCCTGCGGCATCCCTGCGGGCAAGGTCGCCCGTATGCAGCCAGCCGTCCGCATCTATTGCGTTTGCGGTCGCCTGAGGCATTTTGTAATAGCCCTTCATTATATTATAACCCCTTGCAACGAACTCGCCGTCGGTGTTGTTGGGTAGGTCCTTTCCCGTCTCGGGGTCTACAATTTTACTCTCCACTCCGTACATAGCCCGTCCGACCGTGCTTACACGCACCTCTGTGCTGTCGGTGGTCATACTCATTGTGCAGCCGGGTGACGCCTCGGTCTGACCGTAAACAATGGTAACCTCGGACATATTCATTTTTTCCAGAACATCCTGCATTACCTTAACCGGGCAGGGAGAGCCTGCCATAATTCCGGTACGAAGGTGAGAGAAATCGGTTTTTCCGAAGTCCTCATGCTCTAAAAGAGCGATAAACATTGTAGGAACGCCGTGGAATGCGGTAATCTTTTCTTTTGTAATACACTCCAGCGCGGTCTTGGGTTGGAAGTACGCAAGCGGCGACATTGTTGTGCCGTGTGTCATCGATGCGGTCATTGCAAGCACCATACCGAAGCAATGGAACATAGGAACCTGTATCATCATCCTGTCTGCGGTGGAAAGGTCCATTCCGTCGCCTATGGTCTTGCCGTTGTTTACCACATTGTAATGGGTGAGCATAACACCCTTGGGAAATCCCGTTGTACCGGAGGTGTACTGCATATTGCAGACATCAAATTTGTTAAGTGCAGCGGCACGGCGGTGAACCTCCTCGAGCGGGGTTCTATCGGCGTATTCCAATGCCTCGTCCCATGTAAGCGCACCCTTAAGGGAACAGTCCACGGTTATTATATTGCGAAGGAAGGGCAGCCGTTTTGTGTAAAGCGGCTTACCCGGCTCTGCGGTCTCCAGCTCGGGGCACAGCTCCTTTATTATTTCCACATAGTTGCTGTCCTTGTAGCCGCTTATCATAACCAGAGTGTGGGTATCCGATTGGCGGAGCAGATATTCCGCTTCGTATATTTTATAGGCGGTGTTGACGGTTACCAAAACGGCACCGATCTTCGTTACCGCCCAAAAGGTAACGAACCACTGCGGAACATTGGTCGCCCATACCGAAACATGGTCGCCTCTCTTTACTCCGAGCGAGATTAATGCTCTTGCAAACCGGTCGACATCGTCTCTGAATTGCAGATAAGTCCGTGTATAGTCATAGGTCGTATAACGGAATGCATATTGATTCGGGAACGCCTCGCATACACGATCCAAAACCTGAGGGAAGGTAAGGTCGATAAGCGTATTCTTCTCCCATATATATTTTCCGTCCCCACGCATATTGTCAATGAGCGTACCTACACTTTTACCCTTACCTGTATATTGCGACATATAGTTTACATACTGCGGGAACACGATTCCGGCATCCTCAAGGTCGGGAGCCCAGCGTTTTACCCATTCAAGGGTAATATAGCCCGAATAATTTATAGATTTTAGTGCAAGCAGAATCTCGTCCATAGGCAGGTCTCCCTCGCCCATAAGACGGTATTTTACCTTGCCGTCAACTACGGTGCTGTCCTTGACATGCACATACTTTATATAAATACCGAGCGTTTGAACCGTTTTCTCCGGGCTCTCACCGCCGTATCTGTAAGGATGATGCACATCCCAAAGCGCCGCAACCGAGTCGCTGCGGAAGCGGTCAAGCAATGCCTTCAGACGGGCGGTGTCGCAATAAACACCGTTGGTCTCAATAAGCAGCGTAACTCCGTTCTGCTCCGCATACGGTACGAGCTGACTGAGCTGTACAAAAACAATTTCGTCGTCGACCGCCGCCAAGTCGCTGTCGGGTGCGGGAGTAAGGTCGCCGAGAACTCTGACAAAGCGTGTCCCGAGCGCATTTGCAAGGAATATATACTTTTTTAACTCTGCGATATTGTCCTCTGCCTTGTTTGCAAACTTAAGGCAGCAGCCTGAAGAAAGGCAGGAAATCTCCAGCCCGAGAGAATTCAATTTTTGCACGGTTTGCGGGAGCTGATGCTCCGAAAAAGGCATATCCAGTCCCAGACCTCTGATCTCTATTCCGTCAAAACCCAAATCCGTCGCCATAGAATAAATGTCCGCAAAGTCGCTGTCCGGACAGGCAAGTGTAGAAAAAGCAATTTTCATTATTAATCTCCTAAAAAATTTATCGGTTAATAAAAAATCCGGATCACTTATGCTTTGGTATGCAAGCATAAACAGAGCCGGAAAAAGGTTCTTGAAAAATTATCACAGCTAAAACATCGGTATGACATCCGCCATTGATAACGGGGATATTGTCTCTTCAATGCTTTTTTGAAGTTATATAAATTATAAAGAAACACAGGCTTTTTGTCAAGGGTTTTTTTATTTTTGAGAAATATTTTGCCAAAAACATATTGTAAAATGGGTTTTCTTGTGATACAATCGCTCATAGAAGAACAAAACAATTATTCAAGGGTTTTGGGTTGAAAAAGCTTTTTGACGGTGGAATGTTTGCAAAGCAGACTTCTTACTCCAAATTTCAGGTGTTCCCTGTAATTTTCATGGTTTCCGCAGAAACCGCAGTCATTTTTCCGGTGACAAATGGCTGTAAAAATTATAACTACATTTTCATGTCACCGGAGAAAAGAGAGTTTATATGTCAAAAATCAAAGTAGCCATTATAGGCTGCGGTACAATTGCCAACAGCGCACATATTCCGGCTTACATCGCAAATGCCGATGCGGAGATAAAGTATTTCTGTGATATACTACCCGAGAAGGCAAAAAAAGCGGTTGAAAAGTACGGCTGCGGAATAGCGGTTACCGATTATAAGGAGATTCTTGCGGATCCCGAAGTTGAAGCGATATCGGTTTGTACTCCTAACAAGATGCACTCGATTATCACAATCGATTGCCTGAAAGCGGGCAAGAATGTACTCTGCGAGAAGCCGGCGGCAAGAATATTCTCTGAGGCTAAGGCAATGCAGGACGCTCAGCATGAGTCGGGCAAGGTGCTTAACATTGGTGTCGTAAACCGTTTTAATCCGGCGGTAAACAAGCTCCGTGAGATGATTCAGAACGGCGACCTCGGTGAGATTTACCATGTTTACGCATGCTTCAGATCACAGCGTTCCATTCCCGGACTCGGCGGTGCATTTACCACAAAAGAAATTGCCGGCGGCGGCGTTCTTATAGATTGGGGTGTTCATTACCTTGATATAGTAATGTATTGCACAGGCGACCCGACACCGAGGACGGTTTCCTCAAAGGCGTTCTCAAAGCTTGGCGTGGACATGAAGAACTATGTTTATGAGGGCATGTGGGCGGAGGACACAAAGGATATCAACGGCACATATGATGTTGATGATTTCGTAACCGGATTCGTACGCACAGACGGTCCAACCATCACCTTAAACGGCGCATGGGCGCAGAATATCGGCGTTGCAGAGTCCTATATCGACTTTATCGGTACAAAAGCGGGCGCCCGTCTTAATTATGGCGGCGATTTCACCGTTTACACAACCGCAGCAGGCGGACTTGTCAGCCTAAAGCCTAAGTTCCCGCAGAAGCAGATGTTCCAGGAGGAGATCGACGGCTTCCTTCGCTGTATAAGAACGGGCGAAAAGCTGCCCTCGCACATCGATACGGTTATAGTTACCGCAAAAATGATGCAGGCTATGTACGACTCCAGCGAACAGAACAAGGAAATAGTGCTTTAATAATAGTTTAAATGGGTGGATGCTTTTGCATCCACCCGATGTTTTAAATAATAATCCAAAGCAACGGAATAATGATAGTAAAAACCCACATAAGGAGGTAAATCGATGTCTTGTTATTATGTTATTGGCATCAGGATGGACAACAGGGTTAGCAACGCCTTGAAATTTCAAGAGGTATTGACCCAAAACGGATGTAAGATAAAAACGCGTTTAGGTCTGCATGAAGCAAGTGAGGATTCCTGCTCAAACGACGGACTTATTGTGCTGCAGCCCTGCGGCGAGAAAAAGGATATTGAGCAATTGGTAGAGGATTTAAACAACCTTAAAGGTATAACAGCAAAGCTTATAGATTTGAATTGAATCAAGATTAATTTATAAAAAACAGATGCGTAAGCACCTGTTTTTTTGATTTATTTAAACCCTTTGGGAAAAAATCTCAATCTTTTCCTTTTTGAAGCTTGAATAACAGCCGTTATCTATCGCAGAACGGACTTCCTCCATAAGGTTATTATAAAAATACAGGTTATGCAGCACCGCAAGCCGCATTGCGAGCATTTCCTTTGCCTTAAACAGATGGCGTACATAGGCTCTCGAATAATTCCTGCACGCCTCGCAGCCGCAGTTCTCGTCTATCGGGCGGTCGTCGTATTTGAACTTCTCGTTTATAACATTAAGGTAACCGGTGCTTGTAAAGAGGTTTCCGTGTCTACCGTTTCGGGAGGGCATAACACAATCAAAAAAGTCGATTCCACGGTCGATCGATTCCAATAGATTAATCGGGGTACCCACTCCCATCAAATAACGGGGCTTGTCCTTTGGCATATACGGCTCTGTAACCTCGATAACACGGTACATAACCTCCGCAGTCTCACCGACGGCAAGTCCTCCCAGAGCAAAACCGTCCAGCTCAAGCTCGGTAATCCTCTGCATATGCTCGATACGCAGGTCGTCATATACTCCGCCCTGACCGATACCGAACAAAATTTGTTGTTTGTTTATGGTCTCGGGAAGTGCGTTGAGCCTGTCCATCTCGTCCATACAACGCACCAACCAGCGATAGGTACGGTCGCAGGACGCCTTGATATAGCTGTGGTCGGCAACCGACGAGGGACATTCGTCAAACGCCATCGCAATGGTTGAGGCAAGGCTGGATTGTATCTGCATACTCACCTCGGGGCTCATAAAAATCCTTTTACCGTCGAAATGCGAAGCAAAGGTAACGCCTTCCTCCGTTATGTTGCGGAGCTTTGCGAGCGAGAAAACCTGGAAGCCGCCGCTGTCGGTTAAAACGGGCTTATCCCAGTTGATAAATCTGTGTATCCCGCCTGTATTATATATTATATCCTCACCCGGGCGAACATGCAGGTGGTAGGTGTTCGACAGCTCAACCTGACACTTCAGGTTTTTTAGATCAAGAGAGGAAATGCCGCCCTTAATCGCCGCCGAGGTACCTACATTCATAAAAACGGGCGTCTGTATTGTTCCGTGAACGGTGTCAAACGCTCCCCTTCTTGCCCCGCCGTCTTGTTTTATCAGTGTGAAGCTCATTTATCAAACCGTATCTTTCAGTATTATTTTATATATACAGACAAAGCTTATTCAAGCTTGATTTTTCCGTTAATGATGTCGGATAATATTTCAACCAGAAAAGTATGTTCTTTCTCTAAAATCCTGTCGGCTAATGAATCGGCAGTATCATTATTTAAAACATCGACTTTTGTTTGCGCAACAATCTCACCATTGTCATATTCTTCATCTACTCGGTGAACTGTAATTCCGGAATATATTTCTCCCGCTTCAATCACAGCTTTATGCACATTAATTCCATACATTCCTTTACCTCCGAATTTAGGTAAAAGAGCAGGGTGTATATTAAATATACGACCTTTATATTTTTGTATAATGGGTTGCCCTAATTTTTTTAGGTAACCAGCTAAAAAAATAACATCAATCTTATTTATTTCCAGAATTCGCATTATTTCATTATTAATATCATTTGGATCAGGTAAAATTTTTTCACTTATATGGTATGAATTTATGTTGTGTTTCCTAGCCCGCTCCAGAGCAAACGCATCTCGGTTGTTGCTGATTACTGCAAGCACAGAAGTATTCATAAAACCTTTACATCCATCAATAATCGCTTGTAAATCCGACCCGTTATGAGATGCAAATACTGCTATATTCATTAAATTACTCCTTAATATCCAATATATAAACATTAATTATGAACATTCTTACCTGTCAAAAAAACGCTCTATCTCTCGCTTTGAAAGGATTTTTATAACCGGTCTGCCGTGCGGACAATATCGAATATCACCGCCTGTCAGCAGCCTTTCCACAAGCCATTCGTTATGTACAGAGTGGTTTTTTTGTCCCGCCTTCATTGCCGCCTTACAGGCGACCGTAAACAAAGCCCTGTCAACCCGCTCGGTAAAGGAAAGAGCGTTACCCTCCGATAATTTTGCGGCGAAAGCCTCAAAAAGGCTCTCTATGTTTTCGGTGTTTGACAGCACCGACGGAACCGCCCGGATAATTAGCGTGTCGGCACCGAAGGGCTCGGCAACAAAGCCGTACTGCCCTAAATATTCAAGGTTTGCGGACAATATATCCGATTGCTCCCGTGGCAGTGTAACGGTTATGCCCTCTAAGAGCTGCTGGGCGACCACCTGCTTTTTATCGGTCAGCTCCTCGTATAAAACCCTCTCGTGGGCGGCATGTTTGTCGATAACAAGGATCTTGTCGTCAAGCTCCGCAAAAATATATGCGTTATATGCTTCACCGATTATTCTATACGACTTTTCCTCGGCAAACAGAACCGTTTCCGTGGGCTTACTATCTTTATAAGCCTTCTTTTCCTCCGGAGTAAGCTCTGTCAGAGGGCTTTTTAAAATCATTGTGCTGTCGGTGGTAAGATTGATTACGGGCAAATCCTCCTCGCCAGTATCAGGCTTAAACACCTCGTAGCCGATAACATTTCCCTCGCTGTTTTTTGGCGGAGAGGGATGTATATATACAGGGTTGGTGTGGTTGTGCTGCTTTTCCGACTCCTTAGGGGGCATATGCTCGGGTTGGGTTAGCATATTCTTTACGGCATAATAAACCGCATCAAATATTTTCCTCTCGTCCGTAAACTTTATCTCCAGCTTTGCGGGGTGTACATTTACATCGGTATTCTTTACATTAAGAGTTATATTTATTATACCTGCAGGATATTTCCCATGAGGGAGATAAGAGCGAAATGCTTCCTCAAGCGCCGCCATAACCGTTTTTGAGCGGACAAAACGCCCGTTCACAAAGAAGATCTGCAGCGAGCGGCTTCCCCGTGCGTTGTCAGGTGTTGTTACAAAGCCCCTCGCAGATACTCCGTCTATCTCGTAGTTAATTTCCTTTAAGCCGTTGGCAAGACCTCTGCCGTAAACGGAATAAATCGCCGACAACAGGTTGCCGTCGCCGACTGTGAAGAACTTTTTCTCGCCCTCGCTCGTAAAGGAAAAAGCGATTTCGGGATGGGAGAGAGCGATCCGCTCGGTAACCGCAGCGGCAGCGGCAGCTTCTGCGGAATCCCGCTTGAGAAACTTGTGCCTTGCCGGCAGATTGTAGAATAAATCCCGTATAATAACCGTTGTTCCGCTCGGACAGCCCGTGTCCTCCATAACAATGCCGTTTTCGTCTCCCGTTAGCCGTGTGCCAAGCTCGTCCTCTTTGCGTCTGGATATTATTTCTATTCTCGAAACGGAGCTTATTGCCGCAAGAGCCTCACCCCTGAAGCCAAGTGTCATAACGCCGTCAAGGTCGGAACCCGTTTTTATTTTACTCGTTGCATGTCGGAGCAGTGCTTTGGGCATATCGTCCCGTGCAAAACCGCTTCCGTTATCGGTTATGCGCATAAAACCTCTGCCGCCGCCCTTTATCTCAATGCATATGGAGGTCGCTCCTGCGTCCACCGAGTTTTCGATAAGCTCTTTCAGTGCGGAGGCAGGACGGTCAACCACTTCTCCGGCGGCAATCATATTTGCTGTTTGTGTATCAAGAATATTGATTATGCCCATGTCCGTTCACCCGCCTTGTTTTAATCTATCAGTCCTTCTTCTCGCATCTGGCATAATGATTTTTCGATCCTTGCTTCAAGCTCGGCTTCGACATTGTAATAAATTGCGATTTGCATTAAAACCTGTATAGACTGCCGAATCTCGTTTGCCAGATTGTCCTTTTTCGGCTCGCCGTGCTTCAGCTTCTTTATTCCGGTATCCTCCCATAAAGCGATCTCCTTAGCGACCTCTCCGCACTCCTCAAGTAAGCGGGTTGCCATCTGGAACGGCTCATTGCCTTTGGGAAAACGCTTGTTAGTACCCTTTGCCATTAAGTATAGCTTATCCATACAATAAGTCCTCGCTTTTAAAAAATATTATACATGTTTGACGTTGAAACTGCTGTCTAAAATCTCCATGTGTATAATATCAATATAATTACCGTCCTTAAATTTTGCCTCGTGACGGCGTCCGAACTCCCGAAAGCCCGCTTTTTTATAACAAGCGATAGCCTGCTCGTTATCCGCATGTACTTTCAACATAATATTGTGTAGGTTAAGCGTATTGAAACCGAAATTCAATATTAGACAAAGCGCTTCCGAACCGTAACCCTTGCAGCGGTTTTCTGCCTCGCCAATAAATAGTCCTACAGTTGCACTGCGGTTGATATTATCTACTTGATTAAGACTGATGTTGCCGATTAAAACATCATCTTCAGAACCAACAATGGAAAAGTTATATCCTTCAGAAGACATTCTTTCCAGAGTTTTTTGCTCACTAAAGGTACTGATAATATGTTTGAAGTTGCCTAAATTACCGCTGACTTCCTTGTCATTGAGCCACTTTGTGTAGATTTCAACATCATCTACATTTATAGGGGAAAGGTATATGTACTTGCCTAAAATCTTGCGAAAATAACGCATGATTATTTTCCTCGCTTTCTATAATCTATTAAGCAATCTATTCAACCATTTTCTTCAACTCGTACAGCAGCGACAACGCTTCATACGGTGTGAGCGTATTTATGTCTGTGTGCTTAAGCTTTTCCTTTATGCCGGCTGCGGCTATGTCCTCAAAGGAGATATTATCGTCCTCCGAAGGTTTTTTTGCTTTGCCCGGTTTAAGAGCACCCTTGTCGCTTCCGTCAAGGGATGCCAATATCTGCTTTGCTCTTGTAACAACACCGCTCGGAACGCCTGCAAGCAGAGCAACCTCGATTCCGTAGCTGTCGTCGGCTGCACCCTTAACAATCTTGCGTAAAAATATAATATCGTCCCCACGCTTTTTTGCGGCGATATTGTAATTAACCACGCCATTCAGTTCATTCTCCAGCTCTGTCAGCTCGTGATAATGGGTGGCGAAAAGCGTTTTCGCTCCTATTTTTTTACAGGTGTATTCAACAACAGCCTTTGCTATGCTCATTCCGTCGTAGGTGGAGGTTCCTCTGCCTATCTCATCATATATGATAAGGCTCTTTTTTGTTGCGTTTTTGAGTATCTCCGCTACCTCGTTCATCTCCAGCATAAAGGTAGAGCTGCCCGAGGTGAGGTCATCCGACGCTCCCACACGGGTAAAAATACGATCGACAACGCCGATTCTTGCCTCCGCCGCAGGGACAAACGAGCCTATCTGCGCAAGCAGCACGCAAAGGGCGACCTGACGCATATAGGTGGATTTACCCGCCATATTCGGTCCCGTTATCAGCATAAGGCGGTTATTTACACAGTCGAGAATGCAGTCGTTCGGTACAAAATAGCTGTCTCTCAGAAACTTCTCCACAACAGGGTGACGGCTGTCCTTTAAAAGGATTTTATCGGAATAATCCACCTCGGGGCAGGTGTAGCCATATTCTCTTGCGGCGGTTGCGAGAGATGCCAATACATCAAGGCTTGCCACCGCCGAGGCGGTGCTTTGTATTCGTGTCAGGGCCTTTAATATGTAATCACGAAGCGACGAGAAAAGCTCGTATTCCAAAGCGCATACCCTGTCCTTTGCGCCGATGACACGGCTCTCTATATCCTTCAATTCCTCGGTAACATACCGCTCGCAGCCCGCAAGCGTCTGGCGGCGTATATAATCGGGCGGAACCTGCCCGATAAACGATTTTGATACCTCTATGTAATAGCCGAAAATCTTGTTGTAGCCTATTTTAAGGGTGCGGATACCCGTTTTTTCCTTTTCGGTTGCCTCTATTTTGCTTATCCATGTCTTTCCGTCGGTCATCATCGCACGCAGCTCGTCCACAGAGCCGTTGCAGCCGCTTTTTATTATTCCGCCCTCTCTCAGTGAAACGGGCGGCTCGTCCGCAATGGTTCTGCCGATGCTTTCACCGATGTCGTCAAGTGTGTCAAGCTGACCGAATATGTCCCCGAGCATTACACTGCCGAATATACCGAGCTTCTCTTTTATGCTCGGTAAAAGCCTAATAGTAGCTTCAAGCGCCTTTAAATCCCGTGCGTTTGCACTGCCGAACACCAAACGGGTGCAGAGCCGTTCTATATCCACCGTATCACGAAGTAAACGGGTTATTTCCTCTCTTGCTATGCTGTCCTCAAACAGCTCCCTTACGGCGTTTTGCCTCAGCTTTATTGCGTTGCAGCTCAGCAGCGGCTTGTCTATCCATTTACGCAGTAAGCGGGCGCCGAGTGCCGTTTTTGTTTTATCGATAACCCAGAGCAGACTGCCCTTTTTTTCACCGTTACGGATACTTGCGGTCAGCTCAAGATTACGGCGGGAGAAGCTGTCTATACCGAGAAAGGCATCGGAGGAATAAAATGTCAGGTTACGCAGGTAGCTGATGTCCGTTTTTTGTGTTCTTTTGATGTAGGCGAGCAACGCTCCGACTGCGTTTACGGCAAGGGAAGAAGCGGCTGCACCGTATTTGCTCTCCCAATCGCCGCCGTATTGCTCCGTGATTTGTTTTTTTGCGTTTTCTGACAGGAAGGTATCACCATCGACAAGGGTGATAAGCGAATTAAAGCGGTCGGAAAAGGTTCTTTTTAGCTTCTCCATGCCCTCCGCAACGGTAATAACCTCGCTGGGGGAAAAGGCGGCGGCTTCGGAAAGGAGCCGCTCTGTGGCATCCTCTCCCAAAAGCTCTGTTGCGGTTATCTCGCCCGTTGAAATATCGGCAAAGGCGACTCCGTAAATGTTGCTCTCGCAGTAGAGCGAGCATATATAGTTGTTCTCGTTTTCGGTTAAAAAACCGCCCTCCGTTACCGTTCCGGGCGAAATTATACGCACTACATCCCGTTTTACTATTCCCTTGACCATGGCGGGGTTCTCTAACTGCTCGCAGATTGCGACACGGTAACCCTTGGAAATCAACTTTGTAACATATCCGTCGGCGGCGTGGAAGGGCACTCCGCACATGGGCGCTCGCTCATCCTCGCCGCAGTCTCTGCCCGTCAGAACAAGCTCAAGCTCTCGGGAGGCCGTTTTTGCATCCTCAAAGAACATCTCGTAAAAATCGCCGAGCCTGAACATAAGGATACAATCGGAATGCTCCTCTTTAATACGCTTATATTGAACCATCATAGGAGAAAGAGCCAACTCGTACCACCTCCGAATAAACTCGATTGCGTCCCCGAAGATTCACAATCGACAATTATAATGCTCTAATGGCAGCCGCTGCAGGAGGAACAGCCTCCGCCGCAGCCACCGCCCTCTGCGTCAGGATTTATAATGCTTTGCAAGCCCATATTAATCTCCGAGAAGATTATGCCCATCTTTTCCTCAGCGGCTGTCATACGCTTCATGGAAGCGCTCTCTGTAATCTCGTTATAAAGCTCGTCTATCCTCTTTTTTAGGCTCTCGATAAGCAGTGTGTCCATGTCCGCCTTGGCGTTCTCCTGCTCGAGAAGGGAGTTTTGAACATTATATTCGTTGATTTTTGTTACGACAAAGCTATCGTTCTCATATACCTCTTTTGCCGCTCTGTACTCGGCAATGTCTGCGTCGCTGTCAAGCTGGGATAAAAATTCCTCAAAGGATGCCTTCAGTCTGTCGTTCATGTGTTTTTCCTTTCATAAATGCTGTTTTTATTTTAGTCTGTAACCTTACCCACAAGAGCATACGGCTGTGCTTTTTCGATTAATACATTCGTAAAAACGCCTTCCCGTACCGGCTTATCGAAGGCAACAATCTTATTTTGGCTGCTGCGTCCGATGTACGCATCGTTTTCGCTTCCGTCGGACAATACCTTTAGGGTTTGCCCCACAAAGACCTCGTTGTTTTTAAGAGCCGTTTCGTTTTGCAGCTCGGTAAGCGCATTAAAGCGGCGTACCTTTTCCTCGTGAGGAACCTGCCCCTCCATAACAGCGGCGGGTGTACCCTCTCGGGGCGAATATACAAAGCTGTATATCATATCAAAGCCGACACTTCTCACCACATCGAGAGTATCCAAAAAGTCGCTCTCGCTCTCTGTAGGGAAGCCGCATATAACATCGGTCGAAAGAGAAATGCCCTTAACCTTTTCTTTTATATTCAATGCTTTTTCAATATATTGCTGTTTGGAATACCCTCGGTTCATAAGTGAAAGAATACGGTCGTTCCCTGCCTGAAAGGGCAGATGAAAGTGCCGTGCTATCTTCTCGTTCTCCGCCATTACATTTATTAGCTCGTCCGACGCATCCTTTGGGTGGCTGGTCATAAACCGCACCCAGAAATCACCGGGAATGGCGGCTATATCCGCTAAAAGACCGGGGAAGGACAGCTCTCCGTTATATGAGTTTACATTCTGCCCCAAAAGAGTAATATCCTTATAGCCGTTTTTAACAAGCGTGTTTACTTCGTTTAAAATGTCGTCATAGGAACGGCTGCGTTCTCTGCCCCTGACATGAGGAACCACGCAATAGCTGCAAAAATTGTTACAGCCGTACATAATCGAAACACCGGTCTTGTAGCTGCTCTCACGCAAAACGGGCATATCCTCGCTGATAACACCGAACTCGTTATGCGGAACCTCCGTTACAAAAGAGACTCTTTTTTTCGACGACAGTGCGGAGCGGATTATCTCGGGAAGACGGTGGTGCATATCTGTTCCGAAAATAAAATCAACATAAGGATAGCTCCTTTTTATCTGCTCACGGCGGTGCTTCTCCTGTGCCATGCATCCGCAGATACCGATTAGCATATCCCTGTTCTTTTCCTTTTGCTTTTTGAGCTGTCCCGTGCCGGACAATACCCGCAGCTCGGCGTGCTCCCTGATTGCGCAGGTGTTGATTATAACAACATCCGCCTGTGAGGTATCGGTCGTAAGCTCATATCCGCATAACCTCAATGCGCCTGCAATCCGCTCGCTGTCCGCAACATTTTGCTGGCAGCCGTAGGTCTGAACGCAAGCCTTTTTGTTTACGGTTGCGTTATGCAGCCCGGCGGCTATCTCCTTTTGCTTTTCAATTTCGCTCTTTGGTACAAAAACATTGCTCATTTAAATATTGTTCCCGTATGTAATAAATTATTTGCAAGATATTCGTCATAATTCTCGTCTTTGGGATTAAAGCTGAAAATACATACAAGCCCCTCCTTTGCGGAGGCGTGGATATATTTATCGTTGCCGAGGTAAACAGCCATATGCCCGGGGAAGTATAAAAGGTCGCCCGACCTTGCTTCGGAAAACGGAATTTCTCGTATATCGGGCGATTTCTCAATAACCGCATCCCTGTAAATAATAACCCCGTTTAAATAATAAGCCATAAAAGCGAGCCCGGAGCAGTCGATTCCGCAGTGAGTTTTACCTCCCCATCGGTATTGCGTGCCTAAATAGGAGAGTGCCGCGGCGGTTATACAGCTACGCAGAGCGGTCTCGTTGTTTTTTGCGACCGCCGCATCGGGCAGCGGCTTAATGTGCTTTTTATGCATATAATACACCCTTTTATTGGGGAGGACAACAAAGCCGTACCTCTCGAACTGCTCGGAGAACCCAACATCCACAAGAGAGCCCTGCGGAAGCGTCATTACCGGACGGTAGAAATTCCTCCCCTCGGGCAGCAGATCGGAAAAGGGGACGGAAACCATCATGTTCGGCTTATGGAGCGGCTCGCAGATAAAAGGCTTCTCGATATAACCCTCGTAACCGTAAAACATCCTTATTTTATAAAACCCGCTAACCGTATCCAAAACGGTGCAGCCCATACCGAACAATGCCTCGTCGATATGCTCGCTCTTTAAATCGGGAGCCGCATACAGCGGTGCGTTCGGCACACAAATAATCATCGGTTAAGGTCGTCCCCTTTCATATATGTTATAAGAAGCTATTTTTCGTTACCCTTTGCGGCAAGGAATACGGCAAGCGCAACGGCGGGGCATACCCGTTCGTCAAACGCATCGGGTATAATTTTGTCGGCGGTCAGCTCGTTCTCGGGGATAATATCGGCAATAGCCTTTGCCGCCGCAAGCTTCATCTCCTCGGTTATCTTCTTTGCTCTCGCATCAAGCGTTCCTCTGAATATTCCGGGGAAGGCAAGTACATTGTTTATCTGGTTTGGGAAATCGCTCCTGCCCGTTCCCACCACACTTGCACCTGCGGCAAGCGCCTTGTCGGGTAATATCTCGGGGTTAGGGTTAGCCATAGCAAAAATTATGGGTTCGGGAGTCATACTGCGAACCATATCCTCGCTCAGCACATCCGCCGCAGAAACTCCTATGAACACATCACTGCCCCTAACGGCATCGGCAAGAGTGCCCTGTATGTTCCGCTTGTTGCTGGACCTCGCCATCTCCTCTTTCGAGCTGTCGTTGCATTGTCTGCCGGCATATACGATTCCCTTGCGGTCGCAATATATAATGTCCTTTACTCCCAGGTCAAGCAGCATTTTGCCGATTGCACAGCCGGCAGCGCCCGCACCGTTAATAACTACCGTAAGGTCGTTTACATTCCTTTTGGTAAAACGGCAGGCATTTATCATTGCGGCGGTAACAACAACGGCGGTTCCGTGCTGGTCGTCATGGAAAATAGGTATATCGCACTCGTCTATAAGGCGTTTTTCAATCTCAAAGCAACGGGGGGCGGAAATATCCTCAAGGTTTACTCCTCCAAAGCTGCCGCAGAGCAGCTTAACGGTATTTACTATTTCGTCCACATCCTTGGAACGAATGCAGAGAGGAATGGCGTCGACACCGCCGAACTCCTTAAACAATAACGCTTTACCCTCCATAACGGGCATCCCTGCCTCCGGACCGATGTCGCCCAAGCCGAGAACGGCGG
>PGZT01000007.1:0-6041 GCA_002841455.1 Firmicutes bacterium HGW-Firmicutes-21 | reverse complement strand
CGGTTCCGTCGGTAACGATTGCAACCGTGTTCCAGCGGCGGGTAAGCTCGTAGGACTTGTTTATATCCTTTTGTATCTCAAGACAGGGCTCGGCGACTCCCGGAGTGTAGGCGAGCGACAGCGCCTCACGGCTTTTTGCTCCGGTGCGTGCCTTTATTTCTATCTTTCCCTGCCATTCATAATGCTTCTTAAGCGATTCCTCTCGAATATTCATTGATTAACTTCCTTGCCTTTCGCTGTTTTTTGTAATATTTTCTAATTTATTTTACTCGCTTTTGGCGAATAATAACGGTAAAGAGGTGGTGAACACTATCAAAAAAACTATAATATTTATATTCCTGCTACTGCTGTTAATGCCGCAAACAGTCTCGGCGCACAGCGAGACAAAAGGCTACGACTGGTATTTTAAGCAAAACGACAATCACACTCAGCCGATTATTTTCGAGAACAAGGATTTTCCCAATAAATACGGCACTCTTTCGTTAGGCTCGCCCGACGAAAAGGTTGTTTATCTTACCTTCGACTCGGGGTATATAAACGAGAATGTATTGAAGATACTCGATATATTAAAGGAGCAGAATGTCCCGGGCGCATTTTTTATTCTGCCGCATCTGATTTTAAAGAGCACGGATGTTGTCAAAAGGATGATTGAGGATGGGCACATTGTCGCAAACCACACCTATTCGCACAGGGATATGTCGAAGGTAACCGACAAAGCCGCCTTCCTCAAGGAGCTGACAGACCTTGAAGCGTTGTATACCGAATACACGGGCAAGGAGATGGCAAAATACTACCGACCGCCATCGGGCAGATTCTCGGAGCAAAATTTAAAGTACAGCTATGAAGCGGGTTATTATCCGACCTTTTGGTCGTTTGCCTATCACGATTGGGATAACGATAACCAAAAGGAACCCGAATGGGCAAAGAAGAAGATTCTGGACAATGTTCATAACGGAATGGTTATGCTGCTGCATCCTAACTCGGCAACCAACGCTGCGATCCTCAGCGAGGTGATAGACGAGTTGAAGGAACAGGGCTACCGCTTCGGTACGCTTGATGAGCTGCGGGATTATAATATAAGCAAAAACGCAGGGTAGGGTTATTTGTTTATCAATTCCGAAATATCGGTAAGGGGAGGGATAGCCTCCCCCTCCTTTTTGCGTTTTTTGTACAATATAATATAATATGCCAAAACACCGCCGAAGGACAGGATAGTAACCGCAAACGACCATTTTTGTATAGGAGTCCCGTCATACCAAACTCTTAAGGTGCCGGAGTCTGCGTCACCGATATAAACACGGACTACATTATTGTTGCCGTATGTAACCGGAAGCTCCTTTGTTATTTTATCCGTTTCAAGAGTCGCCCGATACCCCTTATACATTAAAAGAGGAACATCGATATATGTATCGTCGCCTCTGTTATCGTCGAAATACATAGTAAATACACCGTCAATTCTTTCCGGATAGGATTTGTTGATATATGAGCTGGAACGAACTATTCTGCCGTTGTTTAAGAGCTGTGTTTTAACGGTTCCGGAGGGCAGATATTCACCCAGACCTATATTATTGGTATAATTATAGATTTTTTCCTCACCGTTTGAAGCGAGAACATAGACATCCTTGTATTTGTAATATAATGTGTTCGTTACCGAATAAAAAGCGACGACGGTTATAATTGAGAGGAAAATAGATATATTTCTTGTAGCGTTTAGCTTTTTGGTCATTACACCGCCGAACAGAGCGATAAACACGGTGGCAAAAAGCATTATTCTCCATGGGAATTGCAGTGTCCCAAGCTCGCTTTGAAAATCTCCCCACGGGAAAAACCTGCTGGTAAGGATGAGAGAGAATATAGCAAGTGTGAGGAATACCGCACCATCGGCAGAGCGGGTTTTTTTAAAATAAGCGATACGCCAGCCGATCAATACAGGAAATACAAGCCCGACTCCCTGCGGTATAAAATATTTCTGCCCGTCAACCTCGGATGTGGAGTTGAAGGTCGAAAATAAGCTATAAATGCTCTGCATCGAGCGTGTTTTAAGAGTGCCAAAATAATCGGCGCTTGTGCCGTCTGTCGCCCAAAATTTATTAGATGACAGCTGCTCGATCATCGGAAATATAAAGGACGCCGAGAGCAAAAAGAACACCACGGCAGAAGCTGCGATATAGAGCAGCTTTTTTGGCTTCTCTATAAACTCGGTTAAGAACATCAACGCAAAAAGAGCAAGAAACACAACCGTCATAAATGCGGTCAGGGTGTGTGTGACCAAAACGCCGCAGAGTCCGAGCGGCAGCAGCAGCCAGCGCTTTCCCTCGCCGCGAATGATGTCGTACAGACCGGCTAACGCAATAGGAATGAATATAAAGCTCTGCATTTCGCCGTTTGCGTGTCTGACAAAGGCATCGGTCGCCAAATAGGTGGAAAGGCTGTAAAGAACAGCGGTTACGCAGGCTGCTTTTTTATCCTTTAAAATTATCTGAGCGGAAAAGTACATAGATAACGCAGTCAGTACCGCACAGCTCATTATAAAGGTCTTGTAAGCCACAACAACACTGACACCGTTTACAACCAAAAAAGCGGGGAAATACAATAGCCAGTCGCCGTAAAAGAGGGGAGCCGCATAACCGAAGTCATAATAGACGGTTGAATATATTCTTGCGGGAAGGTTACCAAGCTCAAGCTCTCCGGCAAGCCCGTCTATGCGTGTCATATGAAACCACACATCGTGTCCGGTCGGCATCTGTACGAAAAGCAGAGGGAAAACATATATCGAGGAAACTGCCGCTAAAACAAGATAAAAATAACGATATTTATAAAAATGCGTTTTTATAGGCAAAAAACCGGATGTTTTCACTTCCATAATGTCTTTATGTGTCCTTTCTAATGTTGTCAGACGGGATAATATCTAAATAATTATATACTAATTAGGTTAATAAATCAACAGGAATATTGGGCTTTTTTCCCTTAGCCGGAAAATACAGAAATACTTATTACATATAGTGCGAATTTTCAGTAAAGCACTTGTAAAATATATATATGTGTGTTATAAATATAATATCTGTTTAAAAGATTATGGGTAGAATTTGTTCATCTCTTTTTTAAAATGGCGTGTTCTGCTCACAGGGAATCGTTTGTCCGGCGACAGATGGTTTGGTAAATTTTTAATCGCCGGAGAAACGGAGTTTAATGTGAAAAAGATTATTTGTCTGACCTTAGTGTTAATTTTATTAGGCGCAACACTGCTTACTTCCTGTAAAACAGAGACTGGCGACGAGAGCAGTGCCGAGGTTTCCGAATCGACGAACTTTAAGGATGGTAAGTATTTTGCGAGCATTCCGGAGAACCTTAATTACAACGGAAGGACCTTTACCTTTCTGACCTGCGGAGTTAATGCCGCTCACGAATCCGAGATTGTGTATAACGACTATTCTGACGGCGGTGAAGAGAAAATGTCCGATAGAGTAAACACTGCCATAAAAGAGAGGAATCGTCTTGTAGAGGAGCTCCTTAATATAGAAATAAAAGAAGTATACATATTCGATGCAAGACGCAAGAACAGTATCTTTGCCGATACGGTCAGAAACAACATTACCGCAGGCACCGATAATTATCAGGTCATTGTTCCGTGTATTTATGACGGCGCAACTCTTGCGGCAGGCGGCTATCTGTACGACCTTAACAACAAGATACCCTACCTTGATATGACGCAGCCGTGGTGGGACCAGACCTTTAATGAAGAGCTTACCATAAACAATAAGCTCTATTTCACCGTCGGTGATATAGGAATAATAAACAAAGCGGCTACCTCCGCTCTTATGTTCAATAAAAATCTTATAGCACAATACGAGCTTGAGGATCCGTATGCTCTTGTGAGGGACTACAAGTGGACCATGGATAAGGCGTTTGCAATGGCAAAGACCTTTAGCATAGATGAAAATCAAGACGGAAAAATAACCTATGCGGACAGCATGGGATGGTCGGGACAGCTTGACGATATGTGGGGACTGTTTTATTCCGCCGGGGAAAGAATCGGCTCGATGGGTTCGGACGGCTACCCTCAATTGACGATGTATAACAGCCGTTCCGTTAATGTTCTGGATAAAATGCTTGAGCTTGTACAGGACAAAAATCATTATATCAGTGCAAACGACTATTTTAACGAGGCACAGTGGCCAACAACGCTCACAATAAGACCTTTTATCGAGGGTCGTTGTATATTTTTCTCTGCCAGTGTTTCTTCCACAGACAGTCTAAAGGATATGACGGATGACTTTGGTATTGTTCCCAAGCCTATGTTCGATGAGAATCAGCAAAAATACCACAGTCTTATAAATCCCTGGGTCAGCACCTGCTTTGCAGTACCTACCTCGGTTAACGCAAAGGATTTGGAATTTGTAGGTATTGTTCTCGAAGCGATAGGAGCAGAAAGTAAAAATGTTTTACATCCCGCATATTACGATGTAACTCTCAAGTACCAGAGAATAAGAGATGACGAATCGGATGAAATGCTGGATATGATTTTTGCCTCACGCGGTTGTGATATTGGTATTATATATGCATGGGGAGGACTTGATGTTGAGCTTCAGAACCTTGCTTCAAAGATACCGGGAACCTTCACCTCGACTTATTATTCAAAGGCGGACATTGCTCAGAGCGCACTTGACGACACCGTAAACTTCTATAAGAGCATGGAGTAAACAAAATTAGGCTCTATGTCAATAGTTGGGGTAAAGAAAACCTAAAATAAAGTGGTGTTAAACTGCTCCGGATTTTTGCATATTTTTATCCGAAAAAATGTGGAGAATACGGTTTCTAAAACGCTTAAAATTGCGATAACCGTATGCAGTTCGTTTGAGAACCTTGATTTTGTTATTACAGCCTTCTGTAAATCCGTTTGTATAGGAGCAAGTGAATGAATTAAGTATACCGTCAGACCAATTAATGAAGGTGTTTGTACATTCGATAAACCGAGGTATTTCACTTTCTTGTGCGTAGAGAATCCAATCGGAAAGCATTTTTTTAGCAGTGTCTCGGTCTTTGCATTTTAGGATATTATAAAAATCCTCTTTCAAATTGTGAGCGTGTAATAGCGGGTCACTTATACAAAGAATATAATCCACCGTTTTCTTTTCATCCGGCTTTAGGAGTTCGTACCGCTTTGTGAGTAACCGTTTAGAGCGTTTGAACAACAAGCGGTTGTCTTTACAATGCTTTTTCTGCTCCTCTTTTCTAACGGATTCAAACGCCCAGAACACCTGTCTTGCGTAATGATATTTATCAACTATAAAGGTTGCTTTTTTAAAGAAAGTTCTTGCAATATCTTCGTATGCATCCCACATATCGCTGACAAAGTGAGTAGTGTTTGATCGTTCAAAACCCTTGAAATAGCTATATAATTCGTGTTTGTACCTCGTTGGCAGAATATCAAGCACACGAGCGTTTTTTATATCTGTTATTATGCATTGATATTTATCACGACCGGTATTGCCTTTGAATTCGTCAATGCCAATCACTTCCGGAAGCGTTTGCGGTGAGTAGTTGACCAGATCAAAAATCCTCATAACTGTCGTTATTGAGAGGTTGACCTCACGGCTAACCGAAGCATATGTTCTGGTCTCCCTAAGCTTGTCTATAACATAAGCGGAAAGACGGTTTGTCATTCGATGATAACGCGGCAGCCAGTCGTTTTTCTCGGCGAAATGTTTTCCGCAGGCCGAACAGTGGTATCTACGCTTTCGGAGCTTGATTACAAAGTGCTTACCAAAAGCAGGAGCATCCTTTATCATCTGTTCCCGGTAATCATGAACATTGCCGGTTGTTACTCCGCAGCGTGGGCAAAACTGCTTTTGCTTGTACATCTCGACACTTAATATAATTTTCCCATTGACTTCTTCCGTATTTTTTATCTCCACCCCTTGCAATCCTAACAATTTTTCGATATTATTAGCGTAGAGCATATCCAAAACCTCCTTAATGGTCTTTTCGCAATTTCCATTATATAGGATTTCTTTGGTTTATGCTCTACTTTTTTTCTTTTT